>CAUJGS010000027.1 GCA_963170185.1 Bdellovibrionota bacterium
GTAGATGGAGAAGCGGGCGAAGTGTTGAGGCGGCTGTACTTGGCTGAGCCATGGATGTTCGCGGTCGATGATTTCGCGAGAACGACCACCTCGGGCCAACACGATGACTTTTTGATCACACGCAAGCGCTTGAAGCTTTAGAAGCACGGCTTGAATGTCTTCGCGAGAACCAAAGTCGTAAATGAAGAAATGCGTACGCTCGCGCACGGCAATCGTATTTTCTGACAATGGGTCTGACATCTTCGCGATGTCGGTTTCGCGAAGGTCCTCGGCCAGAAACTGGTATTGATCGCGCGGCGCCGCTCGAAACAGCGGGTTTGTCGCAAAAACACGCGATGCCTCTAATATGCGGGCTTCGATTTTTTCGATTCCGACAAAACCAACATCTGGGTGCCGAAGCGCCAATACAAACGCGAGGCGCGCATACCCCGCGCCAAGATCTACGACGAGATCACTAGCGGCAAGACCTGCTGCGCGAAGCATGTAGTCAAGATCCCAGTATGGCGTCATGAATGTGTCGACTGGTTTAGAGAGCCAGAACTCGCGAGTGATCGACATCTCGCTTGTATCCGAAATGGCCTCAGAAACGGCAAGTGCCTCGCGCACTTTCGCTTCAACCGATTCGAGACTAAGACCCAGCCACGCGTCGAACTCCCGAGCATGAGCTTTCACTTCTTCGTAGGAAATGGACTCGGGATCAACCGACGGAAATGGATTCTTTGGATCAAATTTCATGCGCTATGACCTTTATGACCAGATGTCATAAAGGTATCTCACGGCGGTGACAACCGCTGAGGCACAACGCCCAGCTGATCGCGAAGCAACGTGATATAGACGCCGTTGGACCATAAGAAGCCCTCTTGCGTGACATACTTGTCCCCGGTTTCGACCGGCGAACTTGCTCGCTGGGCATCGTATTTTTCCAGAATCACGCCCTTCTCAGCGTGTACACGGTCGACCATTTCTATCCAGTTACGCGAAAGCGTGGTCGCCACATCTCGCATGCCCGCCTTGTTCATGGCATCAACCGCAATATACACATGGGGCGCCCAGGTATAAGGCGCATCCCACTGTTTTCCCGAAGTCACTTCCGAACCCATGACACCGCCCGCACGTAACAGACGTTGATTGATAAACTGAAGTGTCGATGGCGCAGCCGTCTCAACCCCCATCCATGCCGACGAACTTCCGCTGTCGATCGTCGAAGCGCCCGCAGTTCTGCACCAGAAAGTTCAAGTGGGATTAGGTCGGTCAGTGTTTTGAAGTCGGGATAGAGACTGCGCTGGACAGCTTGCTTAACAAGTGGATCGTAGTTGACGGGGTTTACACGAAGGTCCAATTCATAGGGAGATTTGTCCACGCGGACGAAGGCGCCGTCGCACATGTTTGCCCGTGCAGGCGAGGAAAAACTCATCAATCCAAGTACCAACCCAGTTGTCAAAATACTCGACAACATGGCGCAATTGGACCCGCGAGAGAGCCCTATCAGCTGCGAGCTGGCATTCATGAGGTTCTCCTCCCATTGATACAGAAAGACCCTCATGGGTTTTGCAATATTCGGGTTCGCCAAAGCAGGGAAATTAGCAGGCTATGTCGACGTTTTTGGGCTTCGCTGTTCCATCGGTGTGCTCCTCCGAAGAACCACACTTGAGCTCCAACAAACATTTTCCCTTACCCTTGGGCAGCACTTTGACCATGCGACAACTGCTCTCGTCCGACTCACAGCCTTGGGCATGAAGCACCTTCACCGGCTTGGTTTGAAAGACGACAAGACCCTCGCAAAACTCTCCGGAAATGTAGCGCAGTGAGAGATACGGAGGTGTTTCTTTGTCCAGCGTTAGTGAATCGATTCTCCCCCACGTGATAGAGATCTTTGTCGGCACGTCGGCGAGTACCGTCGGCGGCGTTTTGCCCTTTGATTTTTTTAACAGGAGAATGCTGTCCAAGTAGTCGGGACTCAAACGTCCGTCCACCTCTTTAAGTTCCGGCAGGTAGCATATTCTTGCATAGATGCTCGCATCTTTCGAGACGACCTCTTTTTGATCCGGCATATTGACTGCCTGCTCAGACAGACAGCGCTGAAGTTTATGATTGCCTGATTTCGCGTGCCCGAATGACGGAGCGATAAACAAAGGGGCCGCAAAAAGAAGTGGAAGTAAAACACTTAGAAGAGCCATGGCCTCGATCTTATCTTTGTCTTACTAAAAAGCGCCAAAAAAATACCGGACGATGTCTTCGCGTGCCAAACTGAGTCTTGATGAATCACAGTTATGTGGAGATCCCCGCCGATCAACCAGCCGCCAGCAAGTTAACTCATTTTTAGAAGTACGCTTCCTAGCTTATGACCTGAATCGGCGATTTGGTGAGCTTCACGAATAGCGGAAAACGGGATGACCTTCCCAATCACCGGATCAAATTGCCGATTTTTGATTTGGCTTAAGAGTGCTTCGAGATCGCTGTTCCGAGGAGAGACCGCGCCCGCATAAACTTTCCGTTTATGCGTCAGCGAAAACCAAAAACATTTTAGATTTAAGGGAAGGTCAGCAACCGCCAAAGCAGCCTTTCCAGTTTCGGAAAGCCAAGGAATTAAGTCTTCAACTCCGAAGACTCCGACCGTATCGAAAACGGCATCGTACTCCTGCGGCTGGGCCTTCCAATCGCTCTTCTTGTAGTCGATGACCTTGTGTACTCCGAAGCTGCCCACAAGAGACGCCTTGTCCGTGCTACACACCGCCGTCACCTCTGCTCCCATTGAAAGAGCTATTTGCACAGCGGCACTTCCCACCGCACCGCCAGCACCGGTGATCAATATCTTGTGGTTTGGTTTTAGCAATAACTTATCGCGCAGATACAAAAGCGCGGTGGCACCGCCAAAAACGGAAGCCACGGCCTGTTCAAAACTGACTTCATCCGGGATCTTGATGACCTGAGACTTTTCTTTGACGACGACATACTCTTGATGACCGCCCATACCAAACCCGAGGTTTACTAACACCCGGTCCTTTAAGCGAAAGCCCTTAACTGCGGCCCCTGTCGCGACAACTTCTCCAGCGACCTCCAAACCTAAGACTTTCAACTTCGGTTCCTTAAAGCCGTAGAGCAAACCCAAGATCGTTCCAAATCCGCGCGGCACGTTCCGAGAACGAATACGACAGTCCGCAGAGTTCACGGTGCTGAACTTAACTTGAATCAGCAGTTCACTTTCTTGCAGAGACGGCACCGCCACGTCTTCCAAGGAAACAACTTCGGGCCCGCCAAACTTGTGAAAGACAGCTGCTTTTTGAAGGCTAGGTTTCGTGTTCACTCTAAAGTTTATCCGAATAAAGTGGCGCACCCGCCAGGACTTGAACCTGGAACCCTGTGATTCGAAGTCACATACTCTATCCGATTGAGCTACGGGTGCGTGAGTCAGGAATCGAGTTCAACTAGAACTCGATTCCAATTTGCAGACAAGGAAAAACCTTAGGACAAGAGCGAGAGAGATTCGCGTGCTTTATCCGCGACCGATGATTGCCTCGAGTTCGGACACCTCTTTGGGCGCCTCGCTTGTGAGGTTCTCGCATCCCGTCGCCGTCACAACAACATCGTCCTCGATACGAACGCCGATCCCACGAAGCTCTTCCGGAGCGTCTTTGTCGTCCCAAGGAATGTAAAGACCCGGCTCAATAGTGAACGCGACTCCCGGCTCAAGATTGCGCGACACCATGTTTTCACCAAGCGTTTGGTAAAGACCTGTGTCGTGAACATCCATACCTAAGTAATGGCTCACGCCGTGTGGGTAGTATTTTTTAAAGAGCATGCGTTCGATCGCCTCTTGGCGCTTCACCTTGATAAGACCGAGATCAATCATTGCGTCCGTCAACCGCTCGATCGTCGTCTCTTGCAAAGTTTTGAACGCAAGACCCGGTTTCGTCATCGTCACAAGATCTTTTTGAACTTCCAGAACACGGTCATAGACCTTGCGTTGAGCCGCCGTGAATTTTCCGTTCACGGGATACGTGCGCGTAATATCGCCCGTGTAGTAGCGAGCTTCAGCGCCCGCATCGATCAACAAGAGATCGCCGTCGCGGCAAACTTGATCGTTAAACACATAATGAAGCGTACAAGCATTCGCACCCGAAGCAACGATCGAACCGTAACCCTCGCGATCCGCATTTTGATTGTAGATCGAACCCAAGAATACGCCGAGAAGCTGGCGTTCGGTTTTTCCGGGCTTAGTGGCTTTCATCACGTCGACGTGCGCGCGCGCCGTGATGCCACACGCCTTGCGCATCGCCTCGACATCGTCGGCCGTTTTGATCACGCGAAGCTCGCCGACCAATTCCCATGAATCCAGCACTGGAAGATGGCCGCGACCACTGCGACCGTGGCTGCGCTTGACGCTTTCAAGAACTCCAAGAAACTTGCGATCAAACTCTTGATCGATATTAAAGCGATAGTAGAGGCGATCGACCGGCTTCAAAAGTTCGGCGATCTCCTTGTCGAACTCTTCGATCAAATATGTTTTGTCGATCTTGAATTCTTGCGCACAACCGGCAGGTCCGTAACGGAAACCATCCCAAGTCTCACGCTCGACATCCTTTGGACGAACAAACATCACCGTTTCAGGCGTGCGACCAGGGCGGAATACAAGAATCGAGTCCGGCTCTTCCCAACCCGTGAGATAAAAGAGGTTCGTGTCTTGACGATAGCTGTGGTGAACGTCGTTGTTCCGGATATATTCCGGATGCGAAACGAGGATCACAGCTCCACCCTTTGCTTTTTCTGCGAGAAGGCGACGGCGGCGAGCGAATACTTCCATATTATCGACTGGTTTTCTCATTTCGTCAGTCTAGCAGAGCCTTAGAAAGCTTGGTATCGGCAAGACGAAGATCCAGGTGAAATGGTCAAACGATCCAAAACGCGCGAAACTCTGAAGGCGCACACTGTTTCAGTGAGGGAGAACCATGTCGGACGACCGGCCCAAACCAGCTCGCCTCTGCCCGGCCAGAGCCACTTTGCTCTGCGTCTTAGCGTCGCTCGCCTTCGTTTTGACCGTCCACCATCAAGCCCATGCACTCCCTGCCGACTTGGTCGGTCGCTACGAGATTCTCGACAGCCGCCGCCTCTCCATTGCAGGGGGGGCCGCCTACGTCATCCAAGACGGTCAGTTGGTGTTGGAAATTCAAAGAAATCGCGAACGTCCGCACTGCCGGTCACTTCAAACTGGATTCGATGAAGCCAGCGGCTCCATCGATATTCAGTTTGGAGAAATGGCCAACGGAAGCGAGATCGCCGTTATGAAAACGATCCCACGCCTCCGTGGCGCACGACCGACGACAATCGAATGTTATTCGGAAACCGGGTTTTATGGCGTGCTGGATCTCAGCATCGCCCTAGGTCAAATCGTCCACGTCAGCCGCTAGCCGCCTTTGATGCGGTGCAAATCAAAAAACAAGGCGGTACCGGCGTTAGAAGCCGTACTGCTTTGTTAGTTTGGATGTGAGGTCTTGGGCGGACTTCGCTCCGAGCTCGACACTTGCGCGACGACCGTCGAAGTCGTCGATCTTCTGCCCCGATGTATTGACGCTTGCAACCCAGTTCACCGTTGGCGCGCGCGACTTTAGGAGTTGGCGACGAATCTCCGTCCAAAGAATGCTCGTGCCGTACTGGTCTTCCGCCAGTTTCTCACCAAGAGTTTCACCAGAACCCAAGACGTTGACGAGAATGATGAGGTTCGCGCCCTTGGATCGCAGCCAATGTGCAGATTCCTCCACCGCGTCGGCCGCCGCCGTAAAACCCTTTGTTCCCGAAACCAGTGGTGGAAACGGAAGACAGCGCGCGACCACTTCTTTGATATAACCTGTCGCCTGCCACTGAAAACGATCACGCTTCCAAACCGCCGGACAGCCAAACGGAACACGCCCCTTGTCTGCACTTCCGCTAGGAAAAACCGTCTTCAAGAAAGAGTCGAAATCGTCCACCGGTTTTGCGCGATAGCCGCGCAGCACACCGCCCGACGGCAAATCGTTTTCACGCAGGCGAAAGGCTTTCCAGTCCACATCGTTGGCCTGCGCTTTTTCCGAGTACGCCGCCGCCATGAACGCCCCCCACTCAAGTCCCGCGATCGCGTGAATCGGAATCCGGGCGCGCGCGAACTCGCGCAAAACACCGACATGCGCGTAGGTTTTTAGCCCTCCGGGCCCAAGGATCAAACCGATCTTCGGCAGCTCGCGATTCAGAAATGTGTCCCCCGGCTGCGTGGAAACCGTTGGCGGAGTTGGAACCGGAGTCGGCGCCGTTTGCGGCGGAAGCGCGTCGGCACCGGAATCCTCTGGGGTCGGCTGGCTTGTCACCAACGGTGGTGGCGTCGGATTGACGTTTGGACGCGTTTGATCGCCGCGCTGATCCTTCGTCTGACGCGAGTCCTTGGAAACATCCTCGCGCGTGCGCAGCCCCGTACAACCAGCGATGAGGCTGACAAGAGAAACTCCCAGCAATAGTTGTAATCCCGCACGACGAATCATTCTGGCCCCCTTCGACAGAAAGTCTTCAACAGGTCTCAATTCTCACTCGAAGAACCAAGACCTGTCACCCCGGGATGTGAGGAGAATAGCTAAAACAATCCGACCTGTGGATTGCTCGCGAGAATGAAGAACTCTTTGTTGCCATCCGAACCAAGAATTGGACTAGCGAAATAATCTTCGACACGAAGACCCAGTGTTTTACACGTATCGCGGATCGAGGTCTCTACTTGTGGATAGAGTTTTTCGTCTTTCACGACACCGTTTTTGCCAAGCCCGTCGCGCCCCACTTCGAACTGCGGCTTCACCAGTGCTAAAATATAACCGGATTCCCTGAGGAGCGATGCCGCCGATGGCAAAATCATTTTTAGCGAGATGAACGAAACGTCTATCACGATGCGATCAAATAGGCGGCCGCCAACGGATTCAAGAACTCTACGGCGCGCCAAAGATTCCGACTCAACAAGTTCGCGCGCGTTCACGCCTTCAAACAACGTCACTCGCGAATCGGCGCGCAAACTCGGCACCAACTGATCATGGCCGACATCGACGCCAATCACTCGCGTCGCGCCACTTTGCAAAAGACAATCCGTGAAGCCTCCGGTCGAGATCCCCAAATCTAAAACCGTCGCGCCCGCAATATGAAACAGAGGCACTCGCTTCAAGGCGCCGAGAAGTTTCAAACCACCGCGCGAAACAAATTCTGGTTCATCCGTTTTTGTGATCGTCAGTTTAGCCAACGGATCTAAAATCGCCTGGCTCGCTTTTTTTACTGGCTGCTCCCGGCCGTCGCCATGCTTCAACACGACTCGACCAGCGGCGATCAACTCTTGCGCCTTTTGCCTCGACGCCACGAGTCCGTTCTCCACCAGCCAAACATCCGCTCTCATTCCACACCTTCCGGAAAAGCCGGGCTATCTGCTTCGATACAGATTGAACTGCGCCAACTCTCGAAGCGCCTCCGCTTTTTCGTCCCAGTCGATAATCGCCTCAAGCGCCTCGTCGGTCAGCTCCTGCAGAAGCTCACGAGTTTTTTCTGGACCAAGAAGTGCGCAATAACTGCCCGACTCTGGGTGCTCTTGCGAGTAATCAAGAATGTCGTCCGCAACCTGAAACGCAAGCCCAAGCGAAGACGCGTAGTCCGAAAGATCTTCGATTTGTTCCTCCGAAGCTCCGGCCACGATCGCAGCTCCAACCGACGCCACGCGAATCAGTGCGCCTGTCTTCAAAAGGTGCAGGAGACGAAGGTCCTCGAAGTCGAAGCTCTTTTTCTTTGCCGCCATGTCCATAGCCTGCCCGCCGACCATGCCCTGAGAACCCGCGGCCCGCGAGAGTTCCAAAATCGATCGCACAGCGGCTTCTGGCTCCTCAACATATGCTTCGGCCACGATGCCGAAGGCATCTGTTAAAAGCGCATCGCCAGCCAGAATGGCGGTCGCTTCATCAAATTTTTTATGATTGGTGGGTTTGCCGCGACGGAAGTCATCGTTATCCATCGAAGGAAGGTCGTCGTGGATCAAAGAGTACGTGTGAACACACTCTACGGCACATGCGAATGGCAAGACCAAGGAGCGATCAACACCCAAGGCATCCGCCGTGAGCAACGAAAGGGTCGGACGAAACCGCTTGGCGCCCTCCTGCAAAAGCGAGTAGCGCATCGATTCATTCAACTTTTGCCAACCCTCGGCCCGTTCCGCGTCCGTCGAAAAAACTTTCTCCAAAAGAGCCGCGATCTCAGCCGCCGCCTCTTCCATTTTCGCTTCTAATCCCTTTGTTTCCATCCCCACCGTCTTCACTCTTCGCCGCCTTCCTTGAGATCCTCAAAGTCGCGCGTTACCGGTTTTCCATCGGCGCCGATAGAGAGCAAGACCTTAACCCGTTCTTCTGCAACGCCAAGCTGCCCCTGACAGTCGCGTGAGAGCTTGACGCCCTCCTCGAAAAGTTTCATCGAGTCGTCGAGCGAAAGGTCGCCAGACTCCATCTTTTCCACGATGTCTTCGAGACGCTTAAGCTTTTTTTCAAAATCCATAGACTCCCCCACACTCTCTTCGTCAGATTTTTATTTATTCAAATTTTCTGTCGCAAGCACGGTGGCTTGAATCCGACCATCCGCGACCCGTACGTCGATCACATCTTGAGGTTTTACTTGCGTCACCGAAGACACCGACCGCGAACCAATGGACGCAATCGCGTAACCGCGATCTAGAACCTTCAAGGGACTTAAACCATCTAACAAAGCCGCCGATCTGGAAAACCGAGCCCGCAAGAGATCGAGCTTTCTCTGATAGCGCGCCACCATGCGATCGCTGTAAAGATCGAGTTCCAACTTGGACCTGTCGATCGACTCATACACCGCGCGCTCGAGACGCTCCAACAGCTCATCACAACGCAAAATCGCATCGGCGATTCGTCGACGCGGATCCACCAAAAGCCGTTGCGACGAACGAACACGGTCCATCCAACGGTTTAAGAGCCCCAAGTAGCCTGTGACAAGAGCTCTCTCGCGACGTTTTATGTTGCCCGCCATCTCGTCCGCATTCTTCGCGACAAGCTCGGCTGCGGCCGAAGGTGTTGGAGCACGCAGGTCGGCGACGAAATCTGCGATCGTGAAATCCACTTCGTGTCCCACCGCCGAGATCACCGGTACACGACTTCCCGCTATCGCACGCGCAACAGGTTCTTCGTTAAACGACCACATATCTTCGATCGAACCGCCGCCACGTCCGACAATAATCACGTCGACATCGGAAAGAAGATTCGCAAGTTCCATCCCGCGAACGATTTCCGCCGTCGCCTTCACCCCTTGGACTGCGCATGGAACGATGGTGATCTTAGCGGCGCGATACCTGCGCCCCAGAACGTTCAGCATATCGCGAATCGCGGCACCCGAAGGTGAGGTCACGATCGCAATGTGTTTCGGCGCAATCGGTATCGCTCGCTTTCGAGTCGTGTCAAATAAGCCTTCGGCTTGAAGCTTCCGTTTAAGCTGCTCAAAGGCCTTCTGCAAAGCACCGGCGCCGACAGGCTCCATGGTCTCGCAAAATACCTGGTAGTTGCCGCGAGGTTCATACACCGTGATTTTGCCACGCACGACGACTTCCATTCCGTCTTCCGGCCTAAATCTCAACTGCGTGTTGAAACCTCGAAACATCACCGCATTGATCTGTGAATCTTTGTCTTTCAGGCTGAAATAGAAATGCCCAGATGGATGCGCCTTGAAATTTGAAATTTCACCGCGAATCCAAAGCGTCGCAAATTCCCCTTCAAGCTGGCGGCGGATGAGTTTGTTGATTGCGCTCACCGAGAGCACCGCAGGTTCTTTGTTCAATGAAGCGTCCGGCGTACTGGGGACGACAGGTGTCGCCGCCGCAACCGTCATCACTTTTTCGCGTGCGGTCTCGGACCCGATCGAACCCACTGGCGCGGCCATCGCGACGGACGAGTCAGCCGGCCGCGACGAAGACGAAGACGGCGACGGCGACGGAAACTCGAGTTTGGACCAATCGCTCCAACTCATCTGCGGAGATGGCGAAGGATTTTTCGACGACCTGCCCGACGCACCGTCAGAACCGTCGGATGAAGTTTTTTTGCGCTTAGCCATGCGCGCGATACTAGGAAGGACGCGGGTCGCAAGTCAAAGTTTGATTCGCACTGTCCGAGCCGCGAGCCCGTAGCGACAGGCGTTCTGTCGGATTAGGCGCTTAACCAAAGACCCTGGAGAATCCAGGCCGAACCCACCAGCAGGCAAATCCAAGCTAGCGGCAGGTGCGAAAAAAAACGTGATCGATGCGGTTCTGGAATTCGCTCGTTCGCCATTTTCGCAAACGCCGGGCTGTCCATCAGAATCTGTAAGACAAAAATCATGACTGCGCCGTACCCGAAAGCCAGCCAGGGGATGATTTTGTCAAGGGTCTCGTGCAAAGCATGCGGCGCCATAGAAATCCATCGGAATCTTTTTTTCGTCTCTGCATGCGCCAAAGGTCCAAAACCGAGGCTCAAAGCCCAAAGAAAAAGATGAGAACTCCTTCAGAATCGCTATTTCCCAGTTCGCTTCTTTCGCCGCTCTGCTAGGATGGGACTTGGGTTTGTTGGCAATAGCCTCCAGACAAAAGAGACCCTACAAGTTTTAGATTAGGGGACTGTCCCTAGCGATGGTGTGCAAGCTTGGCCCTTTGGGGATCCGAGAAGCCTGAAGTTGCTAAATGGTCACCCACCTTAAAAACCACGGGTCTCTGTGTCTGTTGAGCGCCACAAACCCTTTTTTTTTGCCCACTGTTTATGTCGCTTCGGCCTCCGGCCTTCGCTGCTCGCCGTGCAGTTGCGCGGCGAGATCGGCGCCCCGTCTCACTATGAGACATGAGGCAAGACACTAGTCGAGATTACCCAGACCGACGTCGAACCCTTGAGCAACAAGACGTTATTCGGCACCGACCTTGCTGTTAAACTAATTGAATCAACGTGAACAGGGGGCAAGGTCGAATGAATAGCTTCTCACCAAACGGTACTCTGTCGAACTCTAAGACAGCTGTGAGATTCGCCGTCGATTTTATCTTCATGGCCTCAATCGCCGTGATGACGGTTTTCTTCGCCCTCGCTATCAATGTGCCCAACGCTAAAGCCACAGGCGCCACCGCTGCTGTTCAAAACGAACTCGACGTTATCAAATATTGTGATCAAAACCCTAATAGCCCAAGCTGCCGCTCGAAATTCAGTCGCGGAGGCACCGACTACCGCACTCGGCAATGCGACGATTACGTAAAGAAAATTACCGACTTCCACAATACAGCCCGAAAGGCTTGTAGCGCCGCAAATCTTGGCGGCAGCAACTTCAATCGTTGCTTTGACCAGATCAAGTGGTGTGCGAATGCTCAGGAACAAATCGAAGCACTTGTCGCCGACGAAGAAATGTCCGAAGACCAAGTTTGCGATACCGTGATGGCTAACCAGTGCCCCGGCCTACCGAACGTCATGGAAGGTCGCGACTTCCGCGAAGAAGAAAAAGCAGCCGAGAAAGAACGCCTTCAAGCAAAACGCGACGTCGATGAGTTGACGAAGGAACGCCGCGATGCCCAACGCGATATGCTGAAACAGCAACGCGAACTTCAAGAAGCTCAACAGGACGCCGCATACGAAGTACGTAAGGCCGAACGTGATATCGCAAAAGATATGTCGAACCAATTCAAAGAGGTTCAAGAGGGCCAAAAGAAGGCTTTCGAAGACGCTCAGCGCGCCTACCAAGAAATGGATGCCGCCTATATAAAGATGCGCCATGAATCGCGCCAATACGCCGTGAAAGTCGAAGAGGCGAAAGACAAATTCCACGGTCAGTGTATCGCGCAAGCTGAGTCGCAATTCAAAGCCGCAGAACAAGCGCGCCAAGCCGCCAAGAGCAAGAAAAAGAAGAATGCCGGTTCGGCGACTCGCCTCGCGGGATCGACACGACGTAACAACCTCAACCAAACACGTCTGCGCAACTTCGACTACAACGCCTACTTAAACGAGTGTCTCAACGGACAAACTGGGGTGGGAAAATCCCTGGCGAATAGCGTCCGGTCGGCTGAGCGCGAGAAGGCGGCAAACGATCAATACCTCCAAGAGCAGGCGTCCTTGATCGAACAACAGCGCCAGACGATGCTCAAAAAACTGATGGAACTGGAAGGCACTGCGGAAAG
>CAUJGS010000028.1 GCA_963170185.1 Bdellovibrionota bacterium
ACCTCCACCCCCCGCGGCATGCTTACGAATTCCGGCCCATATACACCTTCGACATACCCGCCATCGAGCACCCGGATGTGAAAATGCAGATTCGCATTGAGCGAGCCGCCAAAACTCTGCAGAAGCGTAACCGCTCCGCACTGCAGCTTTCTCCTGGCCTTCTTTTGAATCAGGGAGTTAATCGCCCGGATGCAGATTCCGAGTATCTTCGACTGCAGCCGAGGGCTTCGAAGCAGCATGAATCGGATCGGAAAGGGAAAGCTCACCACCCATTGGCGAATCCCTACTCGCGGAAACACCTCATCGATTAGGTGGGCAGCTGATTCGCTCATGCGCCTCCCGCCGCAGCTCGTGCAGAACCCTCTCTTCTTGCACGAAAACGCCACTAGCCTCTCGCTATGGCATCCACTGCACCTAAGGCGCAGGAATCCATGAGCGTGAATCCCGCAGCGAAGATAGGCGTCGAACTCTTGGCGCACGAACTTAGGCAGACTGCGGCCTTCTCCCTCCACCATGGCGAAGAAGGTTTCGATATGGTTGGCCACCGTCTTATAGAGCGCCGTCTGTTCAGGTGAACGCGGTCTGTATTCAGTGGCTGCACAGCCGAGTGCGAGTTGACCCATGGGGGCCCTGCATCGGCACGCTTCGGGCCCACTCTATATTCGAGTTGGATCGAAAATGCTTGGAGTTTTTCCCTACAGTGATCGAAATCCGGCACCAGTACGTCCGACTATCGAACTGGGTCGATATTCACTACGATCTGTAGGGTTCGGCGGTCGTTTCTGCACTTTGGGGCCGACCGCCAAAGATCCGGTCGGTAACGGTCCGGTCAAGAAAGCTCTTGGGGCTTTGGGCGAAAAAAAAGCCGCATCTCTGCGGCCTTCCGATCAGGTTCAGGTGGAATTTCTCAGGAATTCAGGGCGAGACCACCTCAAGCGACAATGGCGAAACGACATTCGGTGACGCCTCGTCGATGACCGACGGTAGCACTGGGTTTAGTTGCTCCTCTTGAGTTTTGAGGCTCGCTTTCTTTGCCAGGAGTTCCCGTTTGGAAGCTGACACGGAACCGTGCGAACACCGTGCGATCCTCGAAATCTCTCGAAAACTGAGTCCCGCTTCCAGGAGCGAATGGATGAGGGCATCGTTTCTTTTGCGCTCGCGGCCGATGCGTTTCCCCTTTGCCTTAGCGTTTTGGAGACCGGCGATCACGCGATTTCTGATAATTTCGCGTTCCATCTGAGCCAACGCTCCGAGTATTGTAAACAGAGCGAGTCCCATCGGCGAATTGGTGTCGAGTTGCTCCGTCGTTGAGACGAATCGGATGTTCTTCTCCTTGAATTTCTGAAGCGCCTTCAAGAGATGACTGACGCTTCGGGCGAATCTGGAGAATGAAAACACGATCACCTGCGAGCATTCTGCTTTTTCTACTCTCGACATCATTTCATTGAGCGCCGGACGGCTTTCCTTTGCACCCGAAATGCCGTGATCGATGAACATCTCGTAGTTCTGTAGCCCCTGCCGCGAGCAGTAGTCGAGAAGCGCGAATTTCTGACTCTCGACATTCTGGTCGCTCGTACTGACTCTTAAGTACAGAAAGACCTTGGGTTGTTTCTCCAGGGTCATCTGGTGAGTCGTAGTATTTGTTGTCGAACCGACTTTTTGTCCTTCAACTTCTAAATTTGATATAAGAGTTCTCCTTTGAGCTTAAAAAGAAAACCCGCTTCCTGAATGAATTCAGGATCATTTCCTATTTTTTATTCCGCCTCGATCTCCTTTCTGTTTTTGCAGCGAGCGAGTCATTTGCGTTAGGGACGGTAGACCCTCAGACGCCTTTTCAAGTGCGGCCCGCCGGACGGTGTCGTGAAACCACTTAAGGGCCATGTTTCCACCGAGAGCCATCGCGATCACGACAACGATCCCAATAATTTCCTTCATCCTGTACCTGCCTTTCCTCTTTTTGGGCTTGAGTCATTTCAAAACATGGCTCTTTGAAAGCTAAAAAGGATGAGCAAGCGAGGCCGACATACCAACGAATCCATGAAGCCAACTTGTAGCCAGAATGTAGCCAACTTCCGTGATTGCGCGTGATGAAGTGTGATGTCCTTCATCTGCGGTATCTCTAAGTGATTGAAACCTTTTGTCTGTGATTTTCAGTTCTTACGCTTTTTTTGATCTAAACTTGGAAGGAATTTGGCGGAGAGAGTGGGATTCGAACCCACGGTAGGTGTTACCCTACACACGCTTTCCAAGCGTGCGCCTTAAGCCACTCGGCCATCTCTCCAGCAAAGGAAACGCGCGCTGGTCGCATCGCAAACCGCGATGACGCGCGTCCAAAGTCTTCTCAAAACTCGGCGGACTCGTCTAGGGTTTAGTGTGGAACCGCAAAGGAGGGCTTGCATGATGAAAACTTCGAACACGCTTTTGATTTCGGGTCTTGTGTTGATTGGCTCAATGGGTCAAATGCTTGTGCAGTCGCAGGCGGCATTCGCGCAAACCTCGGCGCAAACTACCCCGGCACAAACCGGATCCACGCAAGCGACTCAAGCACCTGCTCGCCAAGGGCAAGGCGACCCGGCGCAACAAAAGGTGAGCACGACGCGCTTTGAGACTCAGTGCCCGGAAGAGGTGCGGACAAAGCAGGCACCGGCGGCTCCGATCAAGGGCTGGGCGACCCATGTCGAAACCGTGAATTCGCGCCAAATCTTTACCGCTGCTTATCTTTACGAAGGGCACCCAAAAGACGGCGTCCAGTTGATGCCGATGGCGGACACGGCTCAACAGGCGGCACTAAGTGCTGGAGCGGGCACGACCTATGCGATCCCGGCCGGGAAAGACATCTTCTTGGTCTGCTACTACGGCAACACCTTGGTGCGCCTGATCCACAAGATCCCCAGAGGCGTAAACTCTTGCGTGGTGAAGTACTCGGAAACCCTCGGCCATGTGCAAAAGGCTGTTTGCGAGTGAGTTTAGGCATGAGTTAATCTCCTGTTCTGGGAGGCACCATGCTCGACATCAAGTTTATCCGCGAAAACCCTGAGGCCATCAAAAAAGCTGCGCAGCAAAAGCGCGTGGGCCTCAACGTCGACGAGCTTCTTCAAGCCGATAAAAACTTGCTCGAACTGAAACGCAAAAATCAGGCGCTGAACGAAGAGAAAAACGCGAACGCGAAAAAAATGAAGGGCGCCTCCGCCGAAGAGCGTGAAGCGATCATCAAGCGCGGGCGCGAGATCGGCCAAGAGATCGATGCTCTAAAAGATCAAACCGAAGCGGCAGAAAAAGCGCTGCAAGCGCTGATGTATCTCGTGCCGATGATTCCAGATCCCACCTCACCAGTTGGCCCCGATGAATCGGGCAACGTGCCGGTTAAAACATGGGGCGTAAAACCAGAATTCAAGTTTCAGCCCAAAGATCACGTCGAGATTTTGCAAGCTCGCGGTTGGGCCGAGTTCGAGCGCATCGCGGCTGTCGCAGGCTCGCGCAGTTATTCGCTGAAAGCCGAAATGGTGATTTTGGAAAACACGCTTCTTCGCTACGGCCTAGAAAAACTTGCGGCGAAGGGATTCACGTTGATCAGCGTTCCGGCGATGGCGCGCGAGGCGGCGTTTGTCGGAACGGGCCACTTTCCAACCGGCAAAGATCAAGTTTACTACCTGCCAGATGATGACATTTACCTAGCGGGAACGGCGGAAGTTCCTCTGAATGCGCTTCACTCGGGCGAGATCTTGTCGGAAGACCAACTGCCGATTCTCTACGGCGGAGTTTCGCCATGTTTCCGTCGCGAGGCGGGAAGTGCGGGTCGCGATGTGAGAGGTCTCATTCGCGTTCACCAATTCAACAAAGTTGAACAGTACATCTTGTGCAAAAACGATCCGACCGAGTCGTCGAAGCTTCACAAGCTTCTCTTGGAAACGTCGGAAGAAATCCTTCAGGACTTCGAACTTCACTACCAAGTTGTTGAGGTCTGCACGGGTGATATGGGTGCTGGGAAATTTAAGATGTTCGACATCGAGACCTGGGTTCCTAGCGAAAAGCTTTACCGCGAAACACACTCTTGCTCGAATCTTCACGATTGGCAGGCTCGTCGCACGAACCTGCGCTACCGCGACAAAGAGGGCACGGTGAAGTACGTGCACACGCTAAACAACACCGCGATCGCGACACCAAGAATCTTGGTGCCGTTCCTTGAGCAGCATCAAACGGAAGACGGAAAGATCCGCATTCCGCAGAAGCTGCGCCAGTGGATCGGCGGCAAAGAACTGCTCTGATTGGTTTGCCACCTCGTGCGAGCACTTCGGTGGCGGATTGGCCGCTTCGCGCGAGCGCTTCGGCAGCGGCTAGCGTGTTTCTTCGAGGCCGAGGGTGTTGCCCTCGGAGTCCCAGAAGGACACGAAGCGTGTGCTTTCGCCTTCGGTGCGAGGCGTGCCGACTTTCACGCCGCGCTCTTTCAAGGCCATCACGGCCGAGTCGATGTTCTTGGTCGTGAAGTAAGTGATCGCGCCAAAGCCCACGTCTTTTGAGTCAGCTTCGGTCGGGTGAAGATCCAGACGCATTTTTAGGTCGGCGTGATAGAGCGACGCGTACGCATCGGGCGCGACAAAGCGGGCTTCGAAGCCAAGAACGTCTTTGTACCAAGCGACGGCTCTTGCGAGATCATTCACGTAAAGCATCGGATGCGAGTAACCTTCGAGAATTTTCGTGCCCATTTGGACTCCTCATTACTTTCGTTTTGCTGCAAAGAACTCTTTTAAAATACGCCCGCACTCGTCGGCACACACGCCGCTCGTGACTTCGGGGCGGTGGTTTAACCGGGCGTCGCTCAAAATCTGATAGAGTGATTCGACGGCTCCGGCTTTTGGATCCTTGGCTCCGTAAACGACTCGGTCAACTCTGGAATGCACGAGAGCGCCAGCGCACATAACGCATGGCTCCAGCGTGACGTAGAGCGTGCAGCCGGTCAGGCGCCAGCGCCCAAGGCGTTCGCAAGCCTCCCGAATGACCCGAATCTCGGCGTGACCCAAGGGATCTTGGTTGGATTCTTTGAGGTTCGACGACGTGGCCACGACGTTTGGCACAGCCTTACCCACCGCTGAATCGGTGCCGAAATCGACGAGGACGGCTCCGACGGGGACCTCTCCTCGAATAGAAGCCGCCTTGGCAGCTTCCAGCGCCAGATTCATGAAATCTTGGTCGATAGCCTGTGGAGTTTTCATGAGAGGTTCCGCCATAATGCAGCAATACCGCGAGTTTAGCTAAGGTCAAGAAAGTCCTTTGTCATACTCCATTTCGCGTGTTACCCCATTAAATACTTCAAATTAGAAGTGAAAATCTGGTCCGATTCTTTTGCGAGTTCGGATTTCGAAGGGCGGGTGATTACAAATGGCAATGGTGAAACTTCGCGATAACGAAAGTTTCGAGGCAGCGTTCCGTCGATTCAAAAAATCGTGCGAGAAAGCTGGCATCCTGTCTGAAGTGAAGAAGCGTGAACACTTCGAAAAGCCAAGCGTCCGTCTTAAGAAAAAATCTATTTCGGCACGCAAGCGTCTGCTCAAGAAGCAGAAGAAGCATCACGACTAATCGTCGAACTAGTCGGTTGAGACCGAACGAAGCAATCGATCACCAATGAATCGATAAAAAAGAGCCGGTCTCATCCGGCTCTTTTTGTTTCCGAGATATTCGAACTTTTGGAAATCCAGCTCTTAAAGATCCACGAGAGGTAAAAAATGGCACTTCGCGACCAAATCATGAACGACATCAAAGACTCTATGCGCGCCAAAGACATGGCGAAGCTCAACGCTCTTCGCATGGTGCAGTCGGCTTTCAAAAACCGCGAGATCGAACTTCGTCCCGAGCCTATGAGCGAAGACGAGCACATTGCGGTTTTGAAGAAGCTAGCAAAACAGCGCAAAGAATCGATCGAGCAATACCAGGCGGCAAACCGCCAGGATCTTGCGGACGCTGAGGCGGCTGAGTTGAAACTGCTTGAGCAGTACTTGCCTGCGCAGATGTCAAAAGAGCAGGTCGAGAAAATCGTCGCGGAAGTCATCGCGGCTGTCGGCGCAACGACGGTCAAAGAGATGGGCGCTGTGATGAAAGAGGTTCAAGCGCGCACGGCTGGAACAGCAGACAACAAACTCGTTAGCGAATTGATCAAGGCGAAACTCGCGAAGTGAGATTTCCGCCGGACTTCGTAGACAAAGTTCGCGAAGCGAACAACATCGTCGACGTAATTGCGCCTTACACGCAATTGCGCTCGGCGGGGTCTAACTTCATGGGGCGTTGCCCCTTTCCGGATCACAACGACAAAACGGCAAGCTTCTCGGTTTCCGAGGACAAACAACTCTACAACTGTTTTGGATGTAAGAAGTCTGGGAACGTGTTCACGTTCTTAAAAGACTTTAATGGTCAGTCGTTCCCCGAGGCGGTCGAATTCTTGGCGCGTCGGGCGAACATCGCTCTACCGGAGCGTGACGAGGACCCTAGGGAAAAACGGCAGCGCGAGCTGCGCGAAGCGGTTTTGACGACCAATCGTCTAGCGGCTTCGTACTTTGAAGACTCTTTTAAAAAATTACCCGAATCGAACCCGGTGCGTGTCTATGCAGCCAAGCGTGGACTCACGCCCGAGATCATCGAAACGTTTAAGATCGGCTACTCGTCGGAGGATTGGCAGGGGCTAGTCAAGGCCATGAGAGCTCGTCGAATCCCGCTAGAAACAGGAGAAAAGGCCGGACTCGTGAAAAAGTCCACTCGCCAAGGGGGCGACTCGCACTTTGACCTCTTTCGCGGCCGTCTGATGTTTCCGATCTTGGCGGCATCGGGCGATGTGCTGGGATTTGGTGGGCGCGTGCTCGCCAACGAAGAGCCAAAATACCTCAATTCACCCGAGACACCGGTATTTCATAAGGGCCGTGTGTTGTATGGCCTTGATGTCACGGCACGCTACATTCGTTCGCAAGACGAGGCCGTGATTGTCGAAGGTTACATGGATGCCGTCGCGCTTTACGGTGCGGGCATCAAGAATGTCGCGGCCATTTTGGGGACGGCATTTACGCCCGATCACGGGCGGGTCATTCGCCGAATGACCCCGAATGTGTTGATGCTTCTTGATGGCGATCGTGCGGGGATTCAAGGTGCTGAGCGAAGTTTGCCAGCGCTTTTGGCTGCGGAGATTCGCCCACGAGGTCTGATTTTGCCTGAGGGCCAAGATCCTGACGACTTCTTGAAAGAGCATGGGGTCGAGGCTCTTCGCGAGCAGATGGCTAGCGCCGGAGACCTCTTCACGTTGCTTTTGACTCGTCATTGGATGGCGGACTATCGGGCGACGGCGGCGGATCGGATGGCGGTGGTCGAGCGGGCCGGAGCGGCTTTGGCGCCTGCGGGACCTGGACTCCTGCAATCTCCGATGGCCGAACTCTTCATGTCCGAGATGGCGCGATATTTGGATGTGGAAGTGGCGTGGGTTCGTAAGACTCTTTCGGCAAAAATTTCTGCTATGCAGAATCGCGCCGGTTCCTATGGGGAAAAGCCCTCGGAAAAGAGCTATGGACCAGCAACAAGCGGGCCAAGTGCGACGATTTTCGAAGGAAATGTGGCGCCGGCGGCAGGAAATTTGAGTTCTGCGGGAGGAAAAGACCCACGTCGCGAGCAGCAGATCGATTTGAGCGGTATTTCGCGTGAAGAGTCGGCAGCGTTGGGGCTTCTCCTGCAAAGTCGGTTCCTGATGAGTGATTTGAGTGAAGCTTCCAAAGAGTGGTTCAGTTCTGGCGCCGCTAGGGAAGAACATCCAATCGCGTACCTCTTCGATGATGAAGGATCGCGAAAACTCATAGGGAATGCGCTTCGCAGATATGGACAGCAGCCCGAAGCGTTTGCTACTTTGGCTGCTTCGCTGATGGAGAACGTTGCACAGCCGGAGATTCTGCAGAAGAGTCTAGCTGAGGCAGCACTGTTATTCTCAACGTCGCAGTCGGACTCACATTCGGGTTCGGCGGGTGACGACTCGGCGGAAAAGCATCGACGGCATATGGCGAAAATTCTGAACGCCATTCAACGTCGGCGCAAACAGGCAGACTTAAATCGCGTGAGCTTAGAGCTGCGCGAGGTTCGCGGTGGAGCTTCGGGTGAGCGAAGCCAAGAGTTGATGGAACGATACATGACCATCCAGCGCGAATTGAAAGAGATCGAAAACGAAAGAAGGATGTTCGAACGAGGCGACTAAAGCGAAGTTCGGAGATCACATGTTCGGAGGCCAAGTGGCAGGAAAGAACGAGAACAAGACAACAGGTCGACCTGATGAACCGAAGGTTCTCTCCGTTGAAGAGCAGCAAACGCTGATCAAGGAAGAAATCGAACGTTTCATTCGGATGAGCCGCGAAAAAGGCTTCATCACGGTTGAAGAGCTCAACGATTTGCTCCCTGTTGAAATCAACGACGCGTCCGTAATGGACACGTTCATGTCGGCTCTCGACTCGGCGGGCGTTATCATTACAGAGCCTAGCCAGAAGAAAGAGGGCGACGAAGAAGGTCAGGCCTTCCTCGCAGATCCGGATGCGGAACAAGAGGAAGAAGACGAAGACGACGAAAAGGGCGAAGACGAAGACATGCGCGGGAACGATCCTGTGCGTCTCTACTTGCGCAAGATGGGAAGCGTTTCGCTTCTCACGCGCGAGGGTGAAGTCGAAATCGCTCGCCGTATTGAAAAAGGGGAGCGCGAAATCGTTCGTGCGATTCTTTTGTCGCCAATCGGTACAACCGAGATCATTCAGCTTGGTGAGCGTCTTGACCAAGGCCGTATCAAGGTCAAAGCGATCTTCCGCGGTCTTGAGGACGAAGAGACTCAGTACGACGAACAGGAGTACATCGAGAAGGTGCACTCGCTGATCGACGAGGTGAAGAAGTATCAAAAGAAAGCGGCGAAGTTTTTCGCTGTTTTGCGTGAAGAAGGTTTGAACGCGAAAGTGAAAGCTGACACCGAAAAGGAGCTTGCGGCTCTGAATTTGGAAGTCATGGCGCACTTCGAGTCGATCAACTTCAACCGTAAGACGATCAACCGCATCGTGATCAAGTTCAAAAACCTTCTGAACCGCATGACAACGCTTCGTCGTCGCGTTCGTGAAGGAACTCAGAAGACGTTCACGAACGATCTCGAACAGCTTGCAGCACGCTACAAGCTTGTTGAGTCGAACGACAAAGAACTCACAAAAATGACTCGTGATACGGGTCTCACGTTCCAGAAGTTCCGTCAGTTCTACACACAGGCCATCGACGCCGATAAGCGTCTGAAGCGCCTGCACGACGAGACTGAAATGAACTTCAACTGGATTCGTGACACGTACACGGCGATTTGGAAGGGTGAGCGCGAGGCAGATGCGGCGAAAGCTGAACTTGTTGAAGCGAACCTTCGTCTCGTTGTGTCGATTGCGAAGAAGTACACAAACCGCGGTCTTCAGTTCCTGGATCTCATCCAAGAAGGAAACATCGGTTTGATGAAAGCGGTCGACAAGTTCGAGTACCGTCGTGGTTACAAGTTCTCGACATATGCGACTTGGTGGATCCGTCAGGCCATTACGCGCGCGATCGCGGATCAAGCTCGTACGATTCGTATCCCGGTTCACATGATCGAAACGATCAACAAGCTTGTGCGCACGTCGCGCTACTTGGTTCAAGAACTTGGACGCGAACCGAACCCAGAAGAGATCGCAGAGAAAATGGACATGCCGGTCGACAAAGTCCGCAAGGTCTTGAAGATCGCAAAAGAGCCAATTTCTTTGGAAACTCCGGTTGGTGAGGAAGAAGATTCGCATCTTGGAGACTTCTTGCCAGACACGAAAGTGATCAACCCGGCAGAAGCGATCGTGAACCTCAACTTGGCCGAGCAAACTCGCCGAGTTCTCGCGACACTCACGCAGCGTGAAGAGAAAGTACTCCGTATGCGTTTTGGTATTGGAGAAGAGAGCGATCACACGCTTGAGGAAGTTGGACAGGATTTCAACGTCACTCGTGAACGTATTCGTCAGATCGAGGCGAAGGCGCTGCGCAAGCTCCGTCATCCTTCACGCTCTGGTAAACTGAAAACCTTCATGGATTCAGGTAACGGCCAGACTTGATATGTCGCTGCGCCGGGGCCCAACCCGGCTCCGCTGCTTTCGGCGCAGGGGCGCCGAAAGATTTGGTCTACCGGTGAACCTTTCACCCGTGCAGCGGCGCGGGTGAAATCGCGCTTGCCGGTCATTCGTGGAATTGGTTAATTGGAGCCTCAGGTTTTCCAGCGGGGGTTTAGCTTAGCTGGTTAAAGCAGCCGGCTCATAACCGGCGGATCGGGGGTTCGAGTCCCTCAGCCCCTACCA
>CAUJGS010000029.1 GCA_963170185.1 Bdellovibrionota bacterium
AGGGTAAATGCGCATTGGCACTTTGTATGGGTCTTCGCCTGTGATCTTCGCGTACATGTCGAAAAGGTTATCGTACTTTTCTTCGATACCTTTTTTGCCTACACGCTTAATCGCATCGCGGAAGTCGAGATAAACAGCGACTTTCGAAGGACCAACTCCAAGACCTTCATCGACGCGGTACTTCGCCTGACGAGACGAAACATCGCGAGGCGCCAGGTTTCCGAAGCTCGGGTAAACGCGCTCGAGATAGTAGTCGCGCTCATCATCTGGAATTTGATCCGGCGAACGTGGGTCGCCTTTTTTCTTAGGTACCCAGCAGCGTCCGTCGTTACGAAGCGATTCCGACATCAGCGTCAGTTTCGATTGATGGTCGCCCGAGTATGGTATGCACGTCGGGTGGATTTGCGTGAAGCATGGGTTACCAAACGCCGCACCTTTTTTATGCGCACGCCAAGAAGCCGTGACGTTTGAAAGCTTCGCATTGGTCGAGAAGTAGAACACGTTTCCGTATCCACCAGTCGCCAAGATCACAGCATCAGCTGCGTGCGATTCAAGTTCGCCCGTTGCGAGATTTCGAACCACAACCCCGCGTGCTTTGCCGTCGATCACGACGAGCTCCAGCATCTCGCGACGGTAGTGAAGCTCCACTTGGCCGGCTTGCACCTGACGCATCATCGCCTGGTACGCGCCGATCAAAAGCTGCTGACCCGTTTGTCCACGAGCGTAAAATGTTCGCGAAACCTGCGCACCACCGAACGAACGGTTAGATAGTGTCCCGCCGTATTCACGAGCAAACGGAACACCTTGTGCCACGCACTGATCGATAATGTTCGGAGAGATTTCCGCGAGACGATAAACGTTCGCTTCGCGAGCGCGGAAGTCGCCACCTTTAACGGTGTCGTAGAACAAGCGATAAACCGAGTCGCCATCGTTTTGATAGTTCTTTGCGGCGTTGATTCCGCCTTGCGCGGCAATCGAGTGAGCGCGGCGAGGAGATTCGTGGATACAGAAGGTTTTCACCTTGTATCCAAGCTCCGCCATCGTCGCCGAGGCACTAGCGCCAGCTAGGCCGGTGCCGATTACGATAACCGTGTGCTTACGTTTGTTAGCTGGGTTAACCAGCTTCATGTCGAATTTGTGTTTCGACCATTTTTCTTCAAGCGATCCGCCAGGAATTTTCGAGTCGAGTTTCATCGTTTACCTTCCTGCCAAAAAGAATACGTAAATTGGTTGAGACGCAAATCCCGCCGCTACGACAACTGCGTAGAGATAGCCGAATTTGCTGATCATCGATGCGTATCGCGGATGCGAAAGACCCAGCGACGCAAATGCCGAATAGAAACCATGGCTCAAGTGGAAACCCACCGCGACCATGCAAAGCAGGTAGAAACCCACATAAGCCGGGCTTTGGAAAACTTCGAGGACAAGGCGATGCAAATCACGCATCTCAACGCCGTCATAAGTCACCGCGTAGTAGGTACCGAATTTGAAGGTCACCAAGTGCCAAACCAAGAAAATCAGCAACAATGAGCCGTGATACGCCATCCACTTCGACTGAAACCGCGGCGCCTTTTCGCCCGACGGAGTCATCGCGTACTTCTGCGGTCGCGCCATCTTGTTTTCAAGCGTGAGCTTTAAGCCGTTCACGATATGAATCAGGAGAAGAAGCACCAGGCCGCCCTCCGCCACATAGATGAAGGGGTTGGTAATCAACGCGTGGCTATACTTGTTGTAAGCTTCCGCGTCGAAAATGATGAGAAGGTTCGCGGCCATATGCGAGAGCACAAAAAGGCTCCACGCGATCCCGGTCACCGCCATCAACTGTTTTCGACCGATTGACGACATGAGGTACTTCACCGGTGCAATTCCTTTCAGTTCGAGTGCGTTCCAATATAAGTTTCCGAATCGACAGACTCCGGCCGGAGTCCCAAACGGAACAGGACTAGATATTCCTGAAGGGATTCCGACATTTGAGTTGTTTTCAGTTACCTATCATTACGCCTCTTAAAGAACTCTGTCCAACGCTTCATGCTGATTTCAACTTTTGCTTCGGACCGAAGTTTCTGCCATAAGAGATGCCTGACTTAAGGGGATCTAAAATGAAAATTTTTGTTTGCGTGAAGCAGGTTCCGGACACGGAAACCAAGATCAAGCTGAAGCCGGATGCCTCAGGAATAGACACCGCGGGCGTTAAATGGGTCATGAACCCTTACGACGAATTCGCGGTCGAAGAAGCTGTCAAAGCTCGCGAAACCGGAAAAGCGACTAGCGTCACCGTTTTCTCAGTCGGCCCAAAGGCTCGGATTGTCGAAACTCTTCGCACGGCACTCGCGATGGGCGCCGACGAAGCCGTCGCCATTGACGCTCCAGAAGATCTCGACTCAGGCACGACAGCCAAGGCTCTCGCGGCAGCCATCAAAGCTGAGGGCGAGTTCGGGGCGGTCTTCACCGGAAAGCTTGCCATCGACGACAACCTATCTGCTGTCAGCCAGATGCTGGCCGAAAATCTCGCCATTCCTCACACGACCGTCGTATCGAAACTCGAGTTCGGCGACCAATTCGTGGCGGAACGCGAAGTTGAAGGCGGAACGAAAGAAATCGTGCAGTTGATGAAACCCGCTCTCATTGGCGCGAACAAAGGCCTCAATATGCCGCGCTATCCCAGCCTTCCCGGAATCATGAAAGCCAAGAAAAAGGTCATCAAAGATCTCACGCTCGATGGTCTTGGAGTTTCGGCGGCGCAAGCGGCGTTCAAACTCTCTGGCTTCCAACTCCCGGCCGAAAAACCACCAGTTAAGATGATCGATGGCGACGCTGGTGCTCAGGCTAAAACTCTTGCCTCGCTTCTTCGCCAAGAAGCGAAGGTTCTTTAAGAGGTCACTCATGTCTAAAGTTTTGGTTTTTGCTGAAGTAGCAAACGGACAAATTAAAAAAGGTGCCTTCGAACTGCTGACGGCAGCTCGAAGCGCCAATCTCACAACTCAAGTTCTCGCCCTCGGCACTGGCGCGAAAGCGGCGGTTCAAACTCTTGGCGGCTGGTCGGTTTCCGAAGCTTTCGTTGGCGACAACGCGGCCTTTGATTCGTACAACCCAGAAGTTTTCGCGGAAACTGTCGCCTCGGCAATTAAAGACTCGGGTGCGGATGTTGTTCTCGCCTCGTCTTCACTTCTGGCGCGCGATCTTTTCCCACGCGTGGCGGCCCGCTTGGGTTCGGCAGCTGTTAGCGATTGCACGGAATTGACTTTGGCTGGCGGACTGAAGGTTCGTCGACCAATGTATTCTGGCAAATGCTCGGCGGAAGTCAGCTTCCTCGCAAACGGTCCAAAAATCGTTTTGATGCGCGCAAACCAACTTCCTGTTGGTGAACCTTCGGGCTCGGCGGCGATCGCGGTAAAAGAACTTCCAACTCCGGCAACGACTGGCTTGAAAACGATGATCAAAGACATCGTCAAGGGCGCAACCGGCAAACTCGATCTTACGGAAGCCAACATCATCGTGGCCGGTGGACGAGGTCTTAAAGAGGCTGCGAACTTCAAACTCGTTGAAGATTTGGCTGCGACATGCGGCGCGACGGTTGGTGCTTCGCGCGCAATCGTCGACGCTGGCTGGGTTCCGCACTCAATGCAGGTCGGTCAGACTGGTAAAACAGTTGCGCCAAGCCTTTACATCGCAATCGGGATCTCGGGCGCGATTCAGCATTTGGCTGGTATGAGCGGCTCGAAAGTGATCGTGGCGATCAACAAAGACGCCAACGCTCCGATCTTCCAAAAAGCGAGCTACGGTGTAGTTGGTGACCTCTTTGAGGTCGTTCCGGCTCTTACCCAAGAGTTCAAAACTCTTCTTCAGTGAAATTCCTAAAACCCTACCTGCTCAAGGTCGCACCTTGGGCAGCTTTTGTTTTCTACAAGCTTTTGTCGGCGACCTGGAGGATCTCTATCCACGAGTCGTCCGACTTAAGCGACGCACGTGCGGCGGGAAAAACCGCCGTCTATGCACATTGGCACGGCGACGAACTTGCGATCTTCCATCTTCTAAAACCTTACCGCGCCTGTGCGATGACCTCGACGAGTTCCGATGGCGAAATTGTCACGAAGGTCATTCATCTCATGGGCTCAATGACATCGCGAGGCTCCAGCACGCGCGGTGGCGTCAGCGCTCTACGCGGAATTCTTCGTCTCGCCAAAGATGGCTGGAACCCAAGTGTGGCGGTCGATGGCCCAAAAGGTCCTCGGCATAAGGTGAAAAGCGGCGTGTTTGAAATTTCGAAGATCGTCGAATCTCCGATTTATCCGCTGACCGCGACCTGTGATCGGGCGTGGCATTTCGAAAAATCTTGGAACAAAACATATCTTCCCAAACCCTTTGCTCGCGTGAGCATCGTCTTTGGTCCAGGACTTCCAGCCATTGGTCGAGATCAAGATGCACACGACGTCGCACTCGCGTCTCGACTTGAGGTCGCGCTTTTCGATGCGCAGCAACACGCGCGTCGCCTTCTTGCTGGCACCTAAGCGCTTTGTTAGCCTTTTGAGAGTCAGCAAGTGCCTAAATGGGCCAGACTTTTTAAGGGGTTAAGGATGATTCGTCTCATCGCATCACAGCTCGTACTTCTAGCAACCGCATTGGTCCTCGGCAGCTCGATGGCAGCCGCCCAACAAGGCAACCCCAACGACGTCGTAGCGTCAGTTGGAACCAAACAGATCACTCTCAAAGAATTGAACGAAAAATATGACGAGGTCGTGCGCAACACGATCAACCCGCCAACGAAAGAGGTTTTTCTTGAAGACCTCATTCGTTACGAAATGGGCGTTCAGGAAGCCAACAAGCGCGGTCTTCCCGAAGATCCAATCGTTAAAGAGCGTATTCGCCAGGAGATCTACAAAGGTCTCATCGAACGTGAGCTCGGGAAAAAAGTTTCGGAGATCAAAGTCACCGATAAAGAGATGCAGGACTACTACAAAAAGAGCCCTGAAATCCGCACCAGCCACATCCTGATCGAGTACCGCCCGGACGCCACTGCGGAACAAAAGAAAGCCGCGCGCGATCGTGCGACAGAAATCTACGACGAAGTTCGCAAAGGAAAACGTTCGTTCGAAGAGTACGTCGGCCTCTATACTGATGACGTTCTTTCCAAGAAAACCGGCGGAGACGTCGGCTGGCAAACAGCCCTCACGCTTGTTCCCAACTACTACAACACGATCCTCGGTATGAAGATCAACGAGGTTAAAGGCCTCATTGAAACGCAGTACGGCTTTCACATTATCAAGAAAACCGGCCAGCGCTCGTATCAGGAAGCCAATAAACGCACGATCCGTGCGGCCGTCTTCGACATCAAACGTCGCGCGCTCTTTGATGCGTACTTTGCGCAGCTAAGAAAGCAATATCCGACCAAGATCAACAAAGATAAAATCAAGTAATAGATCAAAACGATGTCCTACACGCGCTTATGCGGCCTGATCGCTCTAGCTTTGGTACTTAGCGCAGGCTGCACCCAGCGCGAATCTCGCCTGGCGAATCGCACAGTCGTCGAAGTCAACGGCCAAGCCATTTCCACCAAAGTCTTCGCCGAACGACTGGCGAGACATTTACGAAACCGCGATCCTCTTACGGTGAAAGATCCGCTTCTCCTTGAGCGCGCCAAGAGCGATCTCGCCGATGCCCTTGTTCTGCAAGTTATCGCCGAGCAGTGGGCCGCCAAAAACGACGTCGCAATCACGGATGCCGATGTCGATCGCCGAGTTTCCGAAGTTCGCGCCGAATATCAGGACGAACTGGCGTTTCGCAAAATGCTCGCGAATGAGAACATCTCAATGGAAATCTGGCGAGACGAGCTCAAGCAAAGCATGCTTAGAAAACGGGTCTACGAAAAAGTCACCACGGCAACGGCCGAACCCAGCGACGCGGAAATCAAAACCTATTACGAAGCGAACCGTAAAGATTGGCAGCGACCTGCTCGTATCCGCTTAAAGCAAATCGTCCTCGAAAAAGAGGAAGACGCGAAACGGGTTTACGAAGAAGTCGCCAAGGGCCGCGATATTGGCGCGCTTGCAAAGCAGTTTTCCGTGATGCCAGAGGCCTCGGCCGAAGGCGACACCGGTTGGATCGAAAAGGGCATCCTCGAGGTCTTTGACCAGGCCTTTAAAATGAACGTCGGAGCCAAGAGCAAGATCGTAAAGAGCCCCTACGGCTGGCATATCTACCAAGTAACTGGCAAAGAACAGGAACGCCGGCTCACACTGGAGCAAGCCAAACCCTCAATTGTCCGAGAACTTAAGGAGCGCCGCGCCCAAAGCGATTTTGCGCGGTGGCTCGAAGAACAGATTCGCCTCTCGACGGTGAAGCGAGACGACGCTATTCTCAAGTCGATTTCGCTGTCGACTCGACTCGACTGATCGGGGGGTACATGTCTCGTTTCTTGGTTCGACTGCCGGTTTGCTTGCTGGCACTCATTGCAGTCACTTCGTTTTCCAACCACGCCTCGGCCAATATCGTCGATAGCATTGCCGTTATCGTGAATGATGAGATCATCACCCTTAGCGACATTTCGGATTTCGAAAATCGATTAAAAACGGGTGGCCTCGTCGACGATCAGCTCGTACCGAACGACGCCGTTCGCCAGTCGCTGCTAAAAGATCGCGAAGCGCTTATCAAAAAGCTCATCGATGCTCGTTTGATCGACGGCGAAGTTAAACGCCAGGGCCTTAGCATTCCGTTTGAACGTCTTGAGCAAGAAGTTCGGGCTATCGCCAAGCGAAACGGTATGCAGCGCGACGGTCTGAAAAACGCGCTGCTTGAAAAGGGTATTAGCTTTTCCACCTATCAAGACTTCATCAAAACCGGTCTCGAACGCCAAGCGCTTGTGGAAAAGTCTGTGACTTCTAAGATTAAGATCTCGGAAGACGACGTACTTGCCGCGCTGATCGCCGAGGGGCGTGCATCTGATACCCAAGCTTTTGAATTTTCCATCGCACACATTCTATTTTTGAACTCCAAAAACCGCGGTGGCGAGGACGCAAAAACGCGCGCTCAACAAGCTTATGAAAAGCTCACTTCTGGAGCGGCGTTTGATCGTGTCGCTGCAGATTCCTCGGAAGACCCCAACTTCGACGTCGGCGGAGTTTTGGGTACATTTAAAACAGGTGATCTCGCCAAGGATCTGGAGCGTGCGGTCTTGAAACTCTCGCCCGGTGCTTGGACTGAACCTATTCCCACCAACGGCGGGTTTCACATCGTACGACTTATTAAGCGCCGCCTGATCCCCGATCCAAAGATCGAAAAAGAAAAAGATCGCGTTCGCGCCATCCTCGGAGAGAAGGCGTTTCGTCGGCAATACGAGATCTGGCTCGACTCTCTTCGCGCTGATGCCTTCATTCGCCGTAACAAATAGATGAAGAATTTCGTCTTAACCGCCGGCGACCGTGACGGTGTCGGCCTTGAAGTCAGTGTCAAAGCGTTGGGCCTGCTTGGCCCTACAAAAAACGCACGTCTACTTCTTGCCACTCACGAGTCCGCGCGAAAATCCGTGCATCGCAGGCATTGGGCCAAACTCGCCAAGCGGTGGAATATCGTTGAAATCCACGGAACCGATCTCGGCGAAGTTCTACCGACTCTCGACCTGCTCGAACCGGATGAGCTACTTATCTTTTTCGACTCTTCTCGCAAGCCTTCCGCCGAAGCAGCATGGGTGGAGGCCGCAGCGCGCTCGGCGCTTAACGACGGTTTCGTCGACGGACTCATCACGGGGCCGGTTTCAAAAGAGCGTTTTCTCGCCAACCACCGCCGCGACATGGGTCACACCGGACTCTTAAGCCGGATCACAGGCAAGACTGTTTATCAGGGATACATCGGCCAACGACTAGCGATCACTCTGGCAACGGATCATGTCGAGCTCCGCGGCGTCGAAAAAGCTCTCACGGCAAAGCGGCTCAAAGGAGCTTACCAAGCGGCTATGCAGCTCAGTCGCTTTTTACCAGCCTCCACCGCCCGTAAACCTATCGCGATCCTTGGTTTAAATCCTCACGCCGGTGAAAACGGCACTATTGGCAAGTTCGAAAAATCTCGAATTCTGCCCCCTAAGGGCTTCGCCGGACCTTACTCCGCGGATGCCGCCTTTCATCCCGCCTCACTTAAGAAATTTTCCAGTGTGTTAGCTATGTACCATGACCAGGGTTTGATCCCTTTTAAGATGCTGCACGGCCAAGACTCTGGCTTCCAAATCTCTTTGGGACTACCGTTTATACGCACGAGCGTCGACCACGGTACCGCCAAAGACCTCTTCGCAAAAGACCGAGCAAACCCCGGTTCCATGCGAGATGCCATCCAGGCGGCGCTCAAACGAACGAACTAAACAACTTGGGCTGAACTTAAAAACTAACAAAGTGGTGAGCACTATGATGAAACCAGTCATCTTCCGTGAATATGATATCCGTGGCGTCGTCGGTACAGATTTCGACGAAGACTTCGCCTACGATCTTGGGCGCGCATATGTCACCTTCGTTACCGAACGCACGGGAAAAAAGAACCTCACCTTCAGCCTCGGCTACGATGCCCGTCTTTCCTCACCCGGAATCGCAAAGGCTCTCGAAAAGGGAATGCTCGAATCCGGTGCCAATGTCATTCGCCTTGGACTAATCACCACGCCGATTTCTTACTTCTCATGCTTCACACTCGAGATCGACGGCGGCTTCATGGTGACCGGCAGCCACAACCCTCCCGACTACAACGGTTTCAAAATCTCGGTTGGAAAAACGACGATCTACGGCGCCGACATCCAAGAGCTTCGCAAAATCATCGAGGCAAAACGTTATCAAACTGGAAAGGGCACCGCGCGCGATCATGACATCTTCCCGCAGTACCTAGCTCGCTACAAAGAGGAGTTCAAAGGCCTTGAAGGCGTAAAAGTTGTTCTCGACTGCGGAAACGGCGCTGCCGGCTGCATCGCTCGCCGCCTGTACGAGGGAGTTGGTCTTAAGCCAACGATTCTTTTCGAAGAACCAGATGGACGTTTCCCAAATCACCACCCCGATCCAACTGTCGAAGAGAATATCGACGCCATGAAAGCCGCGGTTAAAAAAGAAGGTGCCGCAATCGGCATCGGCTTCGATGGCGACGCCGATCGCATTGGACTTGTCGACGAAAACAGTCGCTTTGTTCTCGGCGACGAAATGATGATGGTCATTTCACGCTCGATCTTGGAAACCAATCCCGGCGCAAAAATCATCGGCGACGTGAAGTGTTCCGACCGCCTCTACGCGGACATTAAAAACAACGGCGGAGTCGGGATCATGTGGAAGACCGGCCACAGTCTGGTAAAAGCCAAAATCAAAGAAGAGAAAGCACCGTTCGGCGGTGAACTTTCGGGTCATGTGTTTTTCGCGGATCGCAACTATGGTTACGACGACGCACTCTACGCCGGACTTCGCTTGATCGAAATTCTCGCCAAGAAAAAGAAACCCTTTTCGACGCTGTTGGATGGAATTCCGTCGGCCTACAACACACCTGAGATTCGCATCGACACGACAGAAGAGAAGAAAGTTTCTATCGTGGAGAAACTTCGCTCCACTTACGGCGAAGGCTCTGCGGACAAAAAGGTTAATCTCATCGACGGCATTCGCATCAGCTACAACGACGGCTGGGCTCTGGCTCGAGCTTCAAACACTCAGCCCGTCCTTGTCCTTCGTTTCGAATCCGAAACCGAGGCCGGCCTAAGCCGGATTCGCAAAGAGGTCGAGTCCGTCGTACAGCCATTGCTCTGATTCGTATCGGATCGATTTCGAAAAGTTTGGAGAACGCGTGAGCGATGATCTAGGAACCATCAAAATTCGCGGAGCGAGAGAACATAATCTCAAAAATCTCTCGCTCGAAATTCCTCGCGGAAAGATCACGGTCATCACGGGCCTCAGCGGGTCAGGCAAATCCAGCCTCGCTTTCGACACCATCTACGCCGAGGGTCAGCGTCGCTACGTCGATTCGCTTTCCACATACGCTAGAAACTTTCTTGAAAAGCTAAAAAAGCCGGAGGTCGATTCCATTTCCGGACTAAGTCCGGCGATCGCCATCGACCAAAAGTCTGTCGGCCTTAACCCAAGATCCACTGTCGGAACCGTTACCGAAATTTATGACTACCTTCGTCTGCTCTACGCACGAGTCGGCGAGGCTCGATGCCCCGATCACGGCATCAAAGTCGAAGGCCAGCTTCCCGATCAAATCATCTCGGAGATTTTAAAACTTCCGAACGGGAGCAAGCTCTACATCCTGGCCCCAGTTGTTCAGGGAAAAAAGGGTGAATTCTATCAAGACTTCCAACGCTGGATGAAAAAAGGCTTCGTCCACGCCAAGGTCGACGGCGAATTCATTGAACTTGCTAGCGCAAAGAAACTCGCCAAAACAAAAGTCCACGACATCGATATCGTCGTCGATCGCCTTGTGATCAAAGACGGCATCAAGTCGCGTGTCGCGGAAAGCGTTCACAATGCGATTCAACTTGCCGAGGGCCAAGTCGTCGTCGAGATCCAAGGCAAAACAGGCAAAGACGCGCGCCGCTCGTACTCCATCCACTCGGCCTGCCCGCAATGCGGTTTCGGTTTTCCAGAGCTAGAGCCGCGATTCTTCAGTTTCAACAACCCGCGTGGCGCTTGCCCTACCTGTAAGGGTTTGGGAACCGTCGATATCGAAGAGGTCGAGAGTCGTTCTGACGATGCTCCCGAAGGCAGTATCGCCACCAGCGTTTCTTATCGGATCGCGGATCGCGTGAAGCGAAAATCCGAAGACGATGACGAGTCCGACGGCCAGGTGGACCTCATGGCCATTCGCGCCTGCCCCGACTGCAAAGGCACACGCCTTAGTCGCGAAGCGCGAAGTGTTTTCATCGCCGATCGTTGCATCACGGATCTCTCGAGTCTCGCGACGTCGGAACTTCTTTCCGCTATTCAGAGTTCCAAATGGTCTCCGCGGCAATCGGCCATTGGCGAAAAGATCTTAAAACAGATTGAGCAGCGTCTTGAGTACCTGGTCCGTGTTGGCGCCGGATACTTAAGCCTTGATCGACCGACGAGAACTCTGTCTGGTGGTGAAAACCAGCGTATTCGCCTTGCGAGCCAAGTTGGAAGCGCTCTCATCGGCGTCCTCTACGTTCTTGACGAGCCCTCTATCGGGCTTCATCCGCGCGATCACGCACGACTGCTTTCCATCCTTCGCGATCTTCGCGATCTCGGAAACACGGTGCTTCTGGTCGAACACGACGACGACACGATCCGTACCGCCGATCATGTTATAGACATCGGCCCACGCGCTGGAAAACTCGGTGGAAACGTGATCGCATCGGGAACTCCCGACGATATCGCCAAGCACCCGACGAGTGTCACCGGAATGTACTTAAGTGGTCGTAAATCAGTGCCGGTTCCAAAAATTCGCCGCAAGGGCAACGGACAGGTTTTAAAATTAAAGGGCGCGCGAGGGAATAACTTAAAAGACGTCGATATCGAAATCCCTCTCGGGACTCTCACTTCGATCACGGGTGTTTCCGGATCAGGCAAAAGTACTGCCATCATGGACACGCTTTATCGGGCGTTATCCAACCACTTCTACCGCGCAAATTGGACCGTGGCCGAACATGACAGCATTACGGGAATGGAGCATCTCGACAAAGTCATCGACATCAATCAAAACCCGATTGGCCGCACGCCTCGCTCGACACCGGCTACTTACGTCGGCCTCTTTCCTCTCGTGCGCGATCTCTTCGCCTCTCTCCCTGACGCCAAAGTCCGAGGCTACGCTCCTGGCCGTTTCAGCTTCAATGTCAAAGGCGGGCGCTGTGAAACATGCCAAGGCGGTGGTCAGATCAAGGTCGAAATGCACTTCCTATCGGACGTCTTCGTCGAGTGTGATGCTTGCCGTGGGCGACGCTACAACAAGGAAACTCTCGCGATCCATTACAAAGGCAAAAGCATAGCCGATGTTCTGGAAATGACCGTCGCCGAGGCACTTGAATTTTTCCAGAATCATTCCTCCATTCATCGCAAACTCGAAACTCTCAATCGGGTCGGCCTCGACTACCTCTCACTTGGTCAAAGCTCGACAACTCTTAGCGGTGGCGAAGCTCAGCGGGTAAAACTCTCAAAAGAGCTCTCCAAACGCGGAACCGGAAAAACTCTCTACATATTGGACGAACCAACAACGGGCCTGCACTTCGAAGACGTCGCCAAACTCGTCGAACTCCTGCACGAGCTGGTCGAACAAGGGAATACCGTGCTTGTCATCGAACACAATATGGATGTCGTTAAAGCTTCGGACTACGTTGTGGATCTCGGTCCCGACGGGGGAACAAAAGGCGGCGAGGTTGTCGCTCGTGGCACGCCCGAGGTCATAGCCAAAGCGACGCGATCCGAAACAGCGAAGTTTCTCAAGCAAGCGTTAAGCCTTTAGTTTTTTGCCGTTCAGACTAGCCGGCCTTCTTGGCGATTTTTTTCTTCAAGCTTTTCACCGAGGCGTGCTGTCTAAACGCGTTCGACGAGCTTTTCGTCAGATAGACGGCCGCATTGTTTTTCGCCGTGAGCTTAGATGATTGCTTCGTCGAGATCGAAAATCCTTCGCGCACGTACTTCACATATTTCCCGTTCAACGGAAGATGCAAAAAGACCTCGAAGTTCAAACGCTGTTCCGGCTCAATCGCTTCGGGTTTTACCGCAATCATCATATCCGGTGTCTCAACCAACTCGGGAACCTCTGGCACCAGATCAAGAATCGCTATCCCCACCTCGTACTTGTCGGAGCGACTTACGGCAGAGGCCGCCGAAGCCAAAAAGGCATTCTCCGCCGCCGAAGCGGGCGTGATTTCGTATCTCTCAAGTTCTCCGACTCCGATGTCGACACCCGCCTGAATAATCTGAAAGACAAACTCCGTCTCGATCGACTTCAACATTTCGCTATGATCAAAAGCGCCGCGACCAACCGCGATTAAAACCGAACCGCGAAAAAAGCTCGTGTTGAATACGAGAACCGAAACCGTTCGGTAATCGACCAAGGTTTCCTTTTGGTCTCTCGGCCAGCCACAACACTCTTTCAAAGCAGCACGCATGCAGCGCTCAAGAATATCGACACTGTTTTGACTAAGGCTGCCTGACGACTCGTCCGCGTTTGTTTTAAGCCCAATACCCGGCCCGCTCTCGACAATCACGTCATTTGGCCGAAGCTTGCTTTCGTCGATCTTCGGCTGCGCCGGCTTCAGCCGACCTGCCGTTATATTTTCTCGAACTTTTGCCTTCTTGCTGGCTGTCGGCGGCGGGACCGCCATCAACGATTGCCCACGATTGCCTTTTTGAATCACGACCGGGTTCGAAAGATTTTTTAGCTGATGCTCGGCATCCGTCGTTACTTCGCCAAGTTCCGCCATCAAACGCTTCAAACCTTCTTCGTTTTTTGTGGGCTTCCCGTGCTCCCTCAAGTGGATCGCGGCGGCTTCACCGGAATCGCCGCTTCCTCGGCTAATCGCCGCCGAACCATCGTCTTCGGAGCGATGTGACTCTTTTAGAATCTGGGTCAAACGCATCAAAACAACCGGCCCGCTCACCGAACCAAAGATAATGTGTTTGGCTTTCGAGGCCGTCAGACGCGAGCTCGACTTCCGATCTTGGCTCTCGGCAAATAGCAACACTTCGGTATTAAAGCTTTGCGCAAGAAGCTGCGGCACAAGTTCGATCTTAGGATGTGGAAAGTTGATACTTACCAACGCGAAACGCGACCACTCTGCCGCAAGTTTATCGATGGCATCCTGAAAAACAGTGGTTGCGAAGACCTCAACACCTCGACGAGACAGAAAGCTGACCGTCGATCTCACCGTCGCGGCATCCTTGGAGAGAACAATCAGCCTTAAAGGCTCTTCACCAGCGGCCGTTCCGTCGCTTGTTGTAGCCGTATTACCAGATGAATCCGTGGCTGCTGTCACAAATACTTATCGGAATTCACGGGGACCGAGTTCAGCTAAACACTTTAGATCGACGGTTCAAACTGAGACATTTGAAGCGCATTTCCGCACAAAATAAAAGGAGCTGGCCTAAGCCAACTCCTTTTATTGAATCTCAATCGAGTTAACTCGACGTATGTCTTACTTAACTGCTTTGAGAGCTTCTGTAACCGCGCCAGTCAATTGGAGACCGATGATGAGCGCGAAAAGAACAAGCGATTCCATAAGAGCGAGTGCGAGGATAAGGTTACCACGGATATCTTTCGCAGCCGATGGGTTGCGAGCGATACCGTCGAGAGCTGCGTTAGCTGCTTTCGACTGACCGAAAGCTCCGCCGAATACGGCGATACCCATCATGAGGGCTGTGCCGAATGCAACCCAACCAACTGCGCCACCAAGACCTGCAGTTGCCGATGTAGCCGCTGCTGCTGTTTCTTGTGCGAAAGCTGGAGATGCCGCCAGAAGTGTAACAAACATGAAGAAGATTTTTTTCATCGCTATTTCCTTTGTAGGGTTCTTCGTTAAGCCAATTCTACTGTTATGTCATTCGTTTTCGTGAATTCGTCTTAAGACGCACCAAACTTTTAGTGCTCGTCTTCTGTCGCCAGAGAGACGTAAACCATCGACAACATCGTGAACACGAACGCTTGAACCAGAGATACGAAAGTTCCCATGCCGTAGAAAATCACCGGCACGCCAACCTTCGTGAGATCGAGGAATGTCCCGAGGATCGTGTGATCCGCGGTCATGTTAATAGAAAGACGCATTCCCAAACTGAATGGTCGAACTGAGTGCGAAATGATTTCGAGTGGCAACATCAGCCACGCGAGCCACCACACAGGGCCGAAGAAGTGAGCCAGGTAATGCCAGCCACCGTGCTTCAAACCGATGATGTTGTACGTGAGAAACGAGAAAATACCGATAGCCAATGCCGCGTTGATATTGCTCGTCGCCGCGGTCATTCCAGGAATCAAACCGAACAAGTTGCTAAACGCGATGAAGAAGAAGACCGCGCCAAACAGAGGAACATATTTACGTGCTTGAGGCCCGATCACCTCGCGCGTGAGCGTGTCGATAAACTCAACCAGAACTTCCGACATGCCCTTGATAGAAAACTTCGAAGCCGGCGTGATCGCCGCTTCACCGCTGCCAAGAGAAGCACGAGCAGCAAGACTGAACGCAACCAAGACACCTGTGACAGCAACATTGGCCGCAACATACGTGTACTGATGCGGAACGTGTGCGAGATCAAACAATGTAAAGTGACCTGAAGCCATTTCGACCTTTTCTACGTCTTCGTTACGCCAACTGCTACGTTAACTGTTAAGTTAACTCTGGCTTCTCGCCAGCCGATCCTACCACACGCTCTCCTGCCGATTGGGCAGGTACCAAGTGAGCGGCCGCCACTGCTGGAAGCACCAAAGCGATTCCGGCAATGAACGCAACCAGTGTCATAAACCCGCCAACTACCGGTTCTTTTGGCACAACCTGGTATGGAACCAAGTGTGTCTTGAAAAACCAATCGTTTAGCTGATCGAAGGCCGAAGGTTTCATCAGCCTGTACAGAACACCGATTGTGATCGCGAATTTGGATACAATGATACCAACTGGGAGGGCAACGCTTTTTTTGTCCAGAATTCGAGGCCAAGCATAGGCAGTTCCTGCCAAATTTACGAGAGCCAAAAGGGCTCCCAGCACAAACGGCAGCAGGTACTCCCAACGGCCCCAAAGAACGATAGAAATCGCCCCCAAGAGCGAAAATGCGACCTGAAATACGAGAATTCGACGAGGCTCCATTAGGAGTCTTCTTTATCGATCTTCTTTAAAACCGCAAGGATATGAACAAACCAAGCGACCATCATGACTATACAACCCAGAGCGGGGCCTAGGTTTTTACTGCCTAAATAATGATCAAATTTCTGTCCAAGCCAATACCCGGCCAACACCGCCACTAGCGCCTCGACGCCCATCCCCGCAAAAATCAGCGACTTATTGTCCTTCATTTTCGAAACCCTCTCGCTCCGGGTTGCTGAGACTGACGCTCGCGTAGCGACCTTATTTTTTCGTCAAAGAAAGATTTTCGCGGGTCATATTCGCGAACGCTCTCCAAAACTTCTATGGCTTTCGTGAAATTGCGCTGTTCTTCGTAAGCGACCGCCAACATCAAAGCGATCGAGTCCCGTTTCGACCGGTCGGGAAACTGCGAAAGCATCGACATCAAAACAGTGGCCGCTTGTTCATGTTCTTTGGCGCCGACATGGATATTCGCCTTCAAAAGATACGTCTGGTAGACGGCTTCCTCGTCGATACCGGTAGCGATTTTCAACACACGATCCGCCTCGACGGCCGCCTGAAAGTAATTGCCAAGATAGTAGTAGGCCTTGGCGATACGACTGCGCCACTCGATCTCTTCCGTCACTCCATGCTGCAACTCCAAAAGCTTAGAGAACTCCTGAATCGCGGCTTGAAAGTCTTGTACGTCGTAAAACAAAAGGTTTGCGATTTTCAGCTGAGCGTCTCGCCGTACCGGAGCATTTGGAGATTTGGCGACGACGATCCGATAGTTTTTTACCGCAAGTTCGAAACGCTTGAGATCGTAGTGATAAAGCTTCGCCGCCTCTAACGCGGCTTCGGCAGATCCCGGCTCATCGCCGATCTTGGCCGCGACCTTCTCAAAAAGAATCGCGGCTTCCGCTGGTTTTTTTTGTTGAACCAGATTTTTCGCACGCTTGAGCTCAAGCTCCGTCGACGAAAGACAACCGGTAAGCCCGCCAGTAAACCCACCGACAAGTACAACGAGCAGCCCAAGACCGAGCAGCCTAGCAAGTGCCGCTCGACTTGGAAGCTTCCAAAAAGAACTAGTTCTTGATCGGAGGAGCGCTCGGAGTGCCGTCGCCATCGATCTCGCCAGTGTCGCCAATTGTCGCAATGCCCGTTACCTTTTCGTCCGGATTCAAAGTGATCAAGCGAACACCCTGAGTGTTGCGTCCAAGAACGGAGATGTCAGAAGCATTCATACGAATCGTCTGACCCTTGTCCGTGGTGATCATCAACTCGTCAGTGTCGAGAACCAAACGAGTTCCAACCACCGCACCGACTTTGTCTGTCGTCTTCTGAGTGATGATACCAACGCCACCACGCGACTGAACACGGTACTCGTCAATCGGTGTACGTTTTCCGTAGCCGTTCTCCGTGACCATCAACAGCGTCGCTTTGGATGTCTTGTCGAGAATCTCCATGCCGACGACGATGTCTTCTTTGCCCAGTGTGACACCCTTCACGCCGCGAGCCGATCGGCCCATGGCACGAACGTCACCTTCGTCAAAGCGAATCGACATACCTTCTTTGGTCGCGATGAACACATCGCACTTTCCGTTAGAAAGTTTCGCGTCGATCACATTGTCATCAAGATCCGTCGTCAAAGCGATGATCCCAGAAGGACGTGGGTTCGAGAACGCATCTAGCGATGTTTTCTTGATCACGCCTTTTTCCGTGAGCATCACGACAAAGCGGTCTTCGTCGAACTTGTCTGTCGGCAAGATCGCACGAACCTTTTCTGAATTGCTTAGGCTTAGAACGTTCGCAATCGCCTTACCTTTGCTTGTACGGCTAGCAAGCGGCAAACGGTGAACTTTCAGCCAGAAGAGCTTTCCTTTGTTCGTGAACACAAGAAGCATCGTGTGCGTGTTCGCAACGAAGATCTCGGTGACGAAATCTTCTTCGCGAGTTTCGGCACCCTTAAGGCCCTTACCGCCACGCTTCTGCACACGGTATTCATCAAGCGGAATACGTTTGATGTAACCAGTGTCTGTCATGACAACGACCATTTGTTCGTTGGCGATCAGGTCTTCGTCATCGAGGTCACTTGCGTCGCCGGTGATTTGCGTGCGGCGCGGATTCGAGAACTTCGCTTTAATCTCTTCAAGCTCTTCGACGATGATGTCGTAAATCTTTTGAACGTCCGAAAGAACGCTCTTCAGCCAGGCGATTTCTTTTTCGATCTCGATCAACTCGTCGATGATCTTTTGGCGCTCAAGACCAGTAAGACGCTGCAAGCGCATTTCAAGAATGGCTTGTGCTTGACGATCGCTAAAGCCAAATCGCTCCATGAGGTTTGATTTCGCGATCTGCGCTTCTTTTGATTCGCGGATTGTCGAAACAACGGCATCGATCATGTCGAGCGCTTTCTTTAAACCTTCCAAGAGATGCGCGCGCGCTTCTGCTTTTTTCAGTTCAAAGATACAGCGTTTTGTGACGACGTTTTGACGATGCTCGATAAACGCTTCGAGCATCGATTTCAGATCGAACGTGCGCGGTTGATTTTTTGAATCAAGCGCCAGCATACGAATACCAAAGCTCGTTTGCATCTGCGTGTACTTGTAAAGACGGTTGAGAACAACGCTGGCGTTCTCTCCACGTTTTACAAGAATCACGATGCGCATACCTTCGCGCGACGACTCGTCGCGGATATCCGAAATGCCCTCGATTTTTTTATCGCGAACAAGGTCGGCGATCGATTCGATGAGCTTCGCCTTATTCACCTGATAAGGAATCTCAGTGACGATGATCTCTTCGCGATCTTTTACGTTCACGATTTCAGCTACGGCTTGTAGCGAAATAATGCCCGCACCTTTTTTGTAAGCCGAAATGATTCCTTCGCGGCCCGAGATCACTCCTGCCGAAGGGAAATCCGGACCAGGAATCTTTTCGATGAGTTCGTCCAATGTGCATTTCGGATTGCGAATCAAGTGCACGCAACCATCGATAACTTCGCCCAAATTATGCGGCGGAATATTTGTCGCCATACCGACCGCGATTCCCGTCGATCCGTTCACCAATAGGTTCGGGAACTTCGACGGAAGGATCAGCGGAATCAAAAGCGAGTCGTCGTAGTTAGGGCCGTACGGAACGGTTTCCTTCTCAATGTCTTCAAGCAGCGCTTCCGCAAGCTCCGTCATACGGACTTCGGTATAACGAGCAGCCGCCGGGCTATCACCGTCGATCGAGCCGAAGTTTCCTTGGCCATCGACAAGCGGATAACGAAGCGAGAAGTCTTGCGCCATACGCACCATCGTGTCGTAGGCCGCGGCATCGCCGTGCGGATGGTATTTACCGATGACATCACCCACGACACGAGCCGACTTTTTATACGGCTTATCGTGCGTGTTGCTGAGTTCGTGCATCGCAAACAGAATCCGGCGGTGAACCGGCTTCAAACCGTCGCGCACATCCGGGAGTGCGCGACCGACGATGACACTCATCGAGTATTGCAGATACGCGTCTTGCATCTCGCGATTGATATCGACGCGGGAGATTCCATTTTCAGTGGGATTCGAGTTTTCTTCAGCCATGTCTCATAATCCTTTAAACGTCCAACTCGCGAGCGCTGAGAGCGTTGTCTTCGATAAATTTACGACGAGGTTCAACTTGTTCGCCCATCAAGACCGAGAACGTTTCGTCTGCGGCAATCGCATCATCGACTTCGATTTTAAGAAGCGTGCGGTTTTCTGGGTTCAGCGTGGTTTCCCAAAGCTGTTCCGGGTTCATTTCTCCGAGACCCTTGTATCGTTGAACGTACATTCCTTTTTTTGAAACTTCGAGAGCATGCTCCAGCCACAAGCTGTAAGTCGCAAACTCCAACGCCGCTTTATCGCCCGCGTTTTTCTCGGGGTTCATTCGAATCGGAAGCGGCAGGAATTCGTTTAACTTCTTCCAAAGCGAATTGACTTCAACCCAGTCCGCCGAACGCGACGTCTCTGGTTTGATTCGTGTTTCCACTTTGTTTCCATAGCGAGTCGTCGTGATGACGGCGTTGAATTTGCCATCCGCCTGATCTTCGAACGCAAGGTCGACCCCAAGAACGCCGGATGTCGGATGCTCTTGGACCCACTTCTTGAATTCAACCACAAGCTTTTCCACATTAGGCTTCGTCGCCATTAGCTTTTCAAGGTCTTCTTTGTGGTCGACCATGAACTGTAGAAGGTCGCGGTCGTAGCGCGCCGAAAGGGCGCGAACCAAGCTTTCGTAGCGTTGAATGCTCAAAACGAAATCTTTCAGTTCGGATTCTTTCGTACCGTCTTTCAGTCCGTGGATTTCGAGGTTGTTGATCGACGACTCGACCAAGAACTCCGTCAACGCGCGTTCATCTTTCAGGTACCTTTCGAAGCTGCCTTTTTTAACGCGATAAAGTGGCGGCTGAGCAATGTACACGTAGCCGCGTTCCAAAACTTCAGGCATCTGACGATAGAAGAACGTCAAAAGCAGAGTTCGGATGTGCGAACCGTCAACGTCGGCGTCGGTCATGATAACGACTTTGTGATAACGAATCTTGTCGACCGAAACGTTTTCTTTTCCAATTCCAGTTCCAAGCGCTGCGACAAGCATCCGGATCTCTTCGTTGGAAAGCATCTTATCAAAACGGGCTTTCTCAACGTTCAAGATCTTACCCTTCAAAGGCAAAACAGCTTGCGTGCGACGATCGCGCGCCTGCTTGGCGGAACCACCCGCCGAGTCCCCTTCCACCAAGTAGATTTCGCAAAGTGCTGGGTCTCGTTCTTGGCAATCCGCCATCTTTCCAGGAAGCGAGTTCCCTTCGAGCGCCGTCTTACGACGAGTGAGTTCGCGCGCTTTACGAGCTGCGATCCGCGCACGGGCACTTTCCACACACTTTCCGATAATCATCTTCGCGATGTTCGGATTGCGATCAAACCAGTCGCCGAGTTTGTCGTTGGAAAGTGATTCGACAATCCCTTTTACTTCGGTGTTGCCAAGTTTGGTTTTTGTCTGACCTTCGAACTGTGGTTCACGAACCTTCACCGAAACAACGGCCGCAAGACCCTCGCGGATATCGTCGCCTTCCAGCGTTTCTTTCAGATCTTTAAGAAGGTTCTTTTCCTGAGCGTAAGCATTCGCGGTTCTCGTCAAAGCGCCGCGGAAACCTACCAAGTGTGTTCCACCTTCAACGGTGTTGATGTTGTTGCAATATGAGTAAATCGATTCCGTGTAAGAATCGTTCCACTGCAAAGCAACCTCGACCTCGACATTGTCCTTGGTCGCGCGGAAGTGAATGACTTCCGGGTGAAGCGCTTTCTTTGATTCATTCAAATACGAAATGAATGCCTGAAGACCTTCGGTGTACTGAAACTCTTGTTTCTTTCCTGTTCGCTCGTCGTTCAGCGCGATGTAAAGCCCAGCGTTCAAGAATGCGAGTTCTCGAAATCGAGTCGCAAGGGTGTTGAAGTTGTAAGAAAGTGCGCCTGTCGATTCATCGCCTTTGAAAATCGTGGTGTCAGGTTTGAAATGTGTTTTTGTACCTGTGTGGTCGGCAGCACCGATGTTTTTTAGTTCGCCTTGTGGTTTTCCACGTTCGTACTCTTGGCGATAAACAACACCGTCGCGCTTAACTTCGACCGAGCAACGCTGAGAAAGTGCGTTTACGACCGAAGCTCCGACACCGTGAAGACCGCCCGAAACTTTGTACGAGCTGCCATCGAATTTCCCACCGGCGTGGAGGACCGTCATAACGACTTCAAGCGCTGACTTTCCGTTTTTGTGCTGAGCTACGGGAATACCGCGACCGTCGTCTTCGACAGTGATCGACTCATCTGCATGAATCGTGACATTGATGCGTTTGCAATGCCCAGCCAAGTGTTCATCGACCGAGTTGTCCGTGATCTCGTAGACAAGGTGATGAAAACCACGAACGCCGGTGTCGCCGATGTACATACCGGGACGTTTGCGAACAGCTTCCAACCCTTCAAGAACCTGGATTTGATCGGCACCATAGGCCGCATTGACGTTATTGGATCCCGCCGCAGCGGTTACTTCATTATCGGTCACGTTCCACCTCAAGACTTCCCTAAGTCTACGTCGATGCATCTTCCAGCATGTTAGCGGAGCCAACAGCTCGGATAGCGCTACTCGTAGCTAAAGTCACAATTCCATTATCGACCGTGAACACAGCATTTCGCTCGAGCGAAAAATGACGAGACCAAGTGAGGTCCGTCGCTGTGATCAGTACCTGCGCACGCGTTTGTTCGAGGTACTCCATCAGGCGTCCTCGTTTGTCGGAATCGAGTTCCGACATGACATCATCCAGAAGCAAAACAGGATAACGTCCAAGGGTCGTTTGATGGAGGTTTATTTGAGCTATTTTGAAGGCGAGAATCAAGGCTCTTTGTTGACCCTGCGACCCATAATATCGCGAGTCGTTCTGATCGATATTTATGCGTAAATCATGCTTCTGAGGGCCTATCAAAGAGGCACCATAGTCCATTTCGCGGCGCTCAAGTTCCCTATGGCGCTGACTGATTGCATCAAATATCTGATTAGCATTCCACGTGATCGCATCTTGTCCGCTGATTTCGTAGGCGAACGAAAAATGATGACGATTTTCGTTAAAAATCTGCGCCGCACTTTCGCGAAATCCAGGTTCCAAAGCCCGCAGCGTCTGAATACGTGCATCGGTCACCTGAGTCGCTAAAAGCAAAAACAACTTCGTCAGACTTTCTAACGTACCAAGCGTGCTCGGTCGTCGGTCACCCTCTGCGATCGTCTTGAGAAGAGCATTTCGCGAACGAAGAGTTTTTTGAAACTCCTTAAGCATCTGCGCATCACGCTCGGAACGCGTAATGAGAACATTGTCGATAAGCTGGCGACGTTCATCCGGGCCTTCCTTGATCGCGGCAAGACTCTCTGGACTAAACAGCACCACTGGAAAAAGCGAAGCCATTGTGGAAAAGCCTGTGCGCTTTCCGTCTAACGTCATCGAACGGCGACCTTCGGAAAAATCTAGCGAAAGACTGTGCTTCAATTTGAATTCTTGAAGTGTTTCTGTTTGAAGCCCAGCTGTTACGCGGGCTCGATCCAAGGCTGCTGAACGATCACGGTTGAGAAAATGTTCGTGTTGCGACGGACGAAAGCTCTCACCACGAGAGAGCAAGTAGACCGCTTCCAAAAGATTGGTCTTACCTTGCCCATTGCGCCCGACAAAAAAACAAAGCCCCGGGCGCAATTCGATTTCCTGATTTGCGAAATTCCGAAACTGGAAAAGTCGCAAGCTGGTGAGATTCATTAAATCCCTGGCCTAAATTCTCAGTGGCATGACGACGCAGGTGTAGCTTTGGTCATTCTGTGGACGCATCAGACCTGGCGAAAGTTGATCGTTCAAATGAAGATCGACACCCTCGTCATCAAAGCTGTTCAAAACATCGAGCATGTACCGAGCGTTGAAGCCGATCTTCAGATCTCCGCCCTTGTAGTTCACTTCGATCTCTTCTTTCGCGTCGCCAAGCTCCGGGTTGTTCGACGTGATTTCCATACGTCCACCAGTTAAAGCCAGTGTCACGCCTTTGTACTTCTGGTTCGAAAGAAGCGAAACGCGCTTCAGTGACGAGAGCAGAATTTCGCGAGGAACTTGCACACGGTTAGGAACAGACTGTGGAATAAACTGTTGATAAGAAGGGAACTTCCCTTCGATCAGGCGAACCATCAAGACTGTCGAACCGCGACGAACAACAAGTTGCGAGCCTTCAACCGCGAGATCAAAATCCCCTTCGATTGTTTCAAGCATCTTGCGAATTTCAAACAAACCTTTGCGAGGAATGATTACGCCTGTAGCAGGAAAGGCTGATTGCGACTGTTCTTTTGAAAGCTGCATCTCGCGATCGACGATCGAAAGACGGAAGCCATCGGTTGCAACCATGCGGAACGAAGTCTTGCTATCTTTCTGAACGCGCTCAAAGAAAACGCCGTTCAAGTGGTAGCGAGTTTCGTCGTTTGAAACCGAGTAGATCGTCTTTTCGATCATGTCGGCAAAAACTCCCGACGAAATCGTCATGAAGTCTTTTGTCGCATACGACGGAAATACTGGATATTCCTCGGCCGCAATTCCGACGAGGTTGAAAACCGATTTTCGTTGTTTGATTTCAAGCCAGTTGTTGTCGCGCTTCGTAAGCGTAACCGGTCCGTCGTCCAATTCCTTGATGATCTCAAAAAGGCTCTTTGCAGAAACGGCGACTTTGCCAGCCTTCTCTTTCAGAGTTGGAATCTGATCGGTGAGGCTGACCTCAAGATCCGTTGCAAAAACCTTGAGCACGCCGTCTTTTGCTTCCAAAAGAACATTCACAAGAACCGGCATGGTGTTTCGTTTCTCGACAATGTTCTGCGTTTTACCGAGAAGGTTCAGAAGATCTTTTTTTTCCGCTTCGATCATCATGGAACTAGTGTTGGTTTCCGCCATAAGATTCTCTTGGTTTCTCTTCTTTCTATATTTAATAAATAAAACAGAAGTAGTAGTAGGGCCTGTGGTTAACGTCTATTTCCTTTTAACTCATTGCTTTCACTTCAATTTTCCTGTGGAAGAAATGGCCCTTAATTCGCCCTTCTTCCAGCTCCCGGATGTGCATGAGGAGCTTCCACAGAGTTGATCTCCCCTGCCTCCACATGGTTTTCCAGGATCCACATTCACACCCCTGTGATGTTGTGGATTCTCACCTGTAACTCATCGATATCTCTCTTCATATCCAGATTTGATACGAGTTGATCGTCGATTCGCTGCAGAGCATTCATCACCGTCGTGTGATCGCGTCCACCAAAATGGCGTCCGATTTCAACGAGCGATTTATTAGGCAAATTCTTTTTAATAAGCCACATCGCGATCTGGCGAGCTGTGACAATCGGCTTTGGACGCGCTTGTCCACGAAGATCCGTCGCACGAAGACGGTAATGAGTCGCTACGAGGCTCTCAATATCTTCCATCGTGATCTGGTTGCCTTCGGAATCAAGAGCCAGGATCTGCTTCGCGCTATCCAAAGTGACTGGAGAGTTCGAGAAGCTGAAATAAACCTCGATCTTATTAAGGTTGCCTTCAAGCTCACGAACCGAGCGTTTTGAAACCTTCGCCACGTATTGAAGAACGGCGTCGTCGATGCGAAGCCCACGCTGCTCAGTCTTTGAGCGCAAGATCGCAAGACGTGTTTCAAAATCCGGCATCTTGATGTCGGCAACTAGGCCGCCTTCAAGGCGTGTGCGGATACGATCTTCCAAGCCTGGGATATCCTTGGGTAGTCGGTCGCTGGTCACCACAACCTGCTTACGCATCAAATAGAAGTGGTTAAATGTCTGGAAGAACTCTTCTTGAATCTGCTCTCCACGGCCGAGGACGTGAATATCGTCCATCAAGAGTACATCGCATTTTTCGCGGTACTTGGCGTGGAACTTATCCATCGTGCGGTGACGAAGGCTACTCATGAACTCCGACAAGAATCGACTAGTATCCACATAAGTTACTCGCAGATGTGGAAAACGTATGCGGATCTGATTCCACACCGCAAACATCAAGTGCGTTTTACCGAGACCAGTGGGTCCGACAATAAATAGTGGATTGTAGGTCGTGCTCGGATTGTCGGCAATCGAGAGACTTGCGTTGTAGGCAAACTCATTTGTGCGGCCGACGACGAATGTAGAGAACGTCATGTCGGCACGTGGCTCATTTCCAGACGGTACAAGCGTGTGAGCGCCGGCCGCTCCGACCGCAGGTTGGCTAGAGTCAGACTTCATCGACTGTTGAATCTCTTGTTGATGGAAGTACTCATCCAATGTCGTCGGTTCCGACGATGTAGGCGCAGGTCGTCCGGTAATTCGAATCTCCGTCGTGAATTCGCCCGAATAGTGTGCGCGAATCTCTGGGTAGAATCGGTCCATGTAATTTTCAATCTGTTCTTTGTGCAGACGTGACGGAACACCTAAGACAAACTTCAGCACGCCACTTTCCGTGGGTTCGATCTCCTCCAAAGTCGTAGCCGTCAGCCAGTTGCGGAAAGCCTTATTGTCGGGATTCAAATGTAGAAGGTTGTCGACAACCTTTTTCCAGAAGTCGGTTTTTGAGTCCAAGGCGTGGTTCGCGGCAGCCGAGTCTTGAGTAGGTGATGACTCGTTTTGGCCGGCACCGTGATTGGTCAGGTGAGTACTCGTCACGTGAGTAAGTGGCACCTGTTCCGCGTATTTTGGTTCCGCAAATGATGTCGATGGATATTCATCATGGTTCATTATGTAAGCCCCTCGCAGACTGAACGTTTCAGAAGACGTTTCGAAAAGCCTATGTGGAAAATCTTTCAGCCTTCGTAGCTCGGTCTCAAAAAATATTGAGAGCGCCGCCGCTTTAGCCCCGTTTGCGAGCCCCTCTCCCAAACGGCCAAACGACTGCTACGCGCTTGGTTTTCCACAGCTTTTCCCTACCCTGACAAGTTCTGTCAGGTCGCGAATTTCGTTTTTCAACGCTGTTCGCGCTTACGACCGATTTGGCTGAGGGAAATCGCGTTTACAGAAGGGCAAAATCGTAGGATTTCGGCTCTGTATCTGCGTTCTCCGTGAGTCTGGGGTGCTGAAAACATAGTCCCAGCCGTTTTCGGGCGCCGGAGGTAGTTAACAGTGTGGACTCCGCTTTTCAACACCTTGACGGTTGCGCTGCACTGTGCTTTTTTAGGCACCTTTGAAAGCACCGAGGTAAAGAATGAAACGCACCTATCAGCCCAGCCGCCGCCGCCGCAAAAATACTCATGGATTCCGCGCCCGTATGGCGACAAAAGATGGGCAAGAGGTCCTTAATCGCCGTCGTGCGAAGGGCCGTAAGAAGCTGGTAGTTACTGTCAGCGGCAAGTGAGCCCTTCCTCTAAGCAGGAAACTCCAAAATCTCAGATGCAAGATGGGTCGACTCGAGTGGGTCGAACTCGTCTTGTCGTTTTGTCTCGTCGTTCTGATTTCCTTCGCACGTTCCGTCTAGGGAAAAAGCTTCGACCGTCCGACTGGGTGGTCTTTAACGTTTACCGAAAATCATCAGAGGAGAGTCCCAAAGGATTGCGCTGCGGCTGGACCTGTCCAAAAGCGGTTGGCAACGCCGTCGTTCGCAATCGCTTGAAGCGTTGGTCGCGTCAGTGGTGCCGCGAAAACGTGAAGGCTTTGGCCGCTAGCGGGGAAGAGCTTCCGCATGTCGATCTGAACATCGGGTTTCGAGCCATGCCTGAGGGCTTTTTTCGCAAACTCAAATATTCTGAGTTCTGTGCTGGGATGGATCCCGCTTGGACTGAAATTTTGCGATGGAAAAGATGAATTCATGTTCGCCTTTTTGAAAGCGAAAGTGTACAGCCTACTGACGACGCTCGCCCTGGTACTTATCGCATTTTATCGTGCGGTCGGCTCACTCTGGTTGAGCGGATCTTGTCGCTTTGAACCGTCGTGTTCGATTTATGCCGAAGAGGCTGTTCGACGTTATGGTTTCTCGGTGGGAGGAAGGCTGGCGCTGGCGCGCTTGCTTCGTTGTCGCCCAGGTGGGCCGTTTGGATTGGATCCGGTTCCGGATCTCGATGAGAAACGATAAGGGACTTTAAGTATGAATGGACAGCAAATGGGACCGGAAAATAAATCCTTCTTAGATCGCGGCACACTTATCGCCATGGTGCTTGTCGGAATCGTTTGGTTTGGCTGGTCGAAATGGGTTGAAACCAAGTACCCGACTGCGAAAGCTCCACAAACTTCTGTGGCAAGCGAAACCGTCGCCGATACAGCTAAAGACCAAGGCGCTGCGGGTTCGGCGGGTTCTTCTGCCGCTGGGGAAACCGGAACCGGTGGTTCAGCGACCACGGCAAAAACGCAAGCTCCCGTCACGGCGGAAACAGCACCGGAGACGCTAGAGCCGATCGCGACCGAGCATTGGACGGGTCAGATTTCTTCGCATGGAATGGCGATCACGCAGATCACTTTGAAAAACTACACGACTCGCGATGATAAGCCGATCGTGATCGGTTCAGCTGCGGGCGGAATCTTTGCGACAAGCCTTCTCGATGGCAAACACCCGTTGAATTTCCGCATTGAAAAGCAAGGCGATGCGAAGTGGGTCGGTGTTTCGAATCAAGGTGCCTACACAGTCACGAAAGAGATGGAACTTGTTCGCGAAGGCGAGGCTTCGGGCCGAGCTATGAAGGTTAGCACGGTTGTAAAAGGCGACCTTTCGCAGTTCCCAGGGCTCACAACTGCGATTGCCGATGTGGTACAAGCTCCCGCGAGCTCGAGCTTCTTGGCTCCTTCTTACGATCATTACGACTGGTTCGTTCGTCACGAAGACACCAATACACGCACGATCATCAACCCGGAAAAACCTGCCGCTTTGGATTACAAGACGACGATGTCGGCGGCGCTTTCATCTCACTACTTCACGGCGGCGATTGCCGACCAGTCTCCACTTCGCCCGGAGTTCAAAGGCGAAAGCGTGACAAAGAAAGACGACAAGCTGCTTTCAACGGGCGTGCTCGCGTACAAGCCGATGGTGAAGTCGGACGAATTTAAGACGGAGCAGGTGATCTACGTCGGAGCAAAAGACGTAAAAGCGCTTCGCGCCGCCCATATGGAACTTGCTAAAGTCATCGACTACGGAATGTTCGCGGTGATCGCGGAGCCACTTTTGTGGCTGATGCGCTTTTTCTTTGGTTGGTTTGGAAACTGGGGCTTTGCGATCATCGGTTTGACGATCGTTGTTCGCTCATTGGTTCTCCCGTTCAACATTTACTCGTTTAAATCGATGAAGGTCATGCAGCAGATCCAGCCGCAGATGCAGCAGGTTCGCGAACGTTACAAAGATGACCCTCGTCGCATGAACGAAGAAGTTATGAAGCTGATGAAGGACAACAAGGCCAATCCGTTGGGTGGCTGTCTTCCGATGTTGCTTCAGCTCCCCGTATTTTTCGCCCTTTACCAAGTTCTCGCTATGTCGATCGACCTCTATCGCCAGCCGTTTATCTTCTGGATCAACGATTTGACGGTGAAGGACCCGTTCTTTGTCCTTCCGGTCTTGATGGGTATTTCGATGTTCTTGCAGCAGAAGATTACACCGGTGGCTGATCCGCAGCAGGCTAAGATCCTGATGTGGATGCCGGTGATCTTCTCGCTTCTGATGTTTACGTTACCAAGCGGACTGACCCTTTACATTTTCGTGAGCACGCTCTTCGGAATCATTCAGCAGTACGTGCTCATGCGAGACAAGTCGTCCGCGCAACCAACAAAAACTGTCCGCGAGGCAAAAGCCTAAAGGATATTGGAGGAAGTCATGACAGGTTTTTTTAGCAAACTCTTCGGAGGCAACGGTAAATCAGCTACTTCAGGCGCTACAAAAGCGATCGAGATGGTTGAAGAAACAATTGGCGGCGTTGTGGAACGCGCTGGTCTTGCTTTGGAGTTTAAGACTTCAAGCTCGATGAACGGCGAAGTCGAAGAGGTTTCGGTGGAGTTCTCGGGTGCGGACTCGGAGCTTCTTACCGAAGAAAACGGCGAGCTTCTGGAATCGTTCCAGCTTTTCGCGAAACGTGTTCTTCAACACAAACTTCCGGACGCACGTGTGGAAGTCCTCGCGGACGTCGATGGTTTCCGCGAAAAAGCGACACAGTCGCTTATCGACCTTACGGACAAACTCAAAGACAAGTGCATCCAGTCTGGAAAGTCGCAGTACATGCGCCCGCTTGCTCCTAAGGATCGCAAAACGGTTCATCAGCACTTAGCTGGCGACGACCGCGTACGCAGCCGCTCAATCGGCGAAGGTCATTACAAGAAAGTAAAGATCTACCCAGCAAAGCAAGCGACACGCGAAGAAGTGGACGACAACTTCGGCAATTTTTAAATGCGGATCAGGCCTGGAGATGAGGACACGATATGTGCGCTAGCGACCGCTCCGGGCCTCGGAGCGATTGCTGTCGTTCGTATTTCAGGCCCAAAAGCCCTGGCTTGCTCCAGGGCTCTGGCACCTTTTCTTCCTGAAGCACCCGATTCCCACCGAGCGTACTTCGGTACTCTGAAGGCCGTCGACGGCAACGCGACGAAGAATGTCGACGAAGCACTTGTTACGTATTTCGCAAACGGCACGTCGTTTACCGGCGAAGAGTCGCTTGAATTCTCTGTTCACGGTGGTGATCAGATATCTGGTCGCGTGGTTGAGGAACTGATTCGCGCGGGAGCTCGAATCGCGAAGCCCGGTGAATTCACTTATCGAGCGTTTCTCAACGATCGAATCGACTTGGTTCAAGCCGAGAGTATTTTAAGCCTCATTGAGTCACGATCCTCCATGGGTTCGGCTAACGCCCTCAATCAGTTGAAGGGCGAGCTTAGCCAGAAGTTTTTGGACATCGAAGACGACTTGTTATGGCTGGGAGCCCAGCTCGAGGCGAGCATCGATTTTTCTTCAGACGGGATTGAGCTTACGCCTTCAAAAGATCTTCTGGATCGCGCGAATCAGCTACAAACCGAGGTTCGTGAGCTGATGGCGACCTATCAAAAGGGTCGTATTTTGCGCGATGGGCTTATGGTGGCGTTGATTGGTGCTCCAAACGCCGGAAAGTCGTCATTGCTGAACGCAATTGTCGAAGACGACCGGGCCATCGTTACAGAGCATGAGGGCACCACCCGCGACTTGATTCAGGTGGAGACCCGCCTCGAGGGCACACCGGTGACCTGGGTGGACACAGCCGGTATTCGGGCTTCCCAGGACGATGTCGAAAAAATGGGGATCGAACGCTCGCTGAAAATGCGAAAAGACGCGGACTTTGTGGTTGTCGTGATCGACCTCTCGGATCGCGGCTGGCGAGAGCGCTTGGCGGCGTTTGTTCGCGATGGCCGCCGTGACGAATGGTACTTCTTCAATAAAACAGACCTCGATCGCTCGGGCGAATGGGTCGCGACGGCCGAGGCGGAGCTCGAGAAGTACGGAATTTTGGCTCGTTCTGTCTTTGGATCTGCGGTTCGCGGATCGGGCCTTCAGGAGCTTAAAGAGGCCGTTTTGAAGCCGGTCCGCGAGAAGCTTGGTGTGGCCGGCGGTACGGTCGTTACCCAAAGCCGCCATTTTGAAGGTCTTCAGAAGATCGACTCCTCTTTGGAAAAGGCCCTTAAGCTGATTCGTGGCGACGCCAGCCCCGAACTCATAGCCTTTGAACTGCAGGAGGGCGTGAAAACCGTCCATGAACTACTGGGTAAGGTCTTTCATGAACAAGTGATCGATCGAATCTTTAAGGAATTCTGCCTCGGGAAGTAGTACAACTGCGCTCCGATGGACCATTTTGATGTCATTGTAGTTGGAGCCGGTCATGCCGGTTTGGAAGCGTGTTTGGCGAGTGCTCGCATGGGCCTTCGCGTGGCGCTCGTGACATCGAACCTCTCGCGCATCGGATACATGAGCTGCAACCCATCGATTGGCGGTTTGGCGAAAGGCCACATGGTTCGCGAGGTCGATGCGCTTGGCGGTGAAATGGGTCTTGCGGCCGATGCGACCTGCATTCAGTTCAAGCGGCTCAATTCTCGAAAAGGTCCGGCCGTCCGCGGTTCACGTGCGCAGTGTGATAAAGATCTCTACGTCGACTACATGACCGCAAAGGTTCGTTCGACGCCGGGTCTGGAGATTGTCGGGAGCGAAGCCAAGAGTTTGATTCTGGAAGATGGACGCTGCGTGGGTGTAAATCTGGAAGACGGCTCTAAGCTGCGCGCACGGGCGGTCGTTTTGACCACCGGCACCTTCATGCGAGGGGTCATGCACATAGGTCTCAAGCAGATGGACGGTGGCCGCGTCGGCGATAAGGCGACCATCGGAATCAGTGACCAGCTTCGCGAGCATGGTTTCGTCGTTCAGCGCTTAAAGACTGGGACTCCGGCACGACTTAAGGCGGGCTCGATTGATTTTTCCAAAACGGTTCCGCAACCGGGTGACGAGAAGTTCTATCCGTTCTCGTCGCGTAGCTCGGAGAAACTGGCCCTGCCGCAGGTAAACTGCTGGCTTAGTCACACCAACGAACGAACGCACGAGATCATCCGCAAGAACCTCGACAAAAGCCCTATGTTCTGCGGAAACATCGAAGGACGAGGTCCGCGATACTGCCCAAGCATCGAAGACAAGATCACTCGATTTGCGGAGAAAATCTCGCATCAGACTTTTTTGGAGCCCGAGGGGCTTTCGACGGATTGGATTTATCTCCAGGGTATTTCGACAAGTCTCCCGGAAGATGTTCAGCTGGAGTTTCTTCGCACGATCGATGGGCTCGAGAATGTCGAAGTTCATCGTTACGGTTATGCGGTCGAATACGACTTCATCGAGCCAACGCAGATTCGCCACTCTTTAGAAACGCGCTCGATACCTGGACTTTTCTTGGCCGGCCAGATCAACGGTACAAGTGGATACGAGGAAGCAGCCGCTCAAGGTTTTATTGCGGGCGTGAATGCGGCTCGAAGTGTGCGAGGCGAAGAGAGTTTTGTGCTCGGCCGTGACGAAGCGTACATCGGTGTTCTCATCGATGATCTCGTGACGAAGGGAACGAAAGAACCTTACCGAATGTTCACCTCTCGGGCTGAACACAGGCTTGTCCTAAGAGAAGATAACACGTTGGAACGTCTCTGGAATCGCGCAACTGAACTTGGCGTCATCGATGATGGCCAAAAGCATCGTCTCGAAATGACACTCGCGAAACGCGAGGAACTTCGTTCGGTTTTGAAGAGCACGGTTCTGACTCCAACTGCGGAAACGCAGTCCAAACTTGAGGCGCTAGGAACTGCAAAGCTCCTAAAACCGATGACAGCCGAAGAAGTTTTAAGACGACATGAAGTCTGCTTCGAAGACCTGGCGGGATTCGGTCTTTCCGGAGATTATGAAGTAAATGTTGTTGAGCCGGTTGAGATTGAAGTTAAGTACGCCGGTTATATTCAACGTGAGAACGAATTGATTCGTTCTAATAGACGGTTTGAAGCTACCAAGATCCCGAGTGAGCTGGATTACGGGTTGATCAAGGGGCTTTCGAAGGAAGAACAGGAAAAGCTTCAAGAGAAGCGGCCGGAGACATTGGGGCAAGCGAGCCGAATTAGCGGTGTGAATCCGTCGGCCATTCAGGCTCTGATTGTTTACCTCAAGGCGAAACGGAGTATTGTTGACGTCGAAGAATCCGAAACAGGCAGACGACGAGCTCTCATCGAGCGCGAACTTGCCCAAAGACAGCGACAAATTTCCGAACCCGAGCGAATCGTCTGATTCTCTGTTGAATGGGTTTAGCTCACGATTTGCGGAATGGGCGCCCGCGCTAACTTCGGAACAAGTCGATCAGTTGAAGCGCTACCTTGGCGAGCTTCTGCGCTTCAATAAGAAGTTGAATCTGATCTCCCCAGGCACCTCCCAACGCGCTGACACGGTGCATATATTAGACGCTGTGCGCGCCTGGTCCTTGGTCGCGCCCCACATCCCCAAGGGACAAACGGTACACGACTTTGGTTCGGGTAATGGTCTTCCTGGAATGGTTGCGGCGGTGTTGTCACCGGATCTGGTTCTTCGTCTGGTTGATCGCGATCAGCGGAAGATGGAGTTTCTTAAACACGTTGGTTCGATGCTCGGTCTTAAGAACGTGATCTTTAGCTGTCAGAGTTTGCAGGATCTGGAAGATGAGTCGGTGAATTTTGCCATTTCTCGTGGGTTTGCCAGCGTGTCGAATTCGTTGATTCAGAGTCGACGGCTGTTTACCGGGGGCGGCGTCTTTTATATGATGAAAGGCGAAGGCTGGTCTCGCGAGCTAGTTGAGGTTCAACCACAGATTTTCCGGGATTGGTCGGCCGAAATGCTGGGGCAATACGGTCTCCCCGAGTCTCCGGCCGAATACGTCGTTCTTCAGGCCCGTCGACGCTCCTAAACAGAGTTTTTCTCGAATGTTCCACGTGGAACAATAAGATTAGTGGCCTTTTGCGGGCTTTAGCTTCGCATCGAGCTCGTCTCGGAGCTCTTTTTCGGACTTTCTGTTGTATCTCTCGGTCTTCTGTAGACGGGAGTTCCATTCGCGAGGAGCATCTTCTAGGCGTCGTTGGAGCTTGTAGGCCTCAAAATCTTTAGGATCTGGCCATTTCTCGCCCCGGTCATAGGCTTCAAGGTAGGACTTTCGCGCGTAGTCCTTCCTCTGCTGTGCCCGAATCTCGAAATAGAGGGCTTCCTGGTCGGCAACCATCAGCTGTGTCTCTTTTTTCGTTATATCTTGCTGTACCTTGCGGCGACTGGGATCTCTCGCCGGCAGAGCCTCGAGATCTTCGCGAAGCTGCTTGATCTCCTCTTTGGCTGTTTCTGCGGCCGCTTTAGCGACGGAACTGCGTCCGATGAGATCCATATAGATGGGATCGGTATTTTCTGGTGTCGGATTTGGCCTTGAGCAGCCAAAGATGAAGCTTGTAAGTACGCAGATGACTACCAATGCCCCGAAACCTACCGATGTCAGGTAGTCATTGTGGGCGCGTTTTCTTCTGCTGGATGACCGTTGGTTGCTCATTCTCGCGTGCTGCCTATCACTAGCTATTCAGAATGTTCTACGTGGAACATTCGTGATTGATCACATAGTCAAAAGCTTATCGGCATGTCCGTCTGCGAAATGAGTTGAAATTCAATTGTGAGCACGGTCTAACTTTATGTCGTCCAATTGGAAGGACACCTGGAGGGGCTAATGGCGCGTATTATCTGTATCGCGAACCAAAAAGGCGGAGTCGGTAAAACCACAACATCTGTTAATCTTTCTGCATGCTTAGCGGCTCGTGGTCGCAAGGTTTTGCTGGTTGATCTCGATCCTCAGGGCAATGCTTCTAGCGGTCTTGGACTGAAAAAGTATGAGTACCAAGAGGCGAATATCTATCACGTACTCATCGGCGAAAAGACTCTCGAGGAGATCCGTCGACCGACCTCGAACGAAAACCTCTGGGTAGCCCCGGCGACACCTGATCTTGTAGGTGCAGAGATTGAGCTTGTAGATGCGCCGCGTCGCGAATTCCGCCTACGTGAAGCGATCGGAGCCATTGCCGACCAGTACGATTACGTACTCATCGATTGCCCGCCTTCGCTTGGGCTTTTGACACTAAACTCGTTGGCAGCGGCGAACACATTCTTGGTACCTCTTCAGTGCGAGTACTATGCGCTCGAAGGACTTTCGCAGCTTCTTACGACCGCGGGTCTTGTGAAGAAGAACATCAATCCAGAGTTGCGCATCGAGGGTATTCTTCTGACGATGTTTGCGGCGAGCAACAACCTCAGCCACCAGGTCGTTTCGGAAATCCAAACGCACTTCGGAGACAAAGTCTTCAAGGCGATCATTCCAAGAAACGTTCGCCTCAGCGAAGCACCATCACATGGACAGTCGATTCTTGAATATGAACCGCGATCTGTCGGTGCTTTGAAATACCAAGAGCTTGCGCTCGAACTCGACACTCGTGTTTTTGGTCAAGCGACTACTCAAAATCAAGAGATGGAGAGTGTTGAAACCGCGTCCGCTGACCAGTCAGTGCCGGCGAATATGAATGCTCAAATAAACAATCAGGCCGTGCAGGAGGGCGCAAATGTCTGACGTAACAAACGTTTCTCAGAACAACTCCAAGTCCTCAAAGCCACGTCTGGGCCGTGGCCTGGGTAGTCTTCTAAGTGGGGTGGATACTCAGGACACCACAGGTCGTCCAAAAATGGGTTCTGATTTCGATTCACTCGTGCCACAGGCGAAAATTCCTGCGGTTGTCGAACAAGTGCCTGTGGCGAACTCCGCTAACCAACCAGAAGTTCAAGCAAAAGTTGAAACTGTCGTCGTCGAAAAAATCGTCGAAGTTGAAAAGCTGGTCGAAGTAGAGAAGGTCGTCGAAAAAATCGTTGAGGTCGAAAAAGTCGTCGAAAAAGAGGCCTCTCCGATTCCTGAGACCGCCCGAATTTGGACAGTCTCTATCGAAAAACTGAGTCCGAACACTCAGCAGCCTCGTCAGGTTTTCGAAGACACGGCACTGAAAGAACTCTCGGCATCGATCAAAGAAAAAGGAATTCTCCAGCCGATCAGCGCTCGCCGTAAGTCGGAAACGGAATTCGAAATCATCGCGGGTGAACGCCGTTGGCGTGCGGCTCAGATGGCCGGACTTAAAGAAGTGCCGGTGATTCTAAAAGAGGCCGATGAGCAAGACTCTCTGGAACTCGCGATTCTAGAAAACATTCAGCGCGCGGATCTCAACCCGGTGGAAGAAGCGGAAGCTTACGACCACTTGATGAAGACCTACAATCTCACACAGGTCCAGGTTGCGGATCGCCTAGGTAAAGAACGGCCAACGATTGCCAACGCACTCCGCCTTTTGGTTCTTCCTCCGGAAGTGAAACTGATGATCGGCGGCGGTGAATTGAGTGCGGGTCATGCAAAAGTTCTTTTGGGACTTGAAAGCATGGCCGACCAGATTTCTTTGGCAAAAGAAGTCATTCGCGAAAAGCTTTCGGTTCGTGCTCTGGAAAAGAAAGTTGCAGAGAAAAAGTCGCAGGCATCGGGCTCGCAGGTCGTTCGTCCTGGTGGTTCGATGGGGATCGACGTTTCGGCAAAACTGGTTGAGGCGTTGGCCGGTGAACTTCAGAAGCTGATCGGCACGCGTGTTGTCATTGACTACGCGGACCGCCGGGGCAAACTGAGTGTCTATTTCCACTCGGATGAACAGCTGACGGAGATCGTCGAAAGGATGAGAAAAGGATGGGCGAAACCGAGCGCGGCTCCGACCGTGTCTTCCCGAAACTGATGCCGGAATCGACGATCACCGACGGGCGCCTAACGGCGCTCCTCGACGAGGGCGCTCAATTTGAGGGAAAACTCTCTTTTGAGGGTGTCGTCCGAATCGGTGGCGCCTTCAAGGGCGAGATTTTTACCCGAGACACGCTTGTCATAAATCCCGGTGCGATGGTCGAGGCCGAAGTCGAGGCGGATGTCGTTGTCATTTCCGGAACCTTCGTAGGCAGTGTTGCTGCGAGACGGCGCGTCATCATGCATCCACCCGCAATTTTTCGAGGAACCGTGACGACCCCGAGTCTTCGCATCGACGAGGGTGTGACCTTCGAAGGCGCTTCCTATATGCCTAGTTCTTCAGCAGCCACATAGACCCCTCGATTCACAGAAAACAAGCCTCGGAATCAGGCATTTTCACCCGGTATTTTCCCTATGGATTAGGCCCGGATTTCATTTCACTTTCTTAGCGCTCTATTGGGAGTTCAATTCCCTTGCCACGTTTCGGTCCCGATGCTACTGAGAGCCGCTACTCGAACAGAAATTTCTGGTGGAATCGGAATCATGGAATTGCTGAAATCTCTCGGCATTGACGTCGACACTTTATGGATTCACGTCCTGTGTTTTGCTGTTGGCTATTTGTCGCTCTCGAATCTAGTTTTTAAGCCGTACGCAAAAGCGCTGAAAGAGCGCGAAGGCCGCACCGTCGGCGGCGAAGAGCTTGCGCAAAAGCTGCTCGTGCAGGCTGCGGAAATCAATGCCGACTACGAGCAGAAGGCGAAAGCGATTTCTGCCTCGATCCGCGCGGAGTACGACAAAAATCGCCAAGAGGCGCAGCGTGAATCGGAGGCTCTGATTGCTAGCGCACGCCAAGAAGCTGCAAAACTTCTCGAAGCGTCGCGCGCGACAATCTCAAAAGAAATCGCCTCCGCGAAAGCGGCACTTTCTGCCGAAGTTCCATCTATCACTGCCGCGATCACATCCAAGATGGCGGGCAAGGAGATCTCTCTGTGATGAATAAGCATTGGATGAAGGTGTTTGCGGTTGCGGTGGTTCTTGGTCTGCCGATGTTGTTGGCGAGCCACTTTGGACGAGCAGCTGGCGATGCTCATCATGGCGAAGGTCTACCGACGATGTTCTGGCTCCAGGTCGTGAACTTCGTTATTTACCTTGGTGCGATCATCTTCTTTGCTCGCGGCCCGATTCGCGAAATGTTCAAAGGGCGCTACGAGGGGTTCTTCTCGGCCGTGAAGCGCGCGGAAGCGGCGAAAGCGGAAGCGGAGCTGAAGCGTAAAGACATTCAAGACCGTCTCGCGAAACTCGAGGCGACTCGCGACGAATCGATCCAAAAGGCGCGCAACGACGCTGCGGCTCTTCGCAATCAGATCGTCGAAGAGGCTCGCTCGCTTTCAGCAAAACTTAAGGCAGACGCCGAACGTACGGCTCAACTAGAAGTCGAGCGCGCGAAATACGAACTTCGCGAAGAACTTCTTGCGCAGTCGGTTCAGATGTCCAAACGCATCTTGACTGACAAAATGCAGGAGCAGGATCAAAAGCGTCTTCAGTCAGAGTTTGTCGACAAGATCCAGGTGGTGTCGCAGTGAAATCAAACGCCTTAGCAAAACGTTATGCGAAAGCGATCTTCAGCCTGGCGACGGACAACCGTTCGCAAGACAAAGTTCTAAACGATCTTCGCGCTTTGGCAGATGCGTTTGATACCGATCCTGCGATTCGCGCCTTCTTTCAATCGCCAATGGTAACACCGTCGCAAAAGTCAGCGTCGTTGAACCAGGCTCTAGAAGGCCGAGTATCTACTCCAGAAGTGACTCAGTTTCTAAATCTGCTGGCGAAAAAAGACCGACTTTCTATTTTTACAGAAATCGTCGACGCGTTTCAGGCGGAAATCGATGCGGCTAACAACGTTTGCCGTGGCGTCGTGAAATCGACGACAGCTCTTGGACCTTCGGAAAGAACGCAGCTCGAAAAGACAGTCGAGGGCGTTCTGAAGAAGAAAGTGATCATGACATATAAAGTAGACCCGAGCGTTATCGGCGGTTTGGTTGCTCACGTAGGCAGCCATACATTTGATGATTCTCTGTCGACCCATTTGAAGAGAATGAGTGAAGAACTCAAGAGGAGAACGATCTAACAATGGAACTTCAAATTCGCGCTGATGAAATCAGTAAAGTTCTAAAAGAACAGATCAAGGGCTACTCGAAAGCCGTTGAGATGAGCGAAACAGGCACAGTCCTCTCTGTCGGAGACGGTGTTGCTCGCATTTACGGCCTCGAAACTGCCATGCAAGGTGAGCTCGTCGAGTTCCCTGGCGAAACATTCGGTATGGTCTTGAACCTTGAGTCGGACTCAGTCGGTGTCGTTATCTTCGGTGAAGATCGCGGTATCAAAGAAGGCGACACGGTTAAGCGTACAAAACGTATCGTTCAAGTTCCAGTTGGCGAAGCTCTCCTCGGCCGCGTTGTCGACGCACTAGGAAACGCGATCGACGGTCTTGGTCCAATGAAAACCGAGCACAACCGTATCATCGAGTTGAAAGCTCCAGGCATCGTTTACCGTCAGTCGGTTCACGAGCCATTGCAGACTGGTATCAAAGCTATCGATGCAATGATCCCAATCGGGCGTGGACAGCGTGAGTTGATCATCGGCGACCGTCAGACTGGAAAGACGACGATCGCTCTCGATACGATCATCAACCAAAAAGGTCAGAACGTTCACTGCTTCTACGTAGCGATCGGTCAGAAGCGTTCGACAGTTGCTCAGGTTGTTGAAAAACTTCGCGCAGCGGGTGCGATGGAATACACAACAATCATCGCTGCGACAGCGTCGGATCCAGCTCCACTTCAATTCTTGGCTCCATACGCGGGTTGCGCGATGGCGGAGTACTTCCGCGATACAGGTCGCCATGCTCTGATCATCTTCGACGATTTGACGAAACAAGCTCAGGCGTATCGTCAGCTCTCGCTTCTCCTTCGTCGTCCTCCAGGTCGCGAAGCTTATCCAGGCGACGTATTCTATCTTCACTCGCGTCTTCTTGAGCGCGCAGCGAAGATGAGCGCGGACAAAGGCGGCGGTTCGTTGACGGCATTGCCAATCATCGAAACGCAAGCGGGTGATATCTCGGCATACATCCCAACAAACGTTATCTCGATCACTGACGGTCAGATCTTCTTGGAAGCTGACTTGTTCTACAAAGGGATCCGTCCCGCTGTGAACGTCGGTAAGTCGGTTTCGCGTGTCGGTGGTGCGGCTCAAATCAAAGGGATGAAGCAAGTTGCGGGTACTTTGAAACTCGAACTCGCTCAGTTCCGTGCGCTTGAGGCGTTCGCAGCGTTTGCTTCGGACCTCGACAAAGCGTCGCAACAGCAGCTTTCGCGCGGTCGTCGTCTGGTCGAGCTTTTGAAGCAAGGTCAGTACTCGCCGTACAACGTTGTTGATCAGGTTATCTCGATCTTCGCAGCGACAAATGGCTACGTAGACTCTGTTCCAGAGTCGGAAGTTCGCCGCTACGAAAAAGAGATGCTCGAGTTCATGCATCAGAAGCACCAAACAGTTGTGGCTGAAATCGCGAAAGAAAAACAGGTTAAGGACACGACGAAAAAAGCTCTCGTCGATGCTCTGACCGAATTCAAAGCGATCTTTGAAACCAACAAGAAGTAAGGGACTGGCAGAATGCCAAGCTTGAAGGATATTCGGCTGCGTATCGATTCGACGAAGAATACGCAGCAGATTACAAAAGCGATGAAGATGGTGTCCGCGGCGAAACTTCGCCGTGCGCAGCTCAGCATCGTCAATATGCGCCCTTACGCTCAGTCATTGATGACCGTAATTGCTGACGTCGCGACGACTCACGCAGTTTCTCATCCATTGCTCGAGCGGAAAGAAAACCCACGCAAAGTTCTCTTGGTCGTTGTCACTAGCGATCGCGGTCTTTGCGGAGCTTTCAACACGAACGTGTCGAAGTTCACAGAGCGCTATTTGAAAGACAATTCGTCGAAGTACGAAAAAATCGACGTCATCATGATCGGTCGCAAAGGTTCGGACTATATCCGTCGCCGTGGCTACCAGCCTGTGGACTCGATCTTGAATCTCGCAAAAGACATTTCGTATTCGATGGCCGCTGGAATTTCGAAGCGTGTTGTCGATATGTACAAGTCTGGCGAGTACGACGAAGTTCGTTTCGTCTACAATGAATTCAAGTCAGCTATTCAACAAACTGTTGTTTGCGAAACACTGCTTCCGGTGGATATCGAAAAATCTGCGACGCTGAACAAAGGCACGGGCGGATTCCCAGCGGAATTGATCTTTGAACCGGCTCCGGCCGACATGATCGAGCAGTTGATTCTCAAACATTTCGACATTCAAGTTTATCGCTGTTTGTCGGAATCTGTTGCCGCGGAACACGGTGCCCGTATGACGTCGATGGAAAACGCGACGAAAAACGCCGGCGAAATGATTCGTACATTAACTTTGACTTATAACAAGGCCCGCCAGGCAGCGATCACGACAGAACTGATCGAGATCACGAGCGGTGCGGAAGCTTTGAAGGCCTAAGGGTAAAACCCAAGGTTAAGGAATTGGAGAGAGCATGGAAACAGGTATTGTCAGCCAGGTCATGGGCCCAGTTGTCGACGTTGAGTTCCCAACGGGAGAACTTCCCGCGATCAACACAGCTTTGCGCCTTACAAACAAGGCCATCGACGACAAAGAAGGTAACCTCGTACTAGAAGTCGCTCAGCACTTGGGTGACCGCGCTTGTCGTACGATCGCGATGGACTCGACAGACGGTCTCGTTCGCGGTCAAAAAGTCGTCAACACAGGAAAGATGATCCAAACTCCGGTTGGAAACGAAGTTCTCGGCCGCATCGTCAACGTTATCGGCGATCCCATCGATGAAGCTGGTCCGGTGAACGCAAAAACTCACTGGGAAATTCACCGTACGGCACCAAAATTCGAAGATCAGTCGACAAAAGCAGAAATGCTGATGACTGGTATCAAGGTCGTCGATCTTCTCGCGCCTTACATGAAGGGTGGAAAGATCGGTCTCTTTGGTGGTGCGGGTGTCGGTAAGACGGTTCTCATTCAGGAGCTGATCCGTAACATCGCGACTGAGCACGGTGGATACTCGGTATTCGCAGGTGTCGGTGAGCGTACTCGTGAAGGAAACGATCTCTGGGTAGAGATGAAAGAATCGGGCGTTATCGCGAAAACAGCTCTCGTTTTCGGTCAGATGAACGAGCCACCTGGAGCACGTGCTCGAGTTGCTTTGACTGGTCTCACGATCGCGGAATACTTCCGTGATGTTGACGGACAAGACGTTCTTTTCTTCGTTGATAACATCTTCCGTTTCACGCAAGCGGGTGCAGAGGTTTCGGCCCTTCTTGGTCGTATCCCTTCGGCCGTTGGTTATCAGCCAACTCTTTCGACGGACATGGGTGCTCTTCAAGAGCGCATCACTTCGACGAAAAAGGGTTCGATCACATCGGTTCAAGCCGTTTACGTTCCTGCGGATGACTACACGGATCCAGCTCCGGCAACGACGTTTACTCACTTGGACGCGACAACGAACCTCGACCGCGATATCGCGGCGATGGCGATCTTCCCTGCGGTTCACCCGCTTCAGTCGACTTCGCGTATCTTGGATGCGTCGATCGTTGGTGAAGAGCACTACCGCACAGCTCGCGACGTTCAGGCCCTTCTTCAGCGTTACCGCGAACTTCAAGATATCATCGCGATTCTTGGTATGGACGAATTGTCTGAAGAAGACAAAATCGTCGTGGCGCGCGCTCGTAAAGTTCAGCGCTTCTTGTCGCAGCCGTTCTTCGTTGCCGAACAGTTTACCGGCATGCCTGGTAAATACGTCGACATCAAAGACACGGTTCGTGGATTCCGCGAAATTCTCGACGGTAAAGTCGACCACTTGCCAGAACAAGCGTTCTACATGGTCGGAACTATCGAAGACGCGGCTGACAAAGCAAAACGCCTCTAATCGTCTGGAAGTGAGAAGATGGCTTTAGACAAAACACTGAAACTCACACTTGTTACGCCAGAAAAAAAACTTCTGGCGGAAGCTGAGGTCGAAGAGATCTTCGTTCCTGGTTTTCGAGGTGAGCTCAATATTCTTCCTGGTCACGCGCCGTTGATGACGACGCTTTCGACGGGTGTTGTGAAATACCGTTTGAAAGGGACCGCGGAGCTTAAGTCGGTGATCGTTTCTTGGGGTTACTGCGAAGTGAACCCACAAGGCGTGGTCGTTTTGGCGGAAACTGCTGAACGCCCAGAGGACATCGACGAAGAGCGCGCTTTGGCGGCTTGGAAGCTTGCTGCGGAACGCCTGGCTTCTCCCGAATTGGACGAAGAAGCACGAGCGAAATTCATGCGCAAACAACAACGTGCAGATTTGCGTCGCATGGTTGCCAAAGGCAATCAGACATCGCATTGATCGCGTAGAAGAATCAGATCGTGGCAGTCGCCGAAATCGATTTCACGAATGTAAAACCGAAGCCCGAAAGGCTTCGGTTTTTTATTTCTCAGTTCGGCATCGAAGCCGAATATGAATTCGTTTGCACGGAAACCTCGCCTGGCTCGCTTGATATTCGGGCCGAATTTCAAATCGTTGGCGGTGTTTTGACGAAAATGATTCCGATAAAGTCGTACCGCGAAGAACTTCATTTCTCATATGAAAGCGGGCGAGAGCTTCGTCGAGAAACAGTGTTTAAGACGGGCGAGCCCAAGCGCCAGCAAATGGCATGGGACGACCTATCTCTGCCCTCGACGGCCGAAACGCCATGGGTGTTGGAGGCGGTTTGGCGAAATCTGCTTGAGGGAAAACTGCGGGACGCGAAGTTTCAGTTCCATGACGGTCGATCGGTCGTGGGCGGAGTGATAAAAGTGAAAGAGCTGTTTCGCAATGAAGGCAGCGGTACAGGAAAGCTTCTCGTTGAGAGCGCTAGGCGGTTTGAAGCGGATCTTGATTTTCACGGGTATCGGTTGCGCTCGATGAGCGTTGAGATGCCGGTTATTGGAAAGCTTCGTCTGAATCGGCGCGACGACTGACGGTCGTGCGATTGAGATCGAGGTAAAACTCGGCCGCGGTAGCGCCTATCTGCGGATGACGGAAGTGAACGTCAAAAACATCGCGATAACGTTTCGGATTTCCGATGGCGGCGCTGGTCTCGACATTTACTAGCATCATCCGAGATGCGATATCATCGCTGAGCTTTGCGACGTAACGTGCGATGTGACCGCCCGAGACATAAACGATAATGGGCGATTCGGGCTGGGCTCGGAGGGCGCGCGTGATTTCTTCCATTTTTGACGGGCGCAAATGGTAGCTCTTTATCTTGTGCCCAGCGGCTCGATTTCTAAATGAGGTGATGAAATCCAGACGGGAAGAGAGCACGATCACCGGATCGTTGGACACTCGTATTTTTTCAAAATCGAGTTCGTCCGCGGGACGCCGTTCTCGACGATTGCGAACGGCGGCTTTGATGACCGCATCACCAAGCTCGCCAAAATCTTTATGGAGAAGATTCTTGCGAAGTTCCTCTTGCGTGGCGAGATGCAATTTCGGCGGAATATAGGCACGCTTCGCGGCCGCGATGCGAGCAAGAGCCTCTTCAACGCGCGCTCGTGAAAGTTTTCCCGTTGCAAGCGCGGTTTCGAGCGCTTTTAGTACCTCTCTCTGCATCTGGCGGCTCCATGCGATCATCACCATATCAGCACCGGCTTCAATAGCTCGGACCGCGCGTTGGCCGATGTCTTTTTCGGCCGAGGCCCCAGCCATTTCGATATCGTCGGTCATTACGAGCGGGTTTTTTGCGATATTCTCTCGAAGTAAGTCGGTGATGATGGGTTTAGAGAAAGTCGCGGGTACGCCGGCGGGATCAATTTCTGGGAAAGAAACGTGGGCAAGCATGATGCCCCAGGGTCGTTTCATTGACCTTGCAAGGGCGTAGTAGGGAACGAGATCACGCTTGGTGAGAGATTCTAACGTCGAGTTGTTATAGGCGGCGACGAGATGTGAATCGCCAGACGCGTTGCCGTGACCGGGAAAGTGTTTCGCTATTGGAAGCACGTTCATGTCTTGAAGACCTTGCGCGACGGCGGTCGTCATTTCCGATACCAGCTGTGCGTCGCTACCGAAGCTCCGAGTGCCGAGAAATTTGTCTGTATTGGGGTCGGATACGTCGACTACGGGGGCAAGATTGACGTTGATACCGAGGGCTTTAAGCAAGCGTCCCGTTGCCACGCCGGACTTTCTTGCGATGGCGACGTCGCGCGTACGAGCGATGGCAAGGGCTGACGGAAGAGTCGGAGAGTGTCGGATGCGAATGACGTTTCCACCCTCTTGGTCAATCGCTACGAGCAAAGGCGAGCGAGAGACTTTCATCGAAAGATCTTGTGCGGCGTGATTGAGAAGTGAGACCTGACGTGCCGAGCGGACGTTTCTTCCGAACAGGAGAATAGCGCCTGGTTTGGTTTCCCGGATCACTTCGCCGAGGCCGTCGTTTAGAGAAGTCCCTTTGAAGCCGACGATAAGAAGTTGCCCGAGTGGCAGTTTTGTTCGACTGGTCGCCGCGTTCTCGCTAGCGGGTTGTTTGATCGACGAATCCGAGAGCGCGGGTGAGACCGCGGGCGTAGGCGCTATGGGTGTTGCGGGCGGGTCTATACGGTAAAGCTCGGCTTCGAGTTCGTCCATGTCTGCGAACGCCTTGGAGATTGTAAGGGTCGACATCACGACGCTTGAAAAAAGAAGGACAGCGATGATCATTGCGGTTTTCGCAACGATCAAGGGACTTGATCGCGAAGCTTTAAATGACGCCGTGGAAACAAACATCCAAGCACTAGGATACTAGAGTGTCGCGGCTTTCGCCGCTGCCGAAGGTCGAGCTAGACCACGTCTAGCCCTAAGGACAAAGCCGCTCGATAGCTAGTAATTCTTCATAGATTTTCGGCCAGGTGATGGTGTCCATGCGGATGTTAAGTCGCATGTCTGGCGTCAGGCTGATTCGTCCTTTTTCACGAGCTGTCAGCTGAACGACCTCTTGAGGAGGAACTTTTGTCTGTGCTGTGAAGGCCAGTGAAATCGCTTTCGGCCCGGAGCTTAAATCGCGAATGCCGAGCTTGCGACAGAGTGAACGAATGAGCATGAGACCAAGTAGGTTGATGACCTGTTCGGGCGGACGACCGAATTGATCGGACATCTGTTCTTCGATGCGGTCAAGATCCTCAGGTGATTCGATTTGAGAGAGCGTGCGATACCAGGCCAGGCGAATACGGATATCTGGCATGTAGGTGTCGGGAATAAGAGCCTGAACGCGAACGTTGATGTCGGGCTCGATGCTCTCGATGATCTCTTCGCCTTTAAGTTCTTTGATCGTTTCTTCCAGGAGTTCGAGGTACATCTCGTAACCGACCGCTTCGATGTGGCCGGATTGATCTTCTCCTAGGAGATTTCCCGCGCCTCGAAGCTCGAGGTCGTGGTGGGCAATGGTAATGCCGCTTCCAAGCGCCGTGTTTTCTTGGATCACTTTCAACCGTTCTTGAGCATCTTTTTCGATGCGCTTGTTGGGTGGAATCAAGAGATAGCAGTAAGCGCGCTCTTTTGAGCGACCGACGCGACCACGCAGCTGGTACAGCTGACTTAAGCCAAGCTGATGAGCATTATCGATGAACATCGTGTTGGCGCGCGGGTTGTCGATGCCGGATTCGATGATCGTGGTGCTTAAGAGAACGTCGATCTCGTGATTGAAGAAGGCCACCATCGTCGCCTCGAGTTCGTGCTCGTCCATTTGTCCGTGACCGATGCGAATGCGGGCGTTGGGCACGAGTTTTCGAAGCGTGTCGGCGACTCCGTAGATCGATTGAACGCGGTTGTGGAGGAAGAAAACCTGACCGCCGCGTTGAATTTCGGATTCGATACCGCGACGGATGGTTTCTTCGTCGAATTTGCAGACAAAGGTGCGCGTTGGCAGGCGATCAACCGGTGCTGTGTTGATAAGGCTGAGATCGCGGATGCCGATCAGGGACATGTTCAGTGTACGCGGAATCGGTGTCGCGGAAAGAGTTAGAGTATCGACTCCGACTTTCAGCTTTCGGATCTTTTCTTTGTGTCCAACGCCGAAGCGCTGTTCTTCGTCGATGATTAAAAGACCAAGCTCTTTGAATTCGATGTCTTTGGACAGCAAACGGTGTGTTCCAACGAGAATATCGACTTTCCCGTCTTTGACTTCGGCGATCGTTTTGCGTTGCTCGGCCGGCGGAACAAAGCGATTGAGCGCGCGGATATTGACGGGCCAATTGCGGAATCGCTTTTGGAATGTCTCCAAATGCTGGAAGCTCAACACCGTTGTTGGCGCCAGAACGGCGATTTGCTTTCGACCTTGAATGGCTTTGAAGGCCGCTCGCATAGCAACCTCGGTTTTTCCGAAACCGACGTCGCCGCATACGAGGCGATCCATCGGTTTTTCGGTCGCCATGTCGTGCACGATGGCGTTGATCGCCTTTAGCTGGTCGTCCGTTTCATCGTAGGGAAAGCTTGATTCAAAGAGATCAAATTCCCCGTTGGCCTTCTCGTCGTGCGGAAATGGAGGGCGAATGCTTTGCGCGCGTTTTGCGTAAAGCTGCAAGAGCTCTCCGGCGAGTTCGCGTAGCTGGCTTCGGACTTTGATTTTTGTTTTCGCCCAGCCTGTGCCGCCGAGTTTGTCGATCAGAGCTTCGCCGCCCGGGCCGGAATACTTCTGAATCTGCGCGATTCGATAGATCGGGAGATAAAGCTTGTCGCCCTCTTTATAGGAGAGAGCCAGGAATTCGCCTTCGATGCCGTTTACGCTCATGCGTTTGAGGCCTTCGTAAACCCCAATTCCGTGTTGAACGTGGACGACCTTGTCTCCCATCTGGAGATCCGTAAAAGCCAAGGCCGCGGTGAAGTCTTTGAATGTCTCGTTGATCGCCGTCGCTTTTTCGCGTCGGCGTGACTTTCGACCAAAGAAGTCCTCGTCTCTTAGAAAGACAAGATGCTCTTCCGGAACGCGAAAACTGGAATCCAAGACTCGAGGAACAAGCGTGACCAGTTTCGGATCCGCGTGTTGACGTTGCTTGACCGCGGACCAGTCGAACTCATCGTGGGCGAGAATTTCTGTTCGCCAGTCTTGTTTTTCGAATGTGGCGGCGAGGCGTTGCGACTGTGCGGCGGTGCCGGCGGCGACGATCACGGTCTCTTCTTTTTCGCGCCAAGATTGCAGCCGCGCGAGCGCTTCGACTCCGGCCGGGTTTTGCGGCGTTGGCGGAGCAAAGCGAAGGTCGACGGTCGAGAGTTTTAGCTGTGAGGATGTATCGTTTGTATCTGTATCGCCTAGGGCGGCGCCGAAATCGGAAACCAGGTTCTCTTCGGACGCAAATGGGTCCTGATCGATGGCAAGTTTCGAAACTGTGATCGTGGCTTTGATGTGATCAAAGTTCCAGTGCTCGAGCGATCGATAGAGCGAATCGGGATTCGGGCAGATCGCGAGATTCTGCGACGCTTTGAACTCTCGTTTTGTGGATTCTTCGAGAGTGTCTCCCGCCCTCGCTGTTTCGATAGGGTTGACCATCCAGACCGCGACATCTGGGTTTATATGATCGAGGGGGGTTTCGAAGTTTTCGTGAATGTACGGAAGCAGGAAGTCGATTCCAGGAAACAAATTCCCTTGAGCAAGCGAGTGAAGAACGACCTGAGACTCGGATTCATCCACCGTGACGTCGGGTTTTGCCATTCGGGCTTCGAGGTCGGCCCGGAAAAGTCGGGTCGAACGCTCGCGCATCTCGTCGTTGAAGACGAATTCTTTGGCCGGAAGAATAATGGCTTCACGAATTTCATCGTCGGACCGTTGCGTGGCCGGGTCGAAGTGGCGAATGGATTCGATGGTGTCGCCGAAGAGGTCAAAGCGTACGGGCTTGTCGTGTGCGGGAGAAAAAATGTCGACCACGGAGCCGCGAATCGCGAAGGTCGCGATGTCTTCGACGATTGGTGTTGCGGTGTAACCGAGTCGCGTGAGTTCGTCGCCAAGAGTTTGGGAAATATCCTCGCCTTTTCGGAACTTAAAGGTTCCGGCCTTAAGGCTTTGTTGAGGAATGGTGCGCTGCGAAAGCGATTCGACGGTGGCTGTGTAGAGATGAAATGGTCGAACATTTCGCACATGGTGAATCCACGACACGCGATCTGCGACGGTTCGCGGGTTCGGGTAGAGGCCAGAGTAGGGTGTCACGTCGAACGCGGGAAGATGCCGAACACTCCAAGATTTGCTGAAAAAAACGACAGCTCGATGAAACTGGCGGGCTTCGTCGTCGCTGGCAAAGACCAAAACATGAGATTCGGGGTGGTCTGACGAGGTGAGAAGCATGGCAAGAACATCGGGTGAATCAAAACCGGAGACTTCGATTCGTCGTTCGCCGCTTTCTCGGGCACGTCGGATTCCTGCCAGCGTGTGAATCTGAAGAACGGAATGGTTCATATGCCTGCCGAATTTCCTTTGGACCGCATCGCAGCAAATCCTTGTAATCTCAGTTCTTGGAATCCGCGTCGTGCCTCAGTATAAGGAGCTAAACGCATCACGGAGTCTCAACTTTAGGAGCCTACCATGTCCCCAGTCGTCGCACCTGCAACGGCATCGAGTCTGTTGCCCGTCATCATCTTGGCAGTCATCGTTGTCGCATTCGGTCTCGTCATCGTCTTTGGAACATCCTTACTTGGTCCAAAGAGAACCGTAAAGTCCAAGGCGCAAATGATGCCGTACGAGTGCGGAATTCCCGGAACCGAAACAAACGACACCAAGATCTCGATCAAGTTTTACCTGACGGCGATCCTCTTCATTCTCTTCGATATCGAAATCATCTTCATGTATCCGTGGGCCATTAAATTCTTGGACTCGATCAAAGAAGGTATGGGTGGCTACATGTTGGCGACGATGGGTGTCTTTGTGCTCCTCTTCGTTATTGGTTTGATCTGGGAAGTAAAATCGAAAGCGCTGGACTGGAAGTAAGCTAATGGGAAAAGACGTTTTTGAAGTCACAGTGAATATTCTGAAGATGTTCGTCATCTTCCTGATGATGGTACAGGCCGTGCCGATTCTCGTTTGGTTGGAGCGCCGAGGTTCGGCTTTCATCCAAAACCGATTGGGGCCAAACCGCATTGGACCTTTGGGGCTTTTGCAGCTGCTTGCGGATGCCGTGAAGTTCTTGTTCAAACAGTCGTTTGTTCCAGAGAAGAGCGTTGCGCCTCTTTACTATTTTGCGCCAGTTATGGCGTTGATCCCGGGTGCTCTGGCGTTCAACTCGATTCCGCTCTCGATCCCTATTAACATTCAACCATTCGAAATGGCTGGCCAGACATGGGGGCCGTACACGTTTGCATTCCAAGGTTACGACCTTGGAATCGGCATCGTCTTTATCCTCGGGATCTCTTCGCTCGCGGTTTACGGATTGATGATGGCGGGCTGGGGTTCTTCGAACAAGTACTCGCTGATGGGTGCGGTTCGTGCGACAGCTCAGGCGATTTCTTACGAACTCGCGCTTTCGCTTTCGCTAGTCGGAATTCTGATGGTTTACGGTACGTTCTCGTTCCGTGAGATCGTCGACATTCAGACGGGCCCTCTGACATTCAAAGCGTTTGGCGGCGAGCATATCGTGAGCTGGCTTCCTAACTGGGGAATCTTCTTTCAGCCGTTGGGTGCACTGATCTTCTTCGCGGCGACGTTCGCTGAAGCTAACCGTTTGCCGTTTGACTTGCCAGAGGCGGAAGGTGAATTGGTCGCGGGATTCCACACGGAATATGCCGGATTCAATCTACTTTTGTTCTACATCGGTGAATACGGCCACATGATGGTCGCAAGTGCGTTGCTCGCAACATTCTATTTTGGCGGTTATTCGTTCCCTGGATTGAATCCAGCAGACGTTTTGACTTACATGCAAAGCGTGACGGGTGGAGCGAACTCTGCGTCGATTTTGACCGCTGTGGTTTTCCATCTCGTGCTGCTGGCGAAGGTTGCGATCTTCCTGTGGATCTTCATCCACGTGCGCTGGACACTGCCGCGTTTCCGTTATGACCACCTGATGAGCCTCGGTTGGAAAACAATGTTGCCTTGGGCGCTCGCAAACGCGTGCTTCACGGCTATTTGGATGTGGCTGGGCCACCGTTAAGAGAGGAAAATTCTAATGCCGGTTCTTTCTGAAAATCTCTTATTCTTTATCTTGGCGGGTCTTACGATTTTTTCGGGCTTGATGGTGATCCTGCAATCAAACCCGATCTTCTGCGCACTCGCACTTGCGATGACAATGATCTCGATTGCCGGGATCTTTGCATCTCTTGGGGCGTGGTTCGTTGCGGGCGTTCAGCTGATCGTCTACGCGGGCGCGGTCATGGTTCTCTTTGTCATGGTTCTGATGCTCTTTGATCTCAAAGACGAGGTGCGGGCGTTTTCTCGCGGCATCGTGTCTGGTTTCGTGAAGATCGCGTCGGTCGGCGTGATCGGTGGAGTTGTGACGGCGGCGATCTGGATGTCGGCGGAAACAGTGTTCCCGACGACACCGTCTGGGCTACAGGTTTCGGCGACGCAGTCGACAAAGCAGCTCGCGGATTTGCTCTTTAAGAAATACATCTTCTCGTTCGAAGCGATGGGAGCCTTGCTCTTGATCATCGCGATTGGCGCGGTGGCACTCTCGCGCATCCAAGGAGGAACTCATGCCGATCGCTGATTCATTGGCAAACGTCGGTCTTAGCCACTATCTGGTTTTGTCGGCGATCCTTT
>CAUJGS010000030.1 GCA_963170185.1 Bdellovibrionota bacterium
TTTTGGATGGCGTTGTGGTCAAAAGCCGTGCTCTGGTTTTACGGTGTCGAAGTGAAACGCGATGGCTTGGACAAGCTTCCGCGCTCAGGTGGCGCGGTTTTGATCTTCAATCATCAAAGCCATTTTGATATTCCGGCCGTCACCGCATTTTCCGGCCGTCGCCTGCGTTACGGAGCCAAGATTGAACTCTTTAAGATTCCGTTTTTTGGACCGGCGATTCGGGCGGCTGGCTGTCTTCCCATCGCGCGCGAGAATCGTTCCGAGGTCCTTCGGATTTATGAAGAGGCATCGGAGAAATTTCGTGAAGGTGTGATCTTTGCGCTGGCACCAGAAGGCACCCGGCAAAATGGTCCTGTGATCGGCGCTTTTAAGAAAGGGCCATTTATCTTCGCCACTCGCAGCCAGGTGCCGGTCGTGCCGGTGATCATCGAAGGGGCTGATCGAGTGATGCCAAAAGGGCATTTGCTGGTGAATGTCGGAAAGTGGTCGCGCACGATTCAAGTGCGTGCGTTAGATCCGATGATTCCTGAGAACCTGGCAGGCAAGGACGACAGTGCGTTGATGGCATCGGTCGGTCAGATGGCTTTGAAGGCGCGTGAGCTTGTTACTCGGGAATTTGAAATCATGCACCGAGAAGCCTTGGCTGATCGCGGCTGATATTTCTGTGTGCTCTCCTACCACGCCCAGCCGAGGCGAAGTCCGGTTGAGGTCTGTTGAGCCGTGGTGCCACCGCTCCAAGCCATCATGATGGAACTGACCTCAACCCCGAACGACAATCCAGGACCTGAGGACGTGATTCCAAAGGTGGCATACTGATGGTAGCCAGAGTCTTCGTAAGGACCAAAAGTTCCGCCCGTGTTTTTGACGTCGCTGGCAGCATCGTGGTGCTCGTAGATGTAAGAGACGTAAGGTGTCACGTCACGAAATCGGTAGCCAATGCTGAGGCCTCCTTGGCCACTTTTTACCTGGCTTGAGACTTCCGCTGTTGAGGGGTTGCCGACGGAGGTGGTTGTGCGAAACGTGCCAGAGGCGCCGTGAATCGCTGCCACCCACTTGTCGGGGCCGGCGCCGTGATTCAAGAGCTGCCAACGAAGTCCAAATGACGAGCCATGTGAGTAAATCTCTGCACCGCCAGCAAGTGCCAGTCGCAAATCCAAACTCAGGTTGGAAATAGGGAAGATCACATCCGAGACGCTGGCGTCTTCGTTGATTTTGGTTACGCCGTCGACGGGTGGATTGGACTGATAATTTTCCAACAGACGAACACGAGTTTTTGAAACGGCCGCCAGCGCCACATGGCCAGAGAAGCTGCGATCCGGAACGATGGGCACGGCAAAGTGTGAGGCGCGAACGTCAATGGTTTGGGCGCAGCCCGCGAGAGACAAGATGGCGACCGATGCCAAGAACCAATTTTTCATCATGGAAAACCTCGTTACGGTGTTTTTGAAAGGACTTGCCATGTGCGGCCAAGGTCCTCGGTGATGAGTTGCAAGGGTTGTGAGCGCCCCATGTCGAGCTCAATTTGAATTTCATCGCTCGCCCCCGGGCGGTCGCCATCGCCGCTGTTGGCACGAGCGATGATGTTGGAGATCCTCACGCGCGAGAGCATGGATCCCGTGGACCGTTTGACAGTTTCCACGAGAATATCCCAGCGAATCCATTGATCGAAGTTGGCGCCCTGGTCGCGCGACAAATACGGGCCTACAAAAATCCAGCCATTGGACGTCGTCGCAAGCGGATAGTTTTTGTCTTCAAACTTTGCGATCTTCGACCACTCTCGACCATCTCGGCTGCGGAAAACGCCGCGCGCGCTAGCAAAGCGCAGCCCGGTGTCGCGGTCTCCGGCGACCATGTCGTACAGGCCCCGAGAGAGCAGGTCGCCCGTGGAAATTTTCATGGGAGGTAAAAAGCCGGGTTGATCGACGATGTCGTCCGAGATTGGCCACCAGAGGTAGCCATGTTCGGGAATACGAACGTGGCCCCAACGCAGATATTTTGTCGTGAGCACTTTGAGCTTCTCAGCCATCGAAAGGCGTTTCACAACATCGGCGTTGGGGTAGGGGGACGATCGCAGTTCGAGGCCTGGAACACGTGAGCGGGCCGAGCCATCGGCGAGATCCAGCGAGAGCCACACGTCGCGACGGTCGAGCCACGCGCTGGTTGTCTCAAGTTGCACTTCGATCCAGGTGAGTCCGTCGGAAAACTGCGTGCGAATGACCGAGATCTCTTCGCCTTCTTCCATTTTTGCGATCGTGCGTGCGGACTTCTGAGGCGACGCACGCAGCGACGTTGGGCGAAACACCATGCCACGTTCGATTTGATTTCCCGAATCTCGTTTTAAGGCCTCGTTTAAAAGCCAGGAGTCTTGGTGAGAGGCACTGTCGCCGAGCACACGTCCTCGTGACCACGAGCCTTGAGTTTCGAGAATGATCACTTGCGAATTTTTGGGGATTCGACGTTTGCGAAGGGCATCGAGTTGCGGGGCCGAGCGATCGGGCTCGTCACGAACCGTGCGGGCGATGCTCGAAAGTTTGAGCGCCGTCAGCACGTGATCTTCGGCGACCCAGCCGTATTGTCCGCCTGTTTCAACACGAAACCAGCGCTGCATCTGCGAGTCACCAGAATCCTTGGTTCGACTTTCCAGCCAATCGCGTTTGTGCACGCCAGAAGGATATCGACTGTCCGGTTTTAAATACACGGGGATTCCGGGATCGAGATTCGGGTGCGGCGCGGCCATCACCGCGAAAGGTGTCAGCAGGCCGAAGACAAGCGGCGCAAGAGCCCTAACGACCAAGCCCGAGGCGGTGCTCGAAGTGGTGTTCGGCCGAGTGTGGGAAAGTGCGGTGAAGATTGTCATTTACAGAAATTAGTTTCGCTCGGTAACGTGCTTCTTATGACATTGATGCGGTGGGCCTCACACGTAATCTATTCTTTGGTCGAGCCATGGCGGCAATTGATTGTCGCGGGAGTCTTGCTTCTCCCTATGGTGTCGGCAGCTGACCAGAGCTTTGGTACACCCGTGCCCGAACGATTTGGAGAATTTCAGTGGCTGAGTCCTTGGATTGAGTCCGGTGGAACTTACGAAGAGGGGCGTGACGGGCGCTTTCGAATTTTCAGTGCAAGCTTTGGCGGCCGTTGGGTGGGAGATCTTTCGCGCTACCGAGCCGGCGAATTTTTAGAGGCACAAGTGAGTTTTGGAACACGCTCACTCGTGGCCAGCCCTCTGCGCTATTCGCGCTTGGAAGAGACCGAGCTTTCGCCGACGCTCATCGATGGTTTTGCTGGCGTCAGCGGCACGTGGGGGCGTCTGCGTTTTGGATTGTTGCCGCTGATGTTTGGCCTTGAGAGCGGCGTCGAGAGCGAGCGAACGTGGATCCGTCCACTCATCGTTCGCCGTGGTTTGATTGGCCTTCGCGATGTGGGGCTTCACTATTCGGTTTCATCGGGCGGATTTTTTTCCGATTGGTTTGTTCACAATGGTGAAGGTGGGGAAGATCTCGATCGCGAGCTCTGGATGACGGCGCGTTGGGAGTATCGCCTGCGCACATCACGTATGCAGTGGCGATGGGGCGCGTCCGGGCAAGTGGGACGAACGGCGCCGGCTTCCACACTTCCGCCCGGCACAACGGCGGATCCTGGAATCGAGTTGGTGGCAAGCGAGCCAAGTCGGCTGCGATTTGCGTCACTGTACATGGCGTCGGACTGGGTGGTCGGGCAAGGTGAACGCGGTGAAGAGGCCGATCGCCGATTTGGATTCGAACTCGAGGCGTTTGGCGGCGAAGTCTTACAGGACTCACGTTCGCGGCGTATTCGCTCGCTTCGTTTAGATTTTCATTGGGATCCGTCGGATTTCTGGGGTTTGTTTTTACGAGGTGAAGCCTATGATCCGGATAGCCACGTGGCCGGCGATATGCTGCACGAAGCCAGCTTCGGCCTGCAGCGCTACTTCCTAAGAGGCTCGATGAAACGCTCGCTGAGGGGGATCTTGGTGGCGACGAAAGAAATGGTGGAGAACCGGGATCAGGATCACCACCGCGTCGAGTTTCGACTGCGTTTTTCACCTGAACTCTTCGATTAAATCTTCCAGTCAGTACTGTTTCCCGCTAGGATGCCCCTGAAATTTTAGACAGGGGGTCTATTGTGAACATTCAGAAACTGGGTGTCGTTGGTGCCGGACAAATGGGCAACGGTATTACGCAAGTTGCTGCGGCAAGTGGTCTTCAAGTCATCATGGTCGATGTGTCGCAAGCCGCCTTGGACAAAGGGATGGCGACGATCGCCGGCAGCTGTGACCGTCTGATCAAAAAAGAAAAGATGACGGAAGCGGCCAAAGCCACCCTGCTTGGAAATATCAAGACAGCGACAGAAACCGCCGCGCTTTCGGACTGTGACATGGTGGTCGAAGCGGCGACTGAGAATGTGGATCTCAAACTTAAGATTTTTGCGGATCTCGACACCAAGGTGAAGCCAGGTGCGATTCTCTGCACCAATACCTCTTCGATTTCGATCACGAAAATTGCCGCGGCAACCAAGCGTCCAGACAAAGTCGCCGGCATGCACTTCATGAACCCGGTTCCACTGATGGCACTGGTCGAAGGCATTCGTGGACTTCAGACCTCGGCCGACACATTTAAAACCGTCGAGATGTTGGCGCAGAAAATGGGAAAGACCTTCATCGAGGGTCGCGACATGCCGGGCTTTATCGTCAACCGCATTTTGATGCCAATGATCAACGAGGCCTTCTATGCGCTGTATGAAGGTATCGCGGAAGCAAAGGGTATTGATGAGGCGATGAAACTAGGCACCAATCAACCAATGGGGCCGCTGACACTCGCGGACTTCATCGGACTTGATACGTGTTTGGCGATCATGAACGTGCTGCATGATGGACTCGGGGACACCAAGTATCGTCCGTGCCCGCTGCTCGTGAAGTATGTCGAAGCGGGATGGCTGGGACGCAAAACCGGTCGTGGTGTTTACACCTACTAAGGGGATAAAAAATGGCTGAACTTCCAACTCTGAAAAATCTTGAGCTCGCACGTGAAGGTGCGGTTCTCGTCGCGACGATCGCGCGTCCGGAGGCGCTAAATGCCCTCAACCAAGACAGCGTCGATTCGCTCTCGAAATTGGCTGACTTCGTCGCTGACGACGATGAGACGCGTGTTCTGATTCTCACGGGAAAGGGTGAAAAGTCGTTTGTTGCCGGTGCGGACATCAAAGGCTTTGAAGGCATGGGAGCAGAGGCGGCCGAAGCCTTCGCACGCCATGGGCAGTCGGTTTTCACCAAGCTTGCACATCTCGGAAAACCCGTGATTGCGGCCGTTAACGGATTTGCTCTTGGTGGCGGACTAGAATTGGCGTTGGCGTGTGATCTCATCATCGCCAGCGAAAAGGCCAAGTTTGCGCTTCCCGAATGTAAGCTCGGTTTGATTCCAGGCTTTGGTGGAACGGTTCGCTTGCCACGGCTGGTTGGCACGGCCAAGGCGCTTGAGATGGCGATGACGGGCAACATGCTCTCTGCCGAGGAAGCTTTGAAAGTCGGACTCGTCGTCAAGGTTGTACCACACGGCGAAGCCGTGAAGTCGGCTCTTGAACTCGCGCAGACGATGGTGGCACGCGCACCGAAGGCCCTGGAGCTGATTAAGAAGTCGATCTTCGAGGGCCAAGGGAAATCCGTTCTTGATGCCCAGGAACTCGAAGCTCGCTATTTCGGCGACGTTTTTAAAACCGCCGATAAAACCGAAGGTGTTCGCGCCTTCCTTGAAGGTCGCGAACCAAAGTTTTTAGGCCACTAAAACGAGAGAGCCTGGCAAGTGAGGTGGCTTATTGCGCCACCCAGCCGCCATCCACGGCGATCGCCTGTCCGGTGGTGAAGGCCGCACCTTCTGAGCAAAGCCACATGACGGCACTTGCGATTTCGCGTGGGTGCCCCAGGCGTCCGACGGGCTCGGCTGAGGCATAGGCCGAGCGAGCCTTCTCGTCATGGCCTGTTGCACGTTCGATCATCGGCGTTTGGATGACGCCCGGGCAGATCGCATTGACGCGAATTCCGCTTTTTGCGAGGTCAAGCGCGACACTCTTGGTGAGGCCAATGACCGCGTGTTTGCTGGCGACGTAGGGAGAAATCGAGGGGAAACCAACTAAGCCTGCAATCGACGAACAATTGAGAATCACACCGCCACCTTGTTTGAGCATCACGGGCACTTGCTCACGCATGCACAGCCAGACACCTTGTACGTTGATATCCATGACACGTTTGAAGTTCTCGAGCGAGGCGTTTTGAATGGGTTCGGTGACGCCTTCGATACCGGCATTGTTGAACGCAAAATCCAGCCGACCAAATTTTTGAACCGTGCCTTGCACAGCCGCTTTCACATGATCTTCGCGCGAGACGTCGCAGAGAAAAAAGTGGGAAGGTCGGCCAAGGGCTTCGATCATCTTGACGGTTTCATGGCCTTCTTTTTCTTGCACGTCCGCGATCACCACGGTGGCGCCGGATTCTGCAAACGCAAGCGCCGTGGCGCGGCCAATTCCCGACGCTCCTCCTGTAATGAATGCCACTTTGTCTTGAAACTGAAAACGTCCGACGTCCTGCTGTTTACCTTGGCTCATGACCTCTCCTTGATTGATTTTTCCTTCCGCGAGGCTGCAAGAACTGTTCGTTCCCGACAAGTGCTAATCCCGGTCTCAAACGAGATGGCAGCAAGTGCCGCGATTCGAGTTGAGCCACGATGTCTCGGGTGGGACAAAGAGCCTCATTGCGCATGGCGCAACAGGTGCCCGGGAATACACCGAATTGCTAGATTGGCCGCCTATGTCAGAAGCCCAACCAGAAGCCCAATCTCTCTCTGTTAAATCAGTTAACTCCAAAGCGGCCAGCGGCGGATCGCCCAGCAAACGTTACGTGCTCTCGCAGCCGGTGCGTCTCGTGACAGCGGCCTCGCTCTTTGATGGCCACGACGCGAGCATCAATCTCATGCGTCGGTTGCTGCAAGATGCAGGGGCCGAAGTCATTCACCTTGGACACAATCGTTCGGTTCAAGATGTGGTGACGGCCGCTTTGCAAGAGGGGGCGCAAGGAATTTGCCTCTCCAGCTATCAAGGTGGCCACATGGAGTACTTCAAGTACACCAAGGATCTCTTGAAAGCCGCTGGCAGCCCGCATGTGAAAATCTACGGCGGTGGCGGTGGTGTCATCGTCTATGACGAAAAGCGGGAACTTGAAAACTACGGCATCGATCAAATCTTTCATCCCGATGACGGAAGAAAGCTTGGTCTTGAGGGCATGATCGACATGATTCTGGCGGGTTGTGATTTTGACCCGGTCGAAGGTGCGCCGATGGATACCGCCAAGGCCGCAAGTGGGGCCAAGGTCGCAAATCCAGAAGGTGACTTGATTCCGTCTCGCGACCTTGGTGTCGCGCTTTCGGCGATCGAGCTTGGTGCGCCAGTGCCAGAGGCAGTTACAAAACGTCTTCAAGCGTTTCAGCGACGAGCGCCAGGGCGGCCACTTGTCTTGGGAGTCACCGGAACGGGCGGCGCAGGGAAGTCGTCTCTGGTCGACGAACTCTTGCAGAGACTTTTGAATGCGTATCCGGGAATCAAAATTGGCGTTGTCTGCGTGGATCCCTCCAAACGAAAAACCGGCGGGGCTCTGCTGGGAGACCGCATTCGCATGAATTCGCTTTCTCGCCCCGGAGCCTTTATGCGCTCGGTTGCGAGCCGTGGATCGGGAAGCGAGATCGCGTTGGCGCTTCCAAAGATGCTCGACTTTATGAAGGGCTACGAGTTCGATCTTCTGATCGCGGAAACCAGTGGAATTGGTCAGGCGCAAAATGCGATCACGACACTCAGTGACCTCACGTTGTATGTGATGACCAGCGAGTTTGGGGCGCAGTCACAGCTCGAAAAAATCGACATGATCGATTTCGCGGACTTGATCGCCATCAATAAAGCGGACCGCCGTGGTTCGCAAGATGCACTCCGTGATGTGCGAAAGCAGTACCGTCGTTCGCGAAAGCTGTTCGAGGCGCCCAGCGACGAAGCCGACAGCAGGCTTCCGGTTTTTTTGACTCAGGCACAGCAGTTTAACGATGACGGCTGCAATCGTTTGTTTTTCGCTCTCGCCGATGTGCTGACGGTAAAAGAATCGGCACGCAAGGCGTTTTGGAGTTTGACGGAGGAATACAAAAACAAGGTTCGTGGCGTAAAGCGCACGACCATTGTTCCGGCCGAGCGTCAGAATTACCTAGCGGAAATCGCAAGCACAGTTCGTCGATATAAGGCAGAAACGCAAGAACTCGCCGTGATTGCGTCGAAACTCGGTGCGGCGGATGCCCTAAAAGATGTGGCACAAGTGGATGTGCGCACACTCAAGGCTTGGCGTGAACGTCTTGGTGAGGAAACCTTTGGCAAACTCAATACATGGAACGAGTTCATTCAGTCTTATCTAGGTGATGAGTTTGTGTATGAAGTTCGCGGTAAACAGATTCGTCAGCCGATGACTCGCACTTCGCTTTCCGGCACCAAAATCCGCCGAGTTGCGACACCGAAGTTAAGAGACTGGGGCGATCGCCTGACGTTCTTACGACTCGAGAATGTTCCAGGTGAGTTTCCATTCACGGCCGGCGTGTTTCCGTTAAAGCGAGAAGGGGAAGATCCGGCTCGTATGTTTGCCGGTGAGGGGCCTCCGGAGCGAACCAATCGGCGCTTTCACTTCTTGGCCAAAGGTCAGCCGGCAAATCGGCTTTCGACAGCGTTTGATTCGGTTACGCTCTATGGTCAGGATCCCGACGAGCGGCCTGACATCTATGGAAAGGTCGGCGAGTCGGGTGTTTCTATCTGCTCGCTTGACGATATGAAGCGACTTTATAGCGGCTTTGATCTCTGTGCGCCGAATACGTCGGTGTCGATGACGATCAATGGTCCTGCACCCATGATCCTTGCGTTCTTTATGAACACGGCGATCGACCAGCAAGTTGAAAAGAAGGAAAAGGAGCTTGGTCGAAAGCTTTCATTGGAAGAGCGCACGGCGCTGGAAGCTTGGACATTGGAGAATGTTCGCGGAACCGTGCAGGCGGATATTTTAAAAGAAGACCAGGGTCAAAACACCTGCATCTTCTCAATCGACTTCGCTCTAAAAATGATGGGCGACATTCAAGAGTACTTCATCAAACAAAAGGTGAAGAACTTCTACTCGGTTTCGATTTCGGGCTATCATATTGCCGAAGCTGGCGCGAACCCGATTTCGCAGCTCGCATTCACGTTGTCCAACGCGTTCACCTTTGTCGAGTACTACAAGGCAAGAGGGATGAAGGTCGACGACTTCGCGCCGAATCTCTCGTTTTTCTTCTCCAACGGCCTCGATCCCGAGTATTCGGTGATCGGGCGTGTGGCGCGAAGAATCTGGGCGGTGGCGATGCGCGATCTCTACGGCGGAAGCGATCGCTCGCAAAAATTGAAGTACCATATTCAGACATCGGGACGTTCGCTTCACGCGCAAGAGATCGACTTCAACGATATCCGAACAACTCTCCAGGCGTTGCTCGCGATTTACGACAACTGCAATTCGCTACATACCAACGCTTACGACGAGGCGATCACGACACCGACGGAAGAAAGTGTTCGTCGAGCGATGGCGATCCAGCTGATCATCAATAAAGAGTTCGGTATGGCGAAGAACGAAAACCCGATGCAGGGGTCGTATTTCTTCGAAGAATTGACGGATCTCGTGGAAGAGGCCGTTTTGGATGAGTTCTTGCGACTTGCCGAACGTGGCGGTGTTTTGGGTGCGATGGAGACTCAGTACCAACGTGGCAAGATTCAAGACGAGTCGATGCTCTATGAGCACTTGAAGCACTCGGGAGAGCTGCCGATTGTCGGTGTGAACACCTATATCAATCCGAAGACCCTTGAAGCGGGGTACGAACCGCCTAAGATCGAGTTGGCGCGAGCGAGCTACGAGGAAAAGGATCTTCAGTTGAACCGAGTCCGCGAGTACCAAAAGACTCATTCGAAAGAATCGGCTGACGCATTAAAGGCATTGAAAGAAGCCGCGCTTGGCGGACAAAATGTCTTTCAGGCTTTGATGAAAGCGGCTCGCGTTTGCTCGCTTTATCAAATGACCCAGGCTTTGTATGAAGTCGGTGGTCAGTATCGCCGTAACTTGTAGAGAGAGTGGGTAGAATATGGGGCGAGTAAGTTTCGTGCGGGTTTGTGCGGTCGCTCTGAGTATTGTCGTTTCTGGATGTTCTTCGGCACCAAAGAGTGCGGATCAAGTAGGTCACCCGTGGTTTGGTGCTGCACGCGTGGGTGATCTTCAGTCGATGGAAAAACAGCTTGCGACAGGAGCTTCGGTAGATCAGACGTCGCCATCTAACGCCACGGCTCTTCATGTAGCGGCTTTTAACGGCAACGTGAAAGTTGTTAAGTGGCTACTTGAAAAAGGCGCCGATGCTAACAAGCTCGATGTCGATAGGACTAATCCTCTTGGATACGCGCTAACGGGTGCTACCACTGGGCCTAAGCTTGCCGAACTTGTAGAAACGTTGATCAAAGCCGGAACCAATCCATTTCATCAATCGGCAATCGGTTTTGTTCCTGTTGAAGAGATGGTCGAAAAGGGTCTGGGCGATCAGCTTCGTCTTTTGAACTATACGGACAAAAAACAATGCGATCGTGTGCCTTCGCAGGGGCGCGGCGGTATGACGCTTAGTCAGATTGCACGACGTGTGGGGCATGTGCAGATCGCCGAGTTTTTGGAATCGCAGGGGTGCTGGTGAGGGTCTTGATCTCGGGTTTTGAGCCCTTTCTTGATGAAAAGGTAAATCCGACCGAGAAGCTCGCTCATTTTGCCAATAGCTGCGATTTTCATGCGTCCGGGCTTTCAAGACTCGATGTGCGGGGTGTGGTTCTTCCGGTTGTGTTTGACGCGGCTTTCGAGCGTCTTGAATCCGAACGACAGTTATTTCGACCTGATGTCGTCCTCAGTTTTGGTTTGGCGGGAGGGCGCACGCGGTTTGAACTCGAGATGCTGGCGGTGAACTCTCGAGGCGGAGAACAGACGGGGCGTGGGGACAACCGCGGGCAAGTGCTGGGTGGAAAAGTATTGAACTCATCCGGCGCGCCGCTCTCGCTGACTACGACTTTACCGGTTGAAAAAATACTTGCCGGTCTTGAGAGCGCTTCTGTTCCGACCGGAAGGTCCTGGACGGCTGGAACTTATGTTTGCAACGATCTTTTCTATCGCATGCAGGAGCGTTTGCGCTTCACGCGCGTTCGAAGCGGGTTTATTCATGTTCCGCGTTTGGACGAGGCCACATTTTCGTGGCCGACTTTTGAAAAGGCCCTTCTTGCGATCCTTCGCAGCCTCTAGAAAAAATCTAAAAAAGAAATCTAAATCGGAGGCTGTACATAGCAGCTAGAGTTGCCAAAGCTCCCGCTTAGGATGCCGTCATTGCAAGAGCGTTCTTCGAAATTGCCGCCGCCATTGCATGGTTGCCCAAAGGGCACGCTTGGGCGCTGATACGCTGGAGCTCTGTGACCGTGCTGAACCTGTGCGCCCCAAGGAGTCGTGCAGTTTCTGGGCGGACCTTGGCTACAGCTCTGATAGAGGAACGAGCCCGAGAGCGTGCCGTTTTGGCAGTAGCGAAGCTCTCGCGTGATATCGCAGTTTTGTCCGAATGGGACCTGCTGATATTGGAAAGCCAAAACCTGCGTGCCGTGATTTGTGTTCCCTCCCCACGGAAGATTGCACGGCATGGGTGGCTGGGTCGTGCAGCTTTGGTAGAGCGCCGATCCAGAAAGTTTTCCGTCGGTGCAGACGCGAGTTTCTTGTGGACAGAGCATGCCAAACGGCACGGACTCGAGTCCAAAGGCGACGCGAGACTGTCCGTGTGCCACCGATTCACCCCAGGGCGTGACGCAATTGCTGGGAGTGCGTCGTTGGCAGCTTTGGTACTTGGCCGAACCTACGAGGGTGCCGTTGTCGCAGACAAGCGTGACGGGTTTGCAATCTTCTTCGAGACCAACCAGCGGCTTTTCATACGCCACCGACGAGAGGCCGCTTTCTAGGAAGGTGCCCCAGGGAAGACTGCAAACAGGAAGAATTGTAATGGGGATTTCGACGATCTTGGAGGTGTTCGGCGGAGGACCAAGATTGGATAGCTGAAAGCGAGCCTTGTGGGTTTTTCCGGAGGTGTGTGTGCCTAGTCGAGCAGTGACGGTGATTGAGTCGCTGGCGTTGGAGGCAAGGCACTGAATCATGATTTCAGTGGAAGACGAATCGCACATGTGCCAGATGACTTGGAACTCCGGTCGCTCACGTTTGAAGAGGATGTTGAAGCTCTTTGACGGTTGGACCGCGGAAAGTGAAAGCTCGGCCGGAAACGATAGGATTTCAGGAGGCTTGTTGTAGGTGATTAAGTGTGCCGCCGTGTATTCGATCGGCTTGAGGTTTAAGGGTGTGACATTGCGATCTGTGGAGGCCAGTTGTTTGATGCCGAGGTGGATGATGACTCGTCCCGGGTATTGGCACTTCGTGCTCTCGTCATCGCAAAGAGCTGTGAAGGTGGTGTAAACTTGAAACCTACAGTAGGTTCCTTTTTCTTGTTCGCACCCTTGGCCGTGTTCATCAAAGAGGGCTGGTGTTTCTGGAGGCGCTGTCCAAACTTTTTTAAGTGTTGGGTCAGAGAGATCAAGAATCCAAAGCGGTTGAGGTTTTCCAATCGTGCACTTTGGCGCCACGCCACGTTCGGCATCGCCTAGACATTCTTTGAGAGCGGCGTTTTTAGAATGTTGTGCGCTAAAAAGTAAAAGCGCACGATCTTGGATCACCCCCTGAAAGAAGTTTCCCAATTGATCGCGTGCATTGGTCTGACGAGTACGTTTGAGGAAGATCGACTGGTTTTCTGAAAGCGTGAGAAATGCAACGGCTGATAGCGCTACGATCACGGTGACGACGAGCGCCTCCATGATGCCAACGCCTCGTTCGGATTTGAGAGGAGCTTGATAGTGAGTGGCCGTTTGTTCTCGCATTGATTTCATGGACAAAACCGTTCTCCGGCGGACTCTTTGAGGTTTCCGTCGATGCAGTGATACGTTTTGAAGGTCGGGATACATCCGGACTCTTTTGGTGGCCCGTTCTCTGTCCAGCTACCGTTGTGAAGCAGAAACTTTGGCGCTCCAGGCGTTTGCGACATGAATTCGCAGTCGCGAGCCAGTGGAATCGTGTATGTGTACTCCGGAGACCGTTTGTAGGGGTGATTGCTTGGAAGGCCTGGCCACTCTGCTTGAATGCGAACAATGGCAAATCCTCGGGCGCGTTCGCCTAGCGTGATTCGCAACATGGATTGCCCCTTGGTGAACGGCTGGCACTCGGCTTTGACGTCCTTATCACCTTCGCACTTGATCCAAATAGGTTCTTCCAGGCGGGCGTCGTCAGATACGATCGAGAGACCAAACTCTCGGTTGACCAGATCACCCTGCAGAACCCCGTTCACCATGGCGTGAGGAGATGCGACTCGCATCCATCCGAGGCGATTCATCATCCCGATGCGAAGCGGTTGGAGCGGGATATTTCTTCGCTTGTAGGAAAACGAATTGAATCCTCGTTCGAGAGTTTGTTCGAGTTTCTTTTGCGACGATGTGACGCCGATGATGATCGCGTAGGCGCCAAGGCCGACCACCGAGAGAATGACGAGAGACATCATCATTTCGACAAGCGTGAAGCCTGCCGAGGAGTGTTGGAAAGTTGGGGCTCGCGCTTTCTCCACTGTCTGCACAGATTATATTGTCGCGACGCCCAGGCCGTTAATGCAACCAAAAATCTCGCCGTCTCGGATGAGCCTCGTGCCGTTGGCGCTCTCATCCTCGTGCACGGCGAGCAGTGCAGGGCGGAGCCCGCAGCGACGTTTTTAGACCAGCTCCATCTTCGCGATGGTCTGAAGCTGCATATTGGAGGTTCCTTCGTAGATCTGGCCGATTTTGGCATCACGCCAGAACTTTTCGACAGGATACTCTTTCGTGAAGCCATTTCCGCCGTAAAGATCGATTGCAAGTGATGTGATCTTCTCAGCCGCGCGGGAAGCGTAGAGCTTGGCGATGGCTGCTTCTTCGATGAACGGAAGTCCTGCGTCTTTTAAGCGAGCGGCGTTGTAAACGAGAAGGCGAGCGGCCTCAAGCTGAACGCGCATTTCGGCCAACTGGAACTGCACACCTTGGAAGTCGGCAATCGCTTTTCCAAACTGTTCGCGAGTTTTGATGTACGAACGAGTCGCCTCGTACGCACCTTGCGCGATTCCAACCATCTGCGCACCGATTCCGATACGACCTTCGTTGAGGGTCTCGATCGCAATCTTATAGCCCTTGCCGACTTCACCCAAGATGTTGTCCTTGGGAACTTCGCAGTTTTCGAACAAGAGTTCGCAAGTCGAGCTCGCGCGGATTCCAAGTTTGTCTTCTTTTTTACCGACCGTGAAGCCTTTGAACGACTTCTCTACGATGAACGCCGTGATCCCTTTGTAGCCCAAAGAAGGATTGATATTCGCAAAACAGATGAAGACCGAAGCTTCTTTACCATTTGTGATCCAGAGCTTTGATCCGTTTAGAACCCACTTATCGCCCTTGTCTTCGGCGCGAAGTTTGAGCGCAAACGCATCGGAGCCAGATGTGCTCTCGGACAAGCAGTAAGCGCCGACCCACTCCCGCGCGAGTTTGGTCAGATACTTTTCCTTGATAGCTGCCGACCCGAAACGGATGAAGGCGTTGGTGACCAGTGTGTTCTGAACATCCATCAAAACCGAGATCGAGCCATCGACACGCGCCAGTTCTTCGACGGCCAAGCAGGCCATCGTGAAGCTGCCACCGGTGCCGCCATATTGTTCTGGAGATTCGACTCCCATTAGGCCCATTTCAAAAAGTTTTGGCAGAAGACCTGGTTCAATTTGAGCAGCTTCGTCCATTTTGGAAACGAGAGGTTTGATTTCCGATTCCGCGAACGTGCGCACAGCGTCGCGAAACGCGAGTTCATCTTCGCTAAGAGTGGTCAAGGCCGGACGAGCGGATTCAAGAGCTTGGGACATGGAAGCCTCCGTAAGACATTGTTGCGATGACGTTTTAACTCGTAGTAGTTTTCCGTCAAGTGTTCTGATGTCGCAAGAGCCTTCGGCTCTTGCTGCTTTCTGCGCAGGGGCGCCGAAAGAATTTCCGGTGTTGTGAAGGCTGAATTGATGACAAAAGTGGAAACAAAAGAGGGACAGGTCTACCGCGTTTTGATCGCAAAGCCCGGGTTGGACGGGCATGACCGCGGTGCGAAGGTTGTTGCAAGAGGTCTAAGAGACTCGGGATTTGAAGTCATCTACACGGGACTTCACCAGACGCCCGAGATGGTGGTTCAAGCCGCTTTGCAGGAAGACGTCGATATCGTCGGTCTTTCGATTCTGTCGGGTGCACATTTGCCGCTTGTGCACGCGATTCAAGAACGCATGCAAGAACTCAAGCTGGATAAACCGATTTTTGTGGGCGGTATTATTCCACCGGACGATGCGGCGGCTTTGGTGAATCGTGGTGTCGCAGCGGTTTTTGGACCCGGTTCGTCGATTCAAGAGATCTCGGATCGCATTCGTCAAATTCTTGGAGGAGCCTAAGGTGCTTCTCCGCGAGCTATCGTTTTTTGGTGCAAAGCGTGCTTGGATCTTCGCAGTTCTGATCTTTTTGGGAAGACTCGGGCTTGTCTCAAAAGCGCAAGCTAGAAGCAGCTTTCTTGAGAGTCTCGGCCAAGGCATGGTGCGTAAAGCGGATGAGAAATATCAGTCGCGCTGGACGCTCGCGGACTGGTTTGAAACTCAGCGACAAACCCGTCTGCAAGACATGTGGCTTGCGGGAAATCGCGGTGAGGATATCTACGACTTCGGCATCGGCGGAAGCTTTGGGACGGTTTCGATTTTCCGAGACGGCGCGACGACCAAGTCCGACGAAGTCGAGGGTCGATCGGGGTACATGCTTGCCTATGCCACGCTCATTGGAGTTGAAGCGCGGTATTGGAACTACGCGCACTCTCAAGCCGGATCTGCCGAAGAGGAATATGGGTGGCGGGCCGCATTGGCTTTGAGGTTGATCGGAGATTCCCAGCAAAACACCAATCTGACTCTCTATGGGGGCAGTGGTTTTATAAAGGATGGAAGCGGAGATACGGCGCGTTCAACATTTGCGGGTGCTCGGGCGACTCTCTACCTGACCAAGGCCTTTGGTTTTGATGCAGCCTATGAGTTTTGGTTGCCGACCAAAACGGATTTCGGTGCGGACATTGAGGGAAGTCGTCTGGAGGCCGGCGTCTTTTTGGACTTCGCTTTTTTGCGACTTTTTGGCATGGGAACTTGGGATTCACGGATGCGGAAATTTCAGGCGATTTCTTCTGATCGGAAGCGAGAATCCATCGACGCTGGGTTGAAGCTTTTCTTTTGATCCGCTACGACTAGAGGGATGAAAAAACTATCCCTGGCTTCGGCAATCGTTCTGATTACAGCAGTTTTATTTTCGACGTCACAATCTGCACACGCGCATGGCCTGCATGAACTGAACTCCTCTGCCGCACCGTCGGTAGCTAGCCAGGCATCGGGTGCCGCTTCTAACGCGACTCCGGGTGTGATCACAAAGATTCGTCAGCTCACATTCGAAGGCTTGCGTGCAGGCGAGGGGTACTTCAGCCACGACGGAAAGCTCTTGGTTTATCAGAGCGAGCGCCTTGCGGAGAATCCGTTTTATCAGATCTTCCTTCTCAATCGCGAAACGGGAAAAACCGCGAGACTTTCACCAGGCCATGGAAAGACGACCTGTGCATGGGTGCATCCATCAAAAGAGAAGGCGCTCTTTTCGAGCACTCATCTCGATCCGAAAGTGAAAGAAAAAACCGCCAAGGAGTTTGAAGAGCGGAAAAACCCCGTCAAAGGCAAGTACTCGTGGAGCTTTGACGAGACGTTTGACATTTTCGAAGCTCCAATCGCCTCAGCCGTTCAAACGGGCGGGAGTGTTTCAGAGAAGAGTCTAAAGCGTCTGACAAAAGAGATGGGATATGACGCCGAGGCGAGCTACTCGCCAAATGGCTTTAAGATCGCCTTTGCTTCGAATCGCGCCGGCTACACGGAAGCGCTTTCTCCGGAAGACAAAAAGATTTTCGAACAAGACCCGTCGTACATGATGGACCTCTACCTGATGGATGCCGATGGTTCCAATGTCGAGCGTTTGACGACGGCTCGTGGTTACGACGGCGGTCCCTTTTTCTCGGCTGATGGCACCAAGCTTACATGGCGCCGTTTTTCACCGAATGGGCAATATGCCGAAATCATGGTGATGGACCTCAAAACTCGCAAAGAGACGCAGCTCACGAGCTGGAAGGCGATGAGCTGGGCGCCGTTTTTTCATCCGTCCGGCGACTACGTGATCTTCACATCGAACAAATTGGGGTACTCGAACTTCGAACTCTACATCGTGGACACGGAAGGTAAACGCGAGCCCGTACGTGTTTCTCACCTCGACGGGTTTGATGGCTTGCCTGTGTTCTTGCCAAACGGTCGCGAGATCTCTTGGACGAGACGAGACGAAAAAGGGGAATCGCAGATCTATCTGGCGGAGTGGGATGATGGTCTAGCTCGCGAACTCTTGGGCATCAGCCGTCATGCACCGACGCTTGCCGAGCTTTCGCGCGAGGTCCGTGTTACAGATCTCAAGACATGGGTTTCTTATCTTTCGAGTCCGGGGCTCAAAGGGCGTCGTCCCGGAACGGCTGAGGAGCGTCAGTACAGCGAAGCCATCGGTAAGGCGATGCGCGCGATGGGCCTGGAGCCTCTTTTTGGAAAAAGCTATGTCCAACCATTTGAGTTCACCTCGGGCGTCAAGCTTGGGGCGCTAAACCGTCTGCGTTTGCGTGAGGGTGGGCAAGCCACCGATCTGAAACTTGACGAAGAATGGCGTCCGCTTTCGATCTCCAAGTCTGGCGATGTCATGGAGGCCTCCATTGTGTTTGCTGGCTATGGGATCATGGCGCCGGCCAGCGACAAACAGCCGGCATTTGACTCCTATGAGGGGATCGACGTTGGCGGAAAATGGGTGGTCGTGCTGCGCGACTTGCCAGCCGAAATCGTTCCGGAGAAACGGTTTCACTTTCACTTGTATTCGCGACCTCAGCACAAAGCGCTCGTGGCGAAGCAAAAAGGTGCGGTCGGTTTGATCTTGGTAGACTCTCCTTTGGAGAAGTCGGCAAAAGGGCTTCAGAGTTTGAAGTTCGAAGGCGCCGGTGAAGTAGGAATTCCGGTCATTCATGTTTCACAAAACGTGGCGACTCGCCTATTCAAGGGTGCGGCTTCGCTGAAAGACAAAATCGCAAGCCTTGATCGTGGCGAAGTTTTCAATCAGGCGCTCAAGACTTCCGTCGGCGGAAAGGTCGACATCGCGTTTGAAAAGTCGGTGGGGCTCAATGTGGCCGGCCGTTTGCCGGGCCGTCTTTCGAAATCCAAGAAAGGCTCTGGTCCGCTTGTCATCGGCGGTCACGGCGATCACTTGGGTTTGGGTGAAAGCGGTGCTTCGCTTGCGAAGTCCGACGAACAAGGACAAGTGCATGCCGGGGCCGACGACAATGCCTCGGGTGTTGCGGCACTCTTGGAAGTGGCTCACGAAATGGCCACGGCAAAAACACGTCAAGAGCGCGACGTGATCTTCGCTGTCTGGTCGGCCGAAGAGCTGGGTGTTTTGGGCTCGACGCATTTCTTAAAGGAATGGAAGGGACCAAAGCCTCATGCCTATATCAATCTCGATATGGTCGGACGTTTGCGTGATGCTCTTTATGTGCAAGGACTTGGTTCGGCCAAAGAGTGGCGTACGCGTTTTGAGTTTTTTAGCGAACGCTTGCCAATCACGAAGGAAGAGTCTGTGGGCGAGGCGAAGCTTGTGACGGCACTGGATCCTTATTTGCCGACGGACGCAATGGCGTTTTATCTCAAAGAGGTTCCTATCTTGTCGTTTTTCACCGGTTCGCATGCCGAGTATCACTCGCCTCGCGACAAGTACCAAACATTGAACTTCGGTGGTCTTAAGGTCATTGCGGACACCGTCGCCTACATTGCAAAAGACCTAAGCCGAGCGGACTCAACACTTACCTGGGTGAAGGTGGAATCGGGCCGTCCGCAAGGTGGCGAATCGCGTTCGTTCCGTCTTTATCTCGGCACGGTTCCGGACTATTCGCAAGAAGGCGTCAAGGGCGTGAAGATTTCCGGAACGTCAAAAGACTCGCCGGCTGAGAGCGCGGGGCTTCAGGCTGGCGATGTGATCGTCGGTCTTGGCGGAATCAAAATCGAGAGCATCTACGACTATGTCTATTGCCTTCAGGCATTGAAGGCGGACGTCACGGTGCCTATTCAGGTGAATCGTGGTGGTCGTACGGTCGAACTGAAAATCACACCGAAGCTTAAGACCGGAGGCTAAGAGATGATGGGTGGCGAACAAGATCTCATCGGCATTCTCTTTAAAGTCGCGGTCTTTTTCATTCCGTTTTTGTTTTCGATCTGCGTGCACGAGGCGGCTCATGCATGGGCGGCAAAGCTTTGTGGTGATCGTACAGCGGAACACATGGGGCGTCTGACACTGAATCCTGTCGCGCACGCCGATCCAATCGGAACGATTGTGCTCCCGATTGCGGCCGTGATTTTACCTGGAAGCGTTTCGCAGTTTATCTTCGGTTGGGCCAAGCCGGTGCCATTTGATCCGAGAAACTTAAAAGACAAAAAGAACGGCCCTTTTATTATCGCGGCGGCAGGCCCGGCTTCGAATTTGGTGCTGGCGATGATCGGCGCCTTTTTCTTTGTGCTCATTCAGAGTGGATACTTTGTCGGTGGTTTGGAGACGGACAAGGCTCGACTCGTGGCTCAGATCGCGGCTCAGTTTATTGGACTAAACTGTATGCTCGCGGTTTTAAACATGGTGCCCATTCATCCTCTGGATGGTGGAAAAATCTTGGCCCGGTTTCTTCCATATAAAGCGGCACGCTGGCTGGAAGAGCGGGAGACGATGCTCTCGATGGTGCTCTTGCTTTTATTTCTTACCGGCTTTGCGAGACTCTTGTCGTATCCGGCATCTTGGATCGCCGGGAACTTCGCGGACTTTGCGCAGGTGGTGCTTTCGGCGATCGGCTTTCAGGTATAACCGGGAAATGGGGATTTTAAATGAGTTCCGAGATCAAAGACAATTCGTCGGCCCAGTCTTCTTCTGCCATTCAAATTAGCCGAGCCAGCGAAAAGCCTCCAAAAGGTTCGATCATCATGAGCGGTATGCGATCGACTTCGCATATTCACATCGGGAACTTCTTTGGTGCGATGAAGCCGTGGCTCGACCTGCAAAACGAATACATGGGCTACTACGGCGTCATGAATTGGCATGGACTCACCACGAAGTACAAAGAGCCGCACGAAGTGATGAGTTTTGCGCGCGAAATGTACGCCGAGTGGATCGCGTGGGGGCTTGATCATGAAAAAAACGTGATCTTCATTCAAAGCGAAGTGCCTGAGCATATCGAGCTTACGATGTTTTTTATGATGCTGACGCCGATGTCTTGGCTTGAGCGTGTTCCGACTTGGAAGGACGCCGAGGAGGAGGCCAAGGCCAGTGATACGCACAACCTCGGTCGTTTTATGTATCCGGTTTTGCAAGCTGCTGACATCGCGGTCTACCGTGGCACTCACGTGCCAATCGGTCAGGATCAGATTCCACACCTGGAACTCTCTCGCGATATTATCAAGCGCTTTAACTTTCTCTACGGCGGCAATCTTCCTGAGCCAAAACCGATCTTCAGTTCGACTCCGGTCTTGATCGGGACGGATGGAAGAAAGATGTCAAAGTCCTACAACAATGCGTTTCAACTGACGCAAAGCCCGGATGAGGTTTCAAAAACTCTGCGAGCTATGCCGACAGATCCGGCGCGTGTGCGTCGTACCGACCCCGGGGATCCGGCGAAGTGCCCAGTTTATAGCTTTCACAAGCTCTACTCCCAGCCTGAGGACCTCAGGTGGGCGGAAGAGGGCTGTAAGTCGGCAGGCATTGGCTGTGGTGACTGCAAAAAACGTCTTGGTGAGCGCATCAACGAAAACATGGCGAAACCGTTTGCGGCGAAGCAGGAACTTTTGTCGAACCCAGAGAAGCTCGACTCCTTGATCGCAGATGGCTGTGCTCGGGCACGGAAAATCGCCAAGCAGCAACTGGATCAGGTTAAAGACTGGACAGGCTTCAAGCCAAGCGGCGATTGGGTTTAGAAACCGCCAAGGCCGCTGCTTCGAGATTCGTAAAATATCGTCCTAGAAATTCTTGAAAGCGACGCCCGGATTGGGCGTCGAAATCTTGAGGCAGCTGGTTACCGCGAATCAGGTTCGCGATGTCTTCGTGGGAATATCCAAGCGTTCTTAAGTGTGGATAGTGCCAGATACCGCTTAAGCCGCCGCGTCCTCGCGCCTTTCGCCAGTCGAGGAAGATCTGGTTTGTGAGTTCGTGGGCTTCATGGGAGTTCATGTGCTCGTGTTCCCAGTAGTGCGGTTGAAACGAGATCTTGGTGAAGCCGTATTTCGCGGGATTTCTTGCGTAGTCAGCGTAATCGATGACCTTCATATCAAGTCGTTCGGAATACGAGGCGATGAGAAGGGGAGAAATCGCAAGTGCATCCATGACATCGTTGTCACAGATAAAGTCGCGCGTGCGCATGAGGGATTCACGGCTTTCTCCGGGAAGCCCGACGATGAAACTCGCAGCCGTCAGGCAACGATCGCCATAGTCGCGGACGAAGTCTTTGAGAAACTTTTTGACCTTGTCAGGTGGTGTGCCTTTGCCCGCGCGTCTGGCCGTGATCTCGTCGAGAGACTCGATTCCCCAGAATAAAGCTCTTGCGCCAGAATCCACCATCAGGCGAATGGTTTCCGGAAACTTCACGGCGACATCGACTCGTGCGTAGGACACCCAGCTGATCTCAAAGGGAAGATTCAAGAAGAGTTCGCAGAGTGAGCGAACTTTGTCGGGGTGGTCGTTGAAGCAGTCGTCGGTGAAATGATAGTTGGTGGTTCCAAAGCGCTCGTGGTTTCTTAGGAACTCTTCTCGTAAGAGGTCGGTCGATTTCCTAAGAGAGGTGCGCTTTTCATAGTGGCAAAACTTGCAGTTAAACGCGCAGCCTCGACTGACTTCGATGGGAAGCGATTCGTGAGCTTGAACGGCATCCAGACTGGAGAACCGTGCATCGGGACACGCGTCGACATCGGTTTTAAGTTTTGCGCCCTTTAAGACGTGAAGCCCCCGATGCAAGGCGACTTCCGGTGTTCCCCCATGTTTCAATGTTTGCACGAGGCTTAAGATGGCATCGTCGCCGGCGCCGAGGCAGACATAATCAAAGGCCGCATACGTATCGGGATTGTCGAAAGCGCGTAGCGCTTTGGCTCCGCCGAGGACGAGTTTGGCTTTTGGGGCAAACTTCGACATCGTGTTCTTGAGCTCTGTCAGCCAGAGTCTAAGGGCGGCCGCATCGGTCGCGTGCAGTTCGCCTTCATAATAGACATCCATCGAGTCGTACGAGTGGTTGGGAGTCGCTGTTTTGGCCCGAGGGTTGAGAAACGTGGACGAGATCCCCACGACGACGGTTTCGGGGGTGAGGAGCCGTGAGAGCGCGCCGAAAAGATCGGGGTGACTTTGGAAGTAGTCGATCACGAGCGACTGATAGCCGTGTGCGCGGAGATTGGCGGACACAGCGTACGGGCCGATGTAGCGCCCGTGGCCAAACTGCCTATTATAGAGTGCGTCTGAGAGAAAAATCGCATCCATGCCGGCTTCGACTTTAGCTTGAGAAGCGGCTCTTGCGCGAGTCCTCTGGTCACGCGCTGCGCAAAATGGCAAACGTGGTGAAATTTGGGGCACTTGAAAAGATAGGTTGAACTAGACCTTTGGCCTTGGTTTGATTCTCGTGAAGTCCTGATCGTCAGTAGGACCAGAGGGGGAATATCGATGTCAGTTGCAGGGCGTTACCTCGTCCAGTTGCCTCATTTTGAAGGCCCGCTGGCGCTCTTGCTCTATCTCATCCGCAAGGAGGAGATGGACATCTTTAACATCAATATCAACTCGATCACCAAGAGTTACCTCGATCACATTCGTTTGATGAAGGAACTCGATCTCGAGGTGGCGGGTGAGTTTGTCGCGATGGCGGCAACGCTGATTCACATCAAGGCCAAGATGCTTCTTCCTCAATACAACGAAGAGGGTGAAGTCGTTGAGGTCGAAGATCCTCGCAAAGAGCTGGTGCAAAAGCTTCTCGATTATCAGCTGTATCAAGACGCCGCTAAAAAACTCTACGAGCGTCCGCTACTTCGCCGCGATGTCTGGCCACGTGGTCTTCGCGAAGACTTGCGTGGAGACGAGCCCGGCGAAATCATCATCGAAGATGAAGGGCTTTTTGGTCTGATCGCCTCGTATCGTCGCGCGATGAAAAAAGCGGAGCGTCTGGTGCATAAGGTTCGCCCGAAGACGCAATCGATTGCGGGCCGAGTTCTTGAGATCAGCCACCGATTAAAGGTGGGAGCCAAGGTTTTGCTTCACGACCTTCTCAATATCGGCGATCAGTCTTATCGCAACCAGCTCTTGATTACGTTTCTTTCGATGCTCGAGCTTGGCCGTTTGGGCTTCGTGACGCTCTTTCAGAACGAAACTTACGGCGATCTTCATATCGAGTTGAAAAAGCCGATCGAGCGCAACGTTCTTGAGCGCGTTCAAGAGTTTGATTCTTCCAATGCGGATCAGATCGCGAATTCGATCATCGGCGAAGCGATGATCGAAAAAGAAATGAATGGCCAGGAGTCGGCGCAGATTCACTTGGGTGAAATGATGGAAACCGGCCACGAAGAGAACGTCTTTGATCATGTGGAAGCTGTTTTAGATGAGTCCGCTGTTCAGGGCGCGGTCGCAGATGCGATGGAAAGCGCTTCGGATGAAGAATTGCTGATGGCTGAGCAGGAGCTCGGTCTTGTCGATCAACCGCAGGCATCAAGCACGGGCGGTGAGGGAGAAGCCAATGTCTGAGATTGAAAAAGAAATCCCTTTGGAATCTGAAGTCATGGAACCGACGCTCTCAGAAACTGACGAGGTCAACCAGGCGGACGCTCAGGAGACTTCTGGAAGTTTGGCGGCGCAGTTGGAAGCTTTGACAGCAGACAATGTCGAGTTCGCAGCCGCCGACCTGGAGTTCGTGGAGGAGCCTGAGACGCTTGAAAACCCGATGATCGTCGGCGAAGCTGAGCAGCTTCCCATGTTGGGACTCGAAGAGGGCGCAAGCGAACTCGAGGAAGAAGAGATTCCAGAGGAGCCGACTGAATTCATCGATCACGACAAGATGGTTTCGATTTTGGAGTCGCTTTTGTTTTCGACCGACAAGCCGCTTAGCATGGCGACTTTCAAGGCTCTCTTTAAAGGCTCGAATATCCGCACAAAAGACATTCAACGAGCGCTCGACCAGTTGGCGTCGAGTTATGCGGCTCCTGAAAAAGGTGTCACTCTTGAAGAGATTCATGGCGGCTTTCAACTTCGAACGAAGGTCGACAATACCGAGTACTTAAAGCGTTTGGCGAAAGTGCGTCCGTTTCGACTCTCGGGACCGGCGCTCGAGGTTTTGGCGATCGCGGCTTATAAACAGCCGATCACAAAGACAGAGGTCGATCAGATTCGTGGTGTCGAATCGGGCCACTTGATGCGAGCGCTGATGGAACGAGGCATGGTGAGTTTCGGAGAAAAGTCCGATCTTCCGGGGCGTCCAATGACCTACGTCACGACCCGCAAGTTCCTTGAAACCTTCGGACTTCGTAACCTCAAAGAACTTCCAACTTTGGCGGAGATCGACGATCTGCTTCCAGAGGGCATCGGCGGTGATGAAGAAAAAGAGACGTTGTCGGATCTGACATCGTCGCTTTCGACGGAAGTCGTGTCTTCGTACTCCGTCGCCGAAGACGAGCTTCAGGATATTTCTGAGAGCTTGAAGGTTATTGACACAACGTCGGAATTTTTCGAACAAGAAAAAATCCGTCAGCGTGTCGAACGTGATCGCGAGCGTGCACAAGACATTCGCGAACGCCTGACAGTCGGTGAAGATGTCGAAGAAAAAGACCGTCGCTGGCTTTCACGCTATGAAGCTAAGCAGGAGCAAATGGCTCAGGCGGCTCAAGCAGGTGAAGTGTCGGGACCGTTGATCGTCGATGACGAATCCAGCGAGCCAGCGGACCCAAGTGTTGCCGGCGAACTTGCGGCACTTACCAAAGAAGCATCTGAAGAATCGTCTGAAGAATCGGCTGGCGGCGAGGCGATGGCGGCTGATGCGGACATGGACGCGGAAGGTGAAATGTCGGAACTCGATGGACGTCTTGATTACGATGACCAAGAAGAGTTCGACGACCAAGAAGAGGCTAGCGACGAGGAAGAGAAGTGAGTTTGAAGGATCGAAAGTTTTCGATTCTAAAAATCGGTCTTTCGATCTTCGTCCTCTATCATCTCCTCGCGGTGACAATTCTTCCCATGGGAAGCGGGCTCATTATTCGTGAGCTCGGGCGCTACTTCACTCCGTATGCCAATCTCTTGCAGTTGAACACGACTTGGCAGTTTTTTTCCCCAGGCCCGAGCCCTATTTTTTATCTCGAGTACAGTTTTCTCGAAGAAACCGCAGACGGCGAAGACTTTGAGACCGAGCCGGAATTGCTGCCGGAACGTCGCCAGACATTTGGTTACAGCGATAGCTACAATCGTCGCCTTTTTTCGATGCGCTTTTTTTCGCTCAATCAACAGCGTCTAGAGCTGTATCTCGTGCCTTGGCTCTGTAGGCAAAATCCAAAAGCCGTGCAGGTGACTGTTCGTCAGAAGTTTGGACAGATCAAGAGCGTCGAACGTGCGCGCACGGATCGCGAGTTGGAAGACTTCTCG
>CAUJGS010000031.1 GCA_963170185.1 Bdellovibrionota bacterium
AAGCGGCGGCGACTCCTGCGATCGGCTACACAGCCGCTTTGGATCGCGCAAACACTCAAGTCTACACATTCGCTAAAATCACTTCGAACTCCGGCGAAGAGGTTTTCTGGAACATCCCACGTGGTTCGGAAGCTCTCATCAGCTACCTTAAGCGTGAAATGAAGTTCGAAGCGCAAGCAACGGATCAAGCTGGCCTTCCAGGAAAGGTCGCAACCTTCTCGCTTCGCGGAAGCAGCGTCACGATCACAGACCTCGGCAAAAAGTGTGCAGCAGGTCTTTCCGTCCCTACGGCTGCGGACATGGCGTTTGAAAAAGCATTCTTGCCACAAGCTGTTGCTAGCGTTGACCTCGCTCGCGTCACACCAGCTCGTGCCGATGCGTTGAAATTGCAACTCGAAGTCGCTCGCGCGGCCTTCTTGGATTCAGCGGTCACGCAAACAGAGATCGAGCGCCTCAATGCTCGTTTCCTTCGCGAGATCAACGAGCTTGCTGGCCTTCGCCGCAACCTCGACCGCCTCACTCAACAAGAAGTGAAGCGTCTTGAAACTGAGCGCGCAAATGCGCAAGTCGCGATCCAAACAGCATCTCAGGAAATCCAAACCCTGAAGCCGCAAGTCGCGACCATCGAATCGCAACTCGTGACAGCTAATGCTGAGTACGAAGCTGCTTACAGCCGTATCTCTTCGCACTTGCCAGAGTACAACCGCCTCGTTTCGGCCGTACGCACGCAAGAATCGCGCGAGTCGGACGCGCAAGACCGTCTCTCACAAGCTGAGTCGCGTCTTCGTTCGGCACAGAGCGATCTGCAAAACCTCGAAAACGAGGGCCGAAACCTTCGTCACACCTACTCTTCGGCTCAGAGCGAAGAGCAAGTGGCACGCAACGAATACCAGCGCGACGCTCAAGCTCTCCGTAGCTTCGATCGCAACCGTGAACTCCGTGATCGCCTGAGCCGCGACGGCCGTATCGACAGTCTCGAGCGCGAAGTTCAACAGTTCGACGCTCGCATCCGCGCGCAACAACAGGCCCTTGCTCAACAGGAAGCAGAACGTAACCGTCTGAACCAAGAGCTTTTGAACTGCCGTCAAGCTGGCCGCGATTGCTCGGGCGAACAACAACGCCTGACAGATGCTCAACGCCGCTTCCAAGAGATCCGTCAAGGCATCCAACAGCTTGAATCGAATCGCGATGCGAAAGTCCGCGAAATCGCCGACACTCGTCGCCGTATCGAATCAGAAGTTGATCGTGTACAACGCGACCTCGAAAGCCGTGAAGCTGCTTCTCGCCAACGCCTGAACAGCGCGCAAATGCGTCTTCGTGAAATCGAAAGCCGTCTGCAGTCGATCGAGCGCGTGGAAATCCCAGCTCGTCAAAACGACGTTCGTCGTCTTGAGTCCGATCGCTCGACAGCTTCACAAGATCTTGCGGATGCATCGCGCCGCTTGCGCCAAGCTCGCCAAGATCTCGCGAACTTCCGTCAGTCGACAGGATTCGACGCTCTCCAAGCTGAAGTCGACCGCAAGCTTGCTCGCGTGAACAGCCTGAAGAGCGACCTCGCAAAAGTTGATCGCGAGATCAAACGTCGCGAGAAGATCATCACAGACAGTCAGAAAGCGTTGGCTCAGATCGCAAAAGACATGGAATCCGTTCTTGAGCAGATCAAGCTCAAAGAAGCTCGCTCGGTAGAAGTGCAACAAGCATTGAAGCCTTACGAGCAAGAAAAAGCGGTTCTCGATGCAAAGAAAGCGGTCAGCGACCAAGCCTTCGCGAAAGCACAAGTCGACTTCGTCGCAAACTTGTAGTCGGCCGCTAGGGGGCCCTTCTGGGGCTCTTACTACGAACCTTCGAAATCAAAGCCCTGCCTCGAGAAGAGGCGGGGTTTTTTATTGCTTGTCGCCCCACCGCTATTACGGCTTTTCGCCTTTGAAATAACTGATGCCGACAAGTGCCGCAGTCAACGCGGCTGCAATGAGAAGAAAGATCGGTATCGAAAAACCGGAAGTTTGATCGACACCGTCAACTACACTTTGCTTCGCCAAAGCAGGATAGAGCGACATCGCGATCACGTAAGTGACCACCGCCGCCCAGCCCTTCGCATTCGCGGGCGTCCATCCCCACCCATAGGTTTTCCGTTTGAACCAGATTTCAGACTTTCCGTTTCCAACTTCCATGCTCATGTTCCTGTTCCTGTCGCGTTTTTCGGACTCTTTTGAGACCAATTATTTAAGGCCTGCTTCCTTCAGTTCTCCATCGAATCTTTCTAGCTTAGATGTCTGGCTCAGGCGTATGGCTCAGACTTCGCCCCAGTCCCGATCTCGGTCTCGCTGCTCATCCACAAAGCTTCGCCAAGTGCTCGCTGGTTGCCCGTTCCTCGACGACAGCGATGCTCCAAGCGTCGATCCGCCCGACGACCGACGTGACGGAATTACCCCTATGCCCTCTAGCGCGTTCAAAAACACATAGTCCCGCTGAAGTCGATAGTCTCTCCCCCATTCCACCACGCGAGTGAACGGCCGAAAGTCCCAGAACTTCGTTTTAAGCGCTTCGCCTTTGCGATACGCACCGACCGCGTAGGCCAAAGCGCTGGTAAGCCCACGAATGAAGCGCTTCCATGTGTGACGATTCGTTACGCGAATCAAAAGATGCAAATGATTGCCTGAATTCCCGACTTGATAGAGCCGCACACCACAGCGGTCGGCAAATTGCTTGATCGTTTGTGCGACCCGTTTGGCATTTCGCGGGCTTAGAAAGCTCTGGCGACCAACCGCTTGGGTCGATCGCAGCACCAAGTGCATCGGGCGTTTGGTGTCGATAGGCCTGGCCGTGCGATTGCGTTTATCTTTGAGAAGGGTCCCGCCAAATGCCTTTGCGCTTTTCGTGAGGGCATTCTTGGTCGAACGGCCATCAGCGCCTACCACGGTACCGGTAACGGCAAAAGTAAGCTGTCGCGGCCGGCGATCTACCACATTGCGAGCTGCTGTTCGAACAGTTTCACTGCCGGTTTCTCTATCGATCTTTCTACCGGCAGTTTCTCTACCAAGTTTCTTGTCATGCCGACGGGACTGTTGCATGCCTTTCTTCTAAATTGGGACCGAAGGTATGTCAAAGGACATTTCTGAAGAAAAACAAGCCGGCAAGTAACCTACAGCATTCATTAACCGCCATGATTAACGGTAGTTTCGCTAGATATGGATTCATCTTGAGTCATAAATCTTTAGGCATTAAGATCAAGACCAAATGAAGCGACTCAAACTCATTCAATTTCTCGCTCTATTGCTCGTTGTGGCCGGCTGTGCTCACCCGCAAAAAGCGGTGGTGAGCGACCCGCAATCACCGTGGCGTCGCTACGATCGCTGCGCGAGTTCTGGTCAATATAGATTTGTTGATGGCGTGACTCTCGCCGTTTTGGTCGGTGGCGATTTGAAGTCGATCGACTGGATGGTTCTTGGAAACAAACCCGTGCAAATCGACTTCCTTGATGCCGAGCCGAGAATTTCGGTAGCCACTCTCCCCGGCCAACAAAGCTTCCGATTTGAGCCAGCATTTCAACTGCATCAAGAGATAGTTCCAAGCGATCCTGTACATGAAATTCCAGAGGGAATGGGGACAGATTACGACCATCAAAATGCGAAGCTTTACTTCGGCAAAAGTGTGCAGCCTCTTATCGGCCCCGGTCGCTTTGAGAGAAAGGGCGAAGTGAAAAACCCTCGATTCCTTACCACCGCTGTTCGCGGGCAAACTCTATCAAATAGCCCGAAGCAGGGTTACTTGGTCTATAAAATGAGAAACAGCTATCCCTTCGAGACTCACAATGCCGAAACTATCATCGTCGAGATTCCGTCTTTCAAACTCAACGGCCAATTGGTCGAAACCCAGCGGCTGAAGTTTGTCATGGGGCGACGATCAAATACAAGTTCTCATGATAGCATGCACTGCAATGGGTCCGAACCACGCGGGTGGTGGTACCACATTTTACGATTGTTCAACTGACCAGCTCAACTGACCAGCGTAATTGGCCGGCGCTAGTAGCGAAGGTCGGTGCGAGCCGACATCGGTTGTGAGGCTGCTTGCGGGCCGTAGAAGAAATCAGAAACAATGTCACGCATGTGCGAAAGTGACGTCGCACGCGAAGCCCGAGCCTCAAGATCGTGGCCATAATAAAGCCACGGGGCTGAGTTCTTTAAAAAGAAACGAAACTTTCGCACCAAGAGCTCTTCTGACCAATGCGCTTTCTCGCGCGGTGGGTGAAACTCCTGCATCAGCGAAAGCACTCTCAAAGCGAAGCGTGCGTACTCGCGCCCTTCTTCCTCTGACGTGCGAGGCGCAAGCTCACCCTCTCGCCCTATTGGCGGTGCCCAAGAGCCCAGGTCCTCGCCAAGCTGCCAGAGCATCCAAGGTCTCGCTGTGAGCGCGCGACCAACCATCACAGCATCGCAGCCTGTTTCCGAAAGCATACGAAGCGCATCTTCTGCGGTTTGCACGTCGCCATTTCCGATCACGGCGCAAGGCACGTTCTCTCTTAAAATTCGAATCTGCTCCCAATCCGCTTTTCCACGTCGCTTTTGTTCAGCCGAACGCGGATGAAGCGTCAAACTCTCCGCACCCGCCTCAACCAAGCCTTTGGCAAACTCGAGCAAAAACTGCGTGCCCGATTCACCCTTGCCCGCACGAAGTTTCACAGAAACCGGAAGCGACGTGTGGCGAACCGTCATACGAACGACTTCGGCCGCATAACCTTTGTCACCCATGAGGCTTACGCCGTAGTTGTGCGAAAGTGCTTTGCGCACCGGGCACCCCATGTTGATGTCGATCCCACTAGCGCCCCACTCGCCTTCAAGGCGTGCGACACTTTTTCGAATGGGCTCTTCTTCATTGCCCAAAATCTGCGGCACCATGTGTGTCTCAGCAGGCGATCTCAGGATCTCAGGCACGAGGTCAAAACGCTCGATAGGAAGACGCCTAGAGTTTAACATCTCCGTTGGCCACATGGTGATCGCCCCTTGCGGGAGATATTCGCGAACCGCCATACGAAGCGACACGTGGCTTAAGCCCACCATCGGAGCCAACATCACGGGAAAATTAACAGCCCCACGAAGAATGGGACGAGGAGTCGCTGTCATTTTCACAGGCTTTGTCGTGGGTGCCGCCGACCCAGGCGCGAGATTCATGTGAGCTTTCTTGACCCGTTTCGGGGTACAGTGTCAAAACCTAACATATGAAACCTATTGGAATTCTTGGTGGCGGGCAACTGGCTCGCATGCTCGTCCTCGAAGCCCATCGTCGCGGTCTACCCGTTGCCGTTTTAAGCCCACAGGCCTCGGACCCAGCGGCAACAGTCACGTCCAACTGGATCGCCGGAAGCCCTGACCGTGAAGAAGATCTCATCGCCTTTCTCAAACGCTGTTCGGCGGTCACCTTTGAAAGTGAGTTTTATCTCGCAAGCTTGCTTGAAAAAGCTTCGCAAGCCACCGGCACACCCGTCTGGCCCAAGCCACAAACGATGGATCTCCTGCGCGATCGTCTGACTCAAAAACGCAGCTTCGATAAACACAAATTGCCGACTTCGCCTTGGCTGGCAGTTGAAACTCCGGCAGACGCCAAGCAGGCATGGGAGCAAGTCGGAAAGCCAGCCAAGGGCCTCGTTTTAAAAGCCCGCACCGGCGGTTATGACGGCTACGGCACGACGATCGTGAAGTCAGAAAGCGACTTAAACGAGTTCATTCATGACAAGCTCGCAAGGGCCGGGAGTGCAGGCTATATCGGCGAAGCATTTGTGCCGTTTAAACGAGAACTCGCGCTACTTATCGCACGCGACCAAACTGGCCAGATCATCGAATACCCTTTTGTCGAATCTCTGCAAAAAAACTCACGCTGCCTTTGGACTCTTGGGCCGCAAAACCCCGCATCGCCAAAACAGCGTAGCCAAATGAGTGCGATGACTAAGCGCCTGCGCGCTTTTTTAAAGAGCATCGACTACGTCGGCGTGATGGGGGTTGAGTTTTTTGACCTTGGTCAAGAGCTGCTCATCAACGAGATCGCGCCTCGCGTTCACAATTCTGGTCACTACACACTAAGCGCGATGAGTTTTAACCAGTTCGCGGCTCATCTTTTTGCCGTGGCGGGTTTTGCTTTAGAAAAACCCAAGACACCCTATTCGTGCTTTGCCATGTGGAACTTGCTTGGCAGCAAAGCCGCCCGCCCAAAGCTTACGCCATGGCAAGCTGGCCAAAGTGGCGTCACAAAGGCTGGCTTCACTTCGGAGATCAGCTGGTACGGGAAACACGAATCGCGCCCCGGTCGCAAACTTGGCCATGTCAGCGTTGCGGGATTCGCCAAAGGCCCAGCCGGCAAGAAGGCTTGTCTTGAGCTTGCCAAACAGATCGCGGCAAAATCAGAGAAAGAAATCGGCTACTAGGGAGAGATGATGAAAAAACAATCGACCGGACGCGGCCCTCTTGTTGGGATCATCATGGGAAGCGACTCAGACTGGCCAGTGCTTGTTAAGGCCCATGAGACCCTAAACGACTTCGGTGTCGCACACGAAGTGAGAGTCCTTTCGGCTCATCGAACTCCGCAAGAGATGCTCGACTATGCCAAAACGGCCGCCGAACGCGGCGTGAAGGTCCTCATCGCAGGCGCCGGCGGCGCGGCTCATCTCCCCGGAATGCTCGCCAGCGCGACGACCCTCCCCGTGATCGGGGTACCGGTCAACATCACGGCGCTCGATGGAATCGATGCATTCCTTTCGATTGTGCAGATGCCAAAAGGGGTTCCCGTCGCAACAGTGGCCATCGACAACTCGGCCAATGCAGCATTGCTTGCGATTCGTATCATCGCGTCTGGCGACGGCACGCTTGCCAAGCGCCTCGCGAAAGCCCTTCTCGGTTTTCGCTCAAAGTCTATCGCGAAAGTTAAAAAGGCGGACCGCACTCTCAAAGCGAAAGCCAAAAAAAAAGCGAAACCATCCAAGACCTGAAGCGATCTCTTATAGCGCCTTCAGCGCCTCATCCATTTCCTTGGTGAGGGTTTGAACATCGGCTTGAAACTTTGTTTGAGCCGATTGCAACTCTTTGAGAGCTTCCTCGAGATCACGTTTTTGACGATCGATCTCCTCCGAAGACATCCCCGATGTTTGCCGAGCTGAAATCTCTTTGGTGCGTGCCACGTACTTCGCTGTGGCAGCCTCCATCTCGGAGCGCATTTTAGCAATTCGTCGATCTCTTTCTCGATAGATCGCCTCACGCTTCGCTTCTCTTTCTTTCGCCGCTTGCTCCCGTTCGGGTTGCTTCGTCACTCGGGCCGCCGCACTGATTTCTTCACGCTTTGCCTTGGACTCAAGCTTAAGCCCGGTGGATTTTCGCAAAAAATCTAGCAGCTGATCTCGTGATTCATTCCACTTCGATAAAACCGGCGCCTCCTTGATCGGCACTGTGGCTTTAAGAACCCGTGCTTTCAGCTCGTATCGGAACTCCGGCTTCAAATGCGCCACCACTTCGATACGTTCTAGCTTTTCTGTGAGATCGTCGCCAGGAACTCGGCTTTCACAAACATCCTCAAGTACACGTTGAATAAGATTTAGCCCCTGGCGACGCGACCCACAGATTTCATCGTCCGGAACAAACTTGGCAAGATCCCACACGATGCGCCTTCCACAAACCGCTTCGGTCTTGTTGCTGAGCTCCGTACCAACTTCCTGCGCGACCGGACAAGCATGAGCCTGAGAGGCTAGACATAAGAAAGTCATAAGAATCAAACTCGTTTGAAACGCAAAGAGCTCTCTATGCTTAAGTGGTTCCCTCGTTTCGGCATTCATATTCGTCTTTGACCTTCATGTTGGGCTTGCATTTTAGGGGCGGGGGTCTGGATCATCTTAGGTAATGAAAAAAAACAATGTCCATCTGAAATTTTCGATCGCGGCCTGGCTCACGGCGAGCTGCCTTCTCATACATCTGCCCGCAATGGCCGACCAAGTTTGCCGACACAAGGGCGAGGTTGTCGATCTCAACGATCGCGACGTGAAGGTTTTCATTGAGGGCGAAGTTCGCTGCGTAAGAACTCATGGCACTAGCAAAACCGAAGAACGTTTGGTGCTCTCAAAAGGAAAAACACTCGAACGCGAACTGAGTGCGGCAAATCGACACGAGCTACGTCGCTACAAGATTATCAATGGCAACGAACGAAATCACGGTGAACAAGTCGACTACTATCCAGGCACCGGGAAAATCAAACGCAAGTGGAAGGAGATCGACGGGTTTCCCATTGGACTAGACGAGACTTTCTTCGAAAGCGGGAAAACCAAGTCCAAATCACTTTATTTTAAAGAAAGCGACAA
>CAUJGS010000032.1 GCA_963170185.1 Bdellovibrionota bacterium
GACATGTAGTCGCCGTTCAAGTTTGGAAGAGCCAGTACAGAGTATTCATCTGGACGAAGAAGCGCTTGTTGGAACATGTTGTCCGCGATGCGATCTTTTACGATGATTTTTCCAGCTGGCGCTTTGCCGTCGAATTTATCCCAGAGTTCTTGTTCTGTGATTGTGACGTCGCTGAACTCTTCTTTTGCGAGTTCATAGCCCCAGTCTTTGAATGCACCTTCAGTGAACTTCATGATGTTACCTTTGTGAACAAGGGTAACGCTTGGGCAACCGTAAGCGATGGCGTGCTCGATCGCTTTGCGAACAAGGCGTTTCGAACCGAATGCCGACATTGGCTTCACGCCAATTGCACTTGTCTCGCGGATGTTTTTGCCATGCTTCTTTGCGAGTGCGATGAACTCGTTGGCTTCAGCCGATCCAGCGGGGAATTCGATTCCCGCGTAAACGTCTTCGATGTTTTCACGGAAGATTGTCATGTCGACTTTTTGTGGCTCACGAACTGGAGCTGGAACGCCGGAGTACCATTTCACTGGGCGAACACACGCGTAGAGATCGAGTTCTTTGCGAAGAGCGACGTTCAACGAGCGGATCCCTTTTCCTACCGGAGTTTCGAGAGGCCCTTTGATCGAAACGACGAATTCTTTGATCGCGGCGAGAGTTTCTTCTGGGAAGAAGTTGCCGTTGTACATCTGAGTCGCTTTTTGACCGGCGTAGACTTCGCACCAGTGGATTTTGCGTTTGCCCTTGTAGGCCTTTTCAACAGCAGCATCAAAAACCGCAACAGATGCTTTCCAGATGTCCGCGCCGATTCCGTCGCCCTCGATGAATGTTACGATCGGTTGATCCGGGCATTCGATTTTTCCGTTCGCACCGATGCGGATTTTTTGACCGGCATCTGGGACTTTGATTTTCTCGTATGTAGCCATAGGCGTCCTCTTTACTTTGCAGAGTGAATCGTTCGAATATAGTGCTCTCAGTGAATAAATCAGCAATGATGTAGGGGCAAAAGGTAATTGCGGGGTGAGAACGAATTGGACCACTTAGCCAAAGGTGAGACCTTGGACGAGACCTTGAATGAGACCTTCATCGAACTTGAAGGCGTGAGCTTGGAAATCGCCGGCGAAACCTTGCTGCGAGATGTCCATCTTTCGGTAGCGCGCGGCGAAGTTCTGGCGATTATGGGTCCAAGCGGCCAGGGCAAGTCACTTCTGCTGAAAATATTGGCGGGACTTATTGAGCCTTCGATAGGCGAAGTGCGAATCGAAGGGCGAGATCGTTCGCAGATGTCGACGGCCGAGCGGATGAATTGGGGTCGGCAGGCGGGAATGCTTTTTCAGCGCAATGCTCTCTTTGATTCGCTGACCGCCTTGGAGAACGTGAACTTCCCTCAAGTCGAGACCTTAGGGCGCGACGAGCGGGCCGCTGCGGCAGTGAGTCATAAGCTTCTTGCGGCCGTTGGCTTGAGTGAGGCCGCCGAGCGTTATCCATCGGAAATTAGTGGAGGAATGCAAAAGCGTCTGGGTATTGCGCGCGCCTTGTCATTGGCTCCGAAATTGATTCTCTACGATGACCCAACGGCGGGTCTTGATCCCATCACCAGCCGCATGATTATTCGCCTCATCAAAGACCTTCAAGAGCGCGATCATTCGACCGTCATTGTGGTCACCAACGAGATCGCGCGTGCCTTTCAGGTTGCGGATCGCGTCGGTTTTGTTTTCGGGGGGCGACTTGTCATGGCGGGGACCCCGGACGAAACTAGGAACTCCACTCACCCGGAAGTCGCTCGTTTCTTGCGCGGGCAGCCGTCAGCGGATTCCGAACGGAGGCTTTCGACATGATCGACTTTGAAAGTCTCGTTAAGCGATTCGGCGACCGCACCGTCCTTAAAGGGCTTTCATTTACCGTGCAAGAAGGAGAGATCGTTTTCATCCTTGGGACATCGGGTACCGGGAAATCTGTTCTCCTAAAGACTTTGGTGGGTTTGCTTCGCGCCGATGGTGGGAGAGTGCGAATCGCTGGTGAAGATGTCACCGATCTCTCCGAAGAAAACTACCTTCCGATTCGACGCCGGTGCGGAATGGTTTTCCAACATCCCGCGCTTTTTGATTCGCTGACTATCGCCGAAAATATTGCGTACGGCTTGATGAAGCACGAACGTCTAAGTTTGGAAGAGGCCATGCCGCGTGTGCGTGAGTGTCTTGCGCTAGTAGGTCTAGGAGGCGGCGATCCGAGTTTGCAACCGGACATTCAGCTTGAAACGAAGCTTCCGACTCAGATTTCATATGGAATGCAGAAGCGTGTGAGCCTCGCACGAACCGTCGCCGTCGGTCCGAAGATTTTGCTTTTCGATGAACCGACCACGGGACTTGATCCCGTGACAACGAGGCAGATAAATCATTTGATTCGCGATCTCTCACGTAAGACCAAAACGACGTCGATGGTCGTCAGTCACGATATGGATTGCGCTCTTGAAATTGCCGATCGTATCGTTGTTCTCGACAAGGGTATGATCGTCGAGCAGGGCACGGTGAAAGAGATTCTCGATTCCAAACAGCCGCTGGTAATAGACTTTCTTGCCGAAGCGAAAGCGCGAACGGTGGAACAATGACGGCCTCATTGATCAGAGCATTTGACGGCACGTTTGGTATTTTGGGTGAGATCGGCGGCTGTGTTCGTTTTGTATTAAAAAACATCGACGTGTTCTTCCGAAAAGGTGTTTCCCGCCACGAAGTATTTCTTCAGATCTGGAAGGTGACCTTACAAAGTCTTCCCACAACGATGATGGCCGGCTTCTTTGTCGGCGCAATTATGACCGTGCAGTTTGCCATGCAGGTGGAGGCGTATGGGGCGATGGGTTTTTTAGGTGGCCTTTCGACCAGTGCAACGATCCGACAGGTAGGCCCTCTACTAATTGCATTCATGCTCAGTGGTAAGGTGGGGGCGTTCACGACCGCCGAACTGGGAACAATGCGAGTGACTGAGCAAATCGACGCCATCCGCTGCTTGGGCGCAGACCCGTATCAAGAGCTGATTCTTCCTCGTATGATCGCCATTGTTGCTTCCAGCTTCGCTTTATTGACGGCTGGGCTATTGATGTCGATATTCGGCGGCGTCCTTCTGGCGATGGGTTTTGCCGGTATCAACGCCGACGAATACCTGCGCCACATTCCGACTATCGTGAAGTTTCCGTCGGTCGCGACCGGAATATTTAAGTGCTTTATCTACGCCCTGCTTTTGTCGGCAATTTGTACTTACAAAGGGTTTACCGCGGATGGCGGAGCCAAGGGTGTAGGCCGCGCCGTCGTGCAAACCGCTGTAGCGACAATGGTTACGCTAGTCGTAGCGGACTGGGCGACCAGCCTCGTCTCGGAAAGTTTGCTAACCATGCTGCTTTCCATCGTTTCTGAAATGTCGCAGATCACGGAATCTGTGAAAGCCGGGGCGGTGAAGGGCCCATGATTCGCAATGCCGTTCACCATGTTTTTGGATTTAGCTACCTCTCGGCCCGCGCTTTCGCGTCGGCCTTCAGTCCGCCATACCGATGGCGCGATGTATTTCGCCAAATCGACTTCGTCGCAGCCGAAAGTCTGCCGATTGTTCTTCTCTGTGTATGCGCTGCCGCGATGGTTACGATTATCGAAGCCTCTTTTCACATGAAAATCGTGATCCAAAACGATTCGATGGTACCGGGATTTGCTGCGATGTTGATTCTTCGGGAGCTCGGCGCCGTTGTGATGGCGCTTTTGGTGACGTCGCGTGCAGGTGCGGGTATGGCCGCCGAAATAGGTAGCATGAAAGTCACCGAGCAGGTTGAGGCGCTGCAGATGCTCGGTCTTGATCCAGTGCGGTTTCTGGTGGCCCCTCGGTTGGTGGCGTGCGCAATCGCCGGTGCGCTATTAAGTTTGGTCGCGAATATAGTCTGTTTAATGGCGGCGATGAGTGTTTCAGTCGTGAAGCTTGGTTACACCGCCGAATTGTTTCTTGAAATGAGTCGACCGTTTGTTTCTGGCCAGGACCTGCTCTTTGCGGTCATCAAGGGTGCGGTATTCGGAGCCGTGATTCCGCTGTTCTCGTGTTACAGCGGTCTTAATTGTCGCCCCGGAGCGGAAGGCGTCGGGCTTGCGACAACAAACGCCGTTGTTGCTTCGTCCGTCGCAATTATCGTGCTGGACTTTATAATGTCCTACCTCATGAGCTTCTACTATTGATGACGCTTTGGCCTCTGGCCTGCGCTGCTTTCCGCGCAGGGGCGCGGAAAGATTTTAGGGATGACGCTTCGGCCTGCCTGTGTTCTGCGGGGGGGCGGCTTGGCGACGCTGCATTCGCTGGTTGAGTAATGACGAAAACTCCTCTCTAATGGATCCATGTCGGCTCAATCGAAGAAATCGCTCTCGCCGGAAGTTAAAGTCGGTGGTTTGTTTCTCCTCTCATTGGTCCTTGTCCTCGGGTTCATCTGGTACCTCGGGGCATTGAACCCCTTCGCCTCTTCTTATGATGTTAGAGTAGGTTACAATTTCGCCGGCGGCGTGGAGGTAGGGTCTCCGGTGCGTGTAATGGGGATCAAAGTCGGCAAGGTTCGAGCCATCGAGTTCACTCCTGAGCAGAAATCGCCGACTGGCGAAGAGGTTAAACTCACGGTGACGCTCTCCATCGGTCGCGATGCATGGAAAACCGTGCGTTCGGACTCCAAGTTCTTCATCAACTTGGCAGGTGTTATCGGCGAGAAGTTTGTGGAAGTGACTCCGGGTTCATTGGCCTCGCCAGAATTGGAGCCGGGATCTTACGTTCGCGGTGAAGATCCGCCGCGAATCGACCAATTAATCTCGCAAAGCTATGGTTTGGCCGGAAAAATTCTCGATATGGTCGAAAAGAACGAAGGTTCGATCATGGATACGGTCGAAAAGATGAACAACCTCGTATCTAACCTCAACAAGACCCTGGTCCTGCTTGAGAAGATGTCGAAGAACAAGGAATTCACCAAAATCGTCGGGAACGTCGCTCAAATTACCGAAGATATGCTGATCGTGACATCAAAACTTCGAGGTCCCGAAGCGCAAAAGACAATGGATCTCCTGCATCGCCTGATGTGGCGTCTTGAAAAACTCGACGAAAAAGCCATTCGCGAGTTCCTCCAAAAAGAAGGCATTCGAGCCAAGCTCTTTTAGCATCGATTCTTCGCGCAAGCGCTTCGGAATCTTGGTCTCGCCCTTGGCTCGACCGATTGGGTGTCGCTTCGGCCGGAAGGTGTCGGCCCGGTCGATGGCGGGAGATCCGCTCCTGTGGCGGGTTTCGGGCATAAAAAAACCCTCGATTGCTCGAGGGTTTCGAAGTTCAACCCCTAAGGGTCTTACTTACTTCTTCGACTTTTTAGTCGTTTTCTTCTTCGCAGCTTTTTTAGTAGCTTTTTTCGCTGCTTTCTTTGTTGCTTTCTTCTTTGCCATGTCTCGCTCCTCCTAGGATGAGTTCGCTAATTTTGATCCGTCCACTATTCGCGTTATGCGCTTCGCTTCTTGATCGAAAGACTTCCTTACAAAAAGGATAACCTCACGACTCTGATCGTCAATAGAAAAAATAAACTTGAGTGCGAAACTTTCGATTTTTATTTCGAAAGCGCTCACTCGCTCGACTCTTGCTCCGAAAAAACTCGGAGGAACTCATGTCGACAGCATTGAAGCTCGCAATCTTCGCATGTTCGGTGATCGGATTCGTGTCCGCATCTCATCTCGCGACGATTTTGGTGCGAGAAAGATTCATCCGAGCGGTCGACATGACAAAAATTGGCACCGTCTCTGCGATCGCGATCGGAGCATCGGTGGTTGTGTTCCCGGTGACATCTGTTCTCGATGTTTGGTTGCGGATGTTTGCTCCGCTTGTCGTGGCGCTCGCGAGTACATTTCTCCTAGCAAAACGACGTCAATCGCGAGTCGCTCGCGAGCTGCCAAAGCGACTGGGAAATCTCATCATGAGAATGCGAATGGGATACTCATTGCAGGTTTCTTTGGAGGAAGAACTCGCGAAAGATCGGTCATCGTCTCGCTTTCACATGCTCGCAATCGTTCGGGTTGTGTCTTTTTCACCACAAAACGAAGTGGATGCGAGTTCGTCGGAGGCGCGCGCGTCTCTTCCACCAACGATTCGAAAGATCGCAGACGAATTTCGACGCATTCATCTGCTTCCGAGCCGCCAAATCGAAGAACTCGAACGCTGGCGAGACCGAATTCAAGCGGACGAAACTTTTCGACGTAGGTCCAATCAGGCGATGGCGCAAGCACGTGCTCAGGCTGTTGTGCTTGCCGTGATCTATCTTGCCCTCACGATCTTTGTTCTCATCGCTTTCGGTTGGGCAGCGGTGAAGGGCTCCATGCAGTTTTCGGTCCCATTGTTCTGTTTGGGAGTTTTGTGGCTGTGGAGAGGAGCAGGAGGAGTGAAATGGACGGTATGAATCTGGTTCTGCAGTGTCTTGCCGCTATTGAGGAGGAGATCTGTCGAGGTCGAAGCTCACATGACGCCGCTTTGGCTTGGCTGAACGTGGAGAACGAGCAAACTCGTCGCGGATTGCGTGGCACTCATGATGTTTATAACCGAGCGTTCTTGGATCAATTTGCGACGGTTGTCCGTTGGCTGGAAGAGGATCAGCCTCTTGAGTTCTCGCGTTTGGCACGGCTTGAAGGGCGGAAAAACGAGCTCGGTCGCCAACGAGAGCAGCTCTTTTTGCTTTTAGAGTCCGGAAAACGAGGCGCATCCGTGCTCACGGAGTGGCGAACGCTGCGACGAGAGGTCGAAAGGCAGCTCGAGATGGATCTCAAGGCTCATGTTGAATCGTTGCCGCTGAAGATGTTGCTGCCACTGTTGTTTTTCTTGTTTCCCGCGTTCCTGATTCTGCTGTTCGGGCCGATCACGCGCGCTTTTCTTTCCGCTATTTGATGGAGGTGATGGATGAATGTGATTCGTTTCAAAACAATTCTGATCGTGGGCCTTTTAAGCCTGTTTGGGTTCGAGTCGGCATCGGCCACAGCCACGGCCGCGGCAGGTTCGTCTTCGATCCTGTCTATTATAAGGACGGAGACCATTGGCTCACTTGACCGTCTGGTGGGAGAACAAAAGAAGAGCGATCAAAAGACGACGTCTTGTGCGTTTCAGAACAAGAACGGACTTCCGCCGACATTTTGTTTTCGGGCAGAGATGTCGGCCGAGGAACGGGTTCGGATGACAGAGAGCTGTGTGTTGCGAGCCAAACGAGCGCGCGCGATTCCGGCGACTGATGAATGGACGGATGGACTTTGTCGTCTGGCATTGGAAGAACGCAGAAGAGATCTCGAGTACTCCGACCGTTGAAAGGCCTACGCGTAACGGCCTGCGCTTTGCGTCACCTGGGCTCTGGTCAGTATTGAGTCCGCGCTTTGACCTGGGCTAGGATTTTTCCATGTCGAACCCACCGAAGCTCTCGTTGAGCCTAGAAATCCTCGAGCCCTTGATTGATCAGCTTGTTGCCGGTACGGCCGACACGAAATCTGTCGCTCGTAAGCTCGAAAGTTTGGGTTACCCAACGATTACCGACCAAACGGAGCAACTCCGCCTTGCCCTTAGCCTTTTAGAATGCCATGACGACGTCTCTGGAAAACGCTCTGAAAAAGTGGATCGTCGTTCGGCAAGCCTGCGCTCATCCCGCCAAGCCGACAGTTCGGTCTGATAACGGGGGATCTCATCATGATGAATGTTCACGACAGTGTTTTGTCGACAATCGGCAATACGCCAATCGTTCGTTTGAATCGTTGCGTACCGAAGGGTCGCCACGAGTTCTTTGCCAAAGTCGAGTTTTTCAATCCAGGTGGAAGCATCAAAGATAGGATCGCGCTGTCGATCATTGAAGACGCGGAGAAACGCGGAGAACTGAAGCCCGGCGGCACGATCGTCGAAGCGACTTCGGGCAATACGGGAGTTGGTCTTGGTCTTGTCGGTCTGTTGAAAGGCTACAAGTGCGTTTTTGTGATGCCGGAAAAGATCAGCGAAGAAAAGCGGGCTGTGCTTCGTGCATATGGCGCGAAAGTCGTGATGACGCCGACCGGTCTTGAGCCTGACGATCCGAACTCCCATTACTCGGTTGCCAAGCGAATCGTCGCGGAAACTCCCGGCGCTTACCTGGCGAATCAATATCACAACCCGGCCAACCCTGTTGTTCACTACGAAACGACGGGACCTGAAGTTTGGAAGCAAATGGATGGACAGATTGACGTGTTCGTCGGTGGCATCGGTACTGGCGGAACGCTTTCGGGTGTTGGTCGTTATCTGAAAGAGCAGAAGCCAGATGTGAAGATCGTCTGTTCGGATCCGATCGGCAGTATTTTGTATGATCTTTTCTATTACAAAGAGGTGCGCGACCCGGCGGCGTCGTATCTTGTCGAGGGAATCGGCGAGGATATGCTTCCGGACAACGTACACTTTAAATACATGGACGATTTCGTTCGCATCACTGACAAGGAGTCGTTCAAAGCTTGTCGTGATTTGGCGAATCTCGAAGGACTGCTTGTCGGTCCTAGCTGCGGGTCGGCGCTGGCCGCGGCGATCAAATATGCGGAAAAGCTTGAGAAACCTTCGAAGATTCTTGTGATGTTCCCCGATGGTGGACGCTCGTATTTGAGCAAAGCGTTTAACGATCAGTGGATGAAAGAAAAGGGCCTCAACTAATTGGCTCGGTAGAGCGATTCAAGGAAGTTGATATGGATAACAGTTGGTCACCAGAAAAATTCAAGTTTGAAACTCGTGCGATTCATGCCGGCCAAGAGCCAGATCCGACGACGGGCGCAATCATGACTCCTGTCTATCTGACGTCGACGTATGTGCAGAGTTCGCCGGGCGTGCACCGAGGTTACGAATATAGCCGAACTCACAACCCAACTCGCAAAGCGTATGAAGCCTGCATCGCCAATCTTGAAGGTGGCAAACACGGGTTTGCATTCGCTTCTGGATGCGCGGCGAGCACCACGATCTTGCACTTGATAAAGGCTGGCGATCACGTGATCGCGGGTGACGACATGTACGGTGGAACTTTCCGTCTCATGGATAAAGTCATTCGTCACAACGGAATCGAATTCAGCTTTGTCGATCTTTCGAGCCCAGAAAACTTCAAAGCGGCGTTGAAGCCGAATACGAAAATGCTTTGGCTAGAAACTCCGACCAATCCGACTCTCAAGCTCGTGGATATTAAAAAGCTATCGGCGATGGCTTCTTCTGCCGGCGTTGTTTCGGTTGTCGATAACACCTTTATGAGTCCCTATTTCCAGCGTCCGCTTGAGCTTGGTGCGACGATCGTCGTGCATTCGGCGACTAAGTACATCGGCGGTCATAGCGACATGGTTGGCGGCGCATTGGTCACTTCCAACGACGAGATCGCGGCGAAAATCGCATTTTTGTCGAACTCGATGGGGGGAGTTCAGTCGCCATTTGATTCGTTCTTGGCGCTTCGGTCGTTGAAAACACTGCCGGTGCGAATGAAAGCTCACGAAGCTGGCGCGAAGGCTGTTGCGAACTACTTGGAGAAGTCTTCGAATGTCGAGCGTGTGATTTATCCTGGATTGGCTTCGCATCCTCAGCATGCGCTTGCCAAAGAACAGATGTCTGGATTTGGCGGAATGATCACTTTCTACGTGAAAGGTGGACTCACGGGAGCACGCGCACTTCTTGAAAACGTAAAGGTTTTTGCATTGGCAGAAAGCCTTGGTGGAGTTGAGTCGTTGATCGAGCATCCAGCGATTATGACGCACGCTTCGGTTCCGGCGGATATGCGCAAGAAACTTGGCATCGACGACAGCCTTGTTCGCCTAAGTGTCGGAATTGAGGACGTGGACGACTTGATTCGCGATCTCGACGGGGCAATTTCGAAATTTTGAGTGCTGATCTCAGTTGATAGAATTTTGCTGCACTACCGCCTTATAGTAATGAATGTAGACGCATTGATCCGGATGGCAAACGGGAGTTGTTTCGATGAAGAGAAGGGGATTTCTAAATTATCTAGGAGCAAGCTACTTAGCTGTAAACCTGAACGACCGCGCAGCGGCCCAAATTGGGATGGATTCATCCAGTCATTATTTGCAAGGTAGGACGGTTCTCATCACGGGTGCGACTTCCGGTATTGGTCGAGAAGCAGCAGAGGCGTTGGCGAAACTGGGTGCCAAAGTGGCTTTTTGCGGAAGACGGGAGGGTTTAGGTAGAGAAGTCCAATCCGTAATTTCGAAACGGGGAGGCCAGGCGCTTTACGTTAAAGCCGATGTAAGGAAAGAAAAAGAAGTCGACAACTTTTTGAACTTAGCTATTGAAAAAATGAAGCGAGTAGATTTTGTTTTTCTCAATGCGGGACCGGCGGGGAGGTCTGCCTACTTGCATCAGGTAACAAATGAAAATATTGAAGAAGCTTTTGAAACGCATTTCTTGGGTTCGCTATATGTGATGAGGCGCTTATTGCCAATCATGATGAATCAAAAAAGTGGTGTTTTTGTTGCCAACACGACTTACGGCATAAACCGAGCTTTACCTGGTGCTGCGATTTATGCTGCTAGTAAAATGGCGATAAGACCTCTTATTGAGCATATTGCCTCTGACTATATTAATTACGGAATTAGGGCACATTCTATCGAGCCACTTGCGGTTTTAACTGATCCCATTCGTCGGAAGGCTGAACTTTTAGGTTTGCCCATCTCGAAACTGGTGAATCCTCATTCCGGTCGCTTTGCAGAGGCCTCAGAGATTGCGAAGGTGCTTGAGTTTTTGTTTAGTGACGCCGCAAAGTTATTAAATGGTCATCATTTAAGACTCGACGAGGGCGCATCGATACCACATAGGTGGGGAAAGCGTGTTTTCAATTTCAGAGGTTTTTGATGCGTTCTAATAGGTATAGCCGAGGCTCTTCGCCTATTTTAACTAGATCTTTTTGCGATTCATTTAAGCAGATAACGCGAGGCCAGCAAAAGACTTGAGTGCCGAAAACTCATGTTTCTTCGAGATTTTGCGTTATTTGGCAGCCGTCGTTTGACAGGGCCGACGGGCGTGCGATACCCCTGTCACCCTCGTCTTACCGAATGGTCAGGTAGCTCAGTCGGTAGAGCAATGGACTGAAAATCCATGTGTCGGCGGTTCGATTCCGTCCCTGACCACCATTTTTCCAACCAATTCATCTAGTTTCGAGCCAGTTATACACACTCTGTATATGGGACCGTGAATCGAATCTAGACAATCTGTCTTGCGAGCGGATTCAATATAGACGTGTTGGAAATCAAATACGTCGGTCACGCTTGTGTCCTGTTGCGTTCGCAATCCGAACGCGTGTTGATCGATCCCTGGTTTTCTCCTTCGCTGAACGATGAGACACTGCATGCGGTTCCGCCGCCGGCCGCGCTGACTTTCGAAGAGATCGACGGATTGACGGCCATCCATATCTCTCACATGCACTCCGATCATTTCAGCGAAGAAACTCTTGCCCGTTTCCCCAAAAAAATTCCGGTGATTGTCGCCAAACATAAGGACGGAGTCTTCGCGAGTCGCATCCGGGCGATTGGTTTCGACCATGTGGTAGAGGTCGAGCCAGGGCCTGGCGGCTACGTGATGGGAGATTTAAGGTTATGCGTGTTTTTACCTTCGCAAGGGTACCCCTATGACTCGTCACTTGTTGTGACCTGTGCGGGGCGATCGTATCTGTTTGATAACGACGCGAGGTTTTCTTCGGATCACTACTTCCTTCTTGCCTGTTTTTTTGGAGAATTCGAAGCGGCCTTTGTTGGCTATGCGGATATCTATCCATTTCCGCTTATCTACGACTTCTCGGTTTGCCGCGGAGTCGTCGCCGAGGGGATGAATGAGAAGACGCTTTCTCATTTGGAAGAGCAATCGTGGAGGAGAATTGAGTCAATATGCGAGCACTTGAGGCCGAAGTGGGTTTGTCCGTACGCGGCTTCGATTCGGTTTCGGCATCCGGAGCTACTAGATTTCAACAGGATGTTTTTTGCGAAAGCTGGGATCTTGGCGCGCGATCTCGGTGGCGCGGTTCCTATAAGCCTGCGTCACGGCGATATCGTCGCCGCGGGGCAGGTTCCGTCGTCTACGTTGGCGGACTTCGATGAACCGCATATCGAACCGATTGCCTGCCGGCATGAAGGTTCGCGTTTGGAAGAAGAGATTCGTCAAAATGCCGAGATGATCTTTTTACGACTTCGTGACTTGTTGGTCGCGGTTTCCAGCAAGTGGGTGTCTGCGATGACGGTTGCCTTTTTGGTTGGAGAACCGGACGACGAGATCTTCCGCTACGGATTCCTGTTTGACGGTAGCGACGTGTTGGCTCATAACGCGGTGGAGTCGGAATATGATCTTGTGATCCGAATTGAACCTCGCGTTGCATGGAAGATTCTTTTCGAAAATTGGTCTTTGCAACGAGCCAGTTACAGCTACAGACTAAGTGTAATTGTACGACGAATCGTTGCAGGCCAAATTGCCGTGCATAGATGGAGCTAGTGTCGCCCTCATGGCAGAAATAAACAGCGCGGAAATAATCTTGCTCTCAGATGTGGTCTTGTGGGGAGAAGTTGGAAATTCTCGATATGCAGGGCCTTATGCGATCGCGAGCGCCTTGAGAAAAGCCGGTTTTCGTGTCGCCGTCGTCGACTACTTCACGAGAATGCCGCGCGAAGAGTTTTTCCGATTCATTGAATCCATCGCTTCTCCAAGCCTTAAGTATGTCGGTGTTTCTTCGACGTTTTTGGCACCGCACTTTGACACACTAGATGGAAGGAAACATCGTTCCGTCGGCCTTCAGCGGTTTTACTCGGGCGAGCTTTTTCTGGAGTCAGCGGAAGCCTTAAAGGAGTGGTCGGCTCGTTTGAAACAAACGATTCGGCGAAAGTCTCCGAATGCAAAGCTTGTCCTGGGTGGAGTGAAAGCTCAGTTCGCGAGACTTCGTCCTTATGGGTTCGAAGAATTTGATTATGTCGTGATGGGGCCGGGCGATCATGCTGCCGTTGAGATCGCCAAGGCGATCAGTGAAGGAAGAGAGCCGGCGTCGACCCCATTTTTGGGTGGCGTGATTGTCGACAATAGCTACGACAAACAAAACCGCAGTTGCCCGAAGCACGTGTTGGTCGAGGAAGATGCGCTTTCATATGGCGAAGCGATGCCTCTTGAGATCGCGCGCGGATGTATTTTTAACTGCAAGTTTTGTCACTATGAAAAGAAAGAGAGTTTCAAGAAACCTATCGAAGATCTTCGCGACGAGATGGTTAGAAACTACGAGCTATTTGGTACTCAGACCTATTTGTTCAGCGACGACTGTTTCAATGATCATCCGAGCAAAGTCGAGCGCACTTGCGAGATGTTTTTGAGTTTGCCCTTTCGGGTCGAGTGGACGGCTTATTCGAGGGTCGATGTCGCGGTGGCATTTCCTCATACCGTGGATCTGATGGTTCGCTCTGGCGCCAAGGGGCTTTTCTGGGGCCTTGAGTCTTTTGACGCAGACGTTGCGAGGCGTGCCGGCAAAGGAACGCCGCCGGATAAGGTGAAGCTGTTCTTGGAGAACTTTAAGAATAGTTATCGTGGTCAATGTTTGTCAGAGGGATCGTTCATTGTCGGCCTACCCGGCGAGAGCCGTGATTCTTTGAAGCGAACACTGGATTGGGTGATTGAAAAAGATGCGTTGGACCTGGCGACATTCGGGCCCTTGGGGCTGATGCCTTATAGCGATGGCATGGACAAGGTCGTCGTAGACTATGCCGAGTATTCAAGAAACCCAGAGAAATATGGTTTTCGCAAAGTCAGCTTCAATCCTAGTTACTGGGAAACGGAGCAGATGAACTCGACCGAGGCGGCGGAAATAGCAAGTGAGATGGTTGCCGCATGGAAGCTTGCTAAGAAGCCTGGTCTGCTGCGGACGATTTGGTTTTATCCTCATCTCAAGACTTTGGGATTTGATCCCACCCAGATCGAGTCGATCTGCCGCGACCAAGGAAAAATTGAATTTTGGGCAAAGGAAGTCGCGGCTCGTTTCAGTCGGCATACGTCGGATTATCACAAACGTCTTGCGACTATTTGGGGCTAACCTTTGGCGGTGGCAGGTTGAACTGCCTTTCGAGGTCGACGTCGTCGGCGTGATGAGTTTCAAATTGGTAAAGAGACGGATCGTAGCGATGGTGCCGTGTTAAACCCAAAGTGTCCCAGGCATGCACGACGAAATGGTAGCGATCCGTGTCGCCTTCGTTGACGGCCCGATGCGGGCGATTGATATGAACGAAGTAGATTCCTCCGTCGGTGCGCATTTGCACTCGCCCGAACTCTGATTCGAAGAAACAGGATTCGTTGGTAAATAGTGGGACGTGAATGCGCACCTGATAGATTCTCGGCGAACCATCTTGATGCCAGCGCATGGTCGCGTTTGGCGGCATTCGAATGATTCTTGCTCGACGCGGAGTTAGGCCGGCCGCCGTCAAGCGCTCCAGCAGGCGTTGGAACATCGGTGTACAGAGCTCGGTCGGATGTTCGTAACTTTGAACGTCGAAAAGCTGAGACTCGCTAGGGGTTCGGGGCGTCCACGTGGGACCACGGTTTCCGGGACCATTGTACGGAAGGAACTCGATCGGCCAGCCGGAATGCACGGGGTTGGGCGCGCCGGGATGGGATTGTAGCGACCACCCACCGACTGACGGGCTGCGATCGTAACGCGGAAATCGTTCCAACAGTGGTCGAACTTCATTCCACATGGCTTTGTTGTCGAGATCGAAATCAAGCCGTTCGTGAGAGACGCGGTGAGAGTGGGTCTGCAGACGATGAGCGGCGCGTTCGATATCAAATGCGATGTCGACGGTCGCTCCGTCGTTTTCGTGAGTTTTTTTACGCAGACGTGCTTCGAGTTTAGAAATGGCCTCTTGAAGTCGAGAGCGGTCAAGCGTCGCGAGAACTATGGGCTGTGAGTTTTTTAAAAATCCGTCCCATTGATTCGGACAGGTTTCGAAGGTGTAACCAAGTTCTTGCAGTTGTTTGAGACGTGGAGAATCGGCCTCCATGGTTCCCAAAATATCCCACGGGCCTGCGGCTTGGATGAGTTTCATGGCGTTAAGGCGCAGATGCGAATGGAGGCCCTGAGAAGAAAGCTCGGGTAAGGTCGCGCCACGGCTTAAGATGACAAGCGGATAGTGAACCGTGGGAGGAGGGGGTTGGAGCGTGACGCGCCGAAATTCCTCGTCGGACTCGATGACGGAAATTCGGAGGCTGGCCGTTAGATGATCGCCGACAAAGAGTCCGAGGTTGAGAAACAGCAGGTCATTGGCGTTCCAAGCGAGCTTGTCTTGCTCGACTCGGTCACCGAATAACGTCTTATAAGCAATACGGCGGAGTTCGCCGAGGGCTTCGCGGTGGTTGGGCTCCAGGATTTCTAGTCGATAATGACGGTTCACCTTAGGGAAGCGTACGGCGGAACCTACTGTAATTTCAATTATATCGGGGTCGTAGAGGGTACAAAGCCGCCGCAATCTCTTGCGTCGCAGCACAGCTTTCGGTAGGAGTTGGCCCCATAAGTGGCCCATCAAATTACTAGGCATATCAAAGACACAGACCATCTCCGAGCCGAATTGGGTCGCAATCCGTTTTTGCTCGCTCCGATGGCGGGGATCACCGACTGCGCATTTCGCACGGTGATGCGGGAGCTTGAGTGTGGACCGGTGATCACCGAACTCGTGTCGGCGCACGGGATTGAGTATGCTTCGCGTAAGACCCTGCAACTTATGGAGTTTGACGAAACTCAGCGTCCGGTTGGGATTCAGATTTTTGGTGAAACCCCCGAGATTTTGGGTAACGCCGCCAAGGTTGTTCAGGAGCACGGGGCAGACTTTGTCGATCTCAATTTCGGGTGTCCGGTTCCTAAGGTCGTTAAAAAAGGGGCGGGCTCGGCGATCTTGCGTGATCTCAAGGCGGTCGAAGCGGTGTTTAAATCCGTTCGTTCCGCTGTCGAGATTCCGGTGACGGTCAAGATTCGAACAGGGTGGGATCATGACTCGCGAAACGCCGCTGAAGTTGCCAAAATCGCTTATGAAGAGGGTTTAGCTTGGGTGGCGATTCACGGTCGCACGCGGGCTGCCGGATATTCTGGCGCGGCAGATTGGGATTTCATCGCCGAAGTGAAAGCGGCTTCGAAGATCCCGATCATCGGAAACGGCGATATTGTGACGCCAGAATTGGCAGTTAGCCGCTTGCGAGAGACCGGGTGTGACGGTGTTATGATCGGGCGCGGCTGTCTAAAAAACCCGTGGATTTTCCGTCAGGCGATGGGTCTTATGCGTTCTGGGCAAGTGCCGCAGGTGCAAAAGGACTTCGGGCGACTCTTTGAGCGATTGCACCAGGCGTTTGGCCTTATTGCGCAGGGAGATCAGCCGGAACGTTTTGTCATGTTGCAGATCAAGAAATTTGCCTCGTGGTACTCCACCGGGTATCCTGGCGCCTCGCAATTTCGAAGGACGATCTTCCAGCACGAGACACTGGAGGCCACTCTCCTGGCCGTCTTTGAATATTTCGAAAGCATCGCGGCTCTCGTCCAAGCGGATACCAGTGGCGAAGCATTCTTGATGGGTGGCCACGGTTGAGCGTGGCGCATTTGGCGCGTCTCGAATTTATTATTGGAATTGGCTTTAAGGAAACAAATAGCAGGAACGGGAAACGGTATGGAAAATATCTCCGCGGAAAAAATTAGAAACATCGCGATCATCGCTCACGTCGACCACGGTAAAACGACGTTGGTTGACGGTCTCTTGAGGCAGAGCGGACTTTTCCGTTCGCATGAGCAAGTTGCCGAGCGCATGATGGACTCGATGGATCTTGAACGCGAGCGTGGGATCACGATCGCGGCGAAGAACGCCTCGTTCTTTTACAAAGACCACAAGATCAACATCGTCGACACCCCCGGGCACAGTGACTTCGGTGGAGAGGTCGAACGTATCTTAAACATGGTCGATGGTGCGGTTTTGCTGGTCGACTCGTCGGAAGGTCCACTTCCGCAAACGCGCTTCGTTTTGAAGAAGGCGCTCGAGCAAGGTAAACGTGTCATCGTTTGTATCAACAAAATCGACCGTCCCGATGCTCGTATCGATGAAGTTTTGAATGAAGTCTTCGATCTTTTCGTCGATCTCGACGCGACAGAAGAACAAGCGGACTTCCCAGTCGTTTACGCCGTTGCCCGCGAAGGCTGGTGCACAGACGATCCGAAAGTGAAGCAAGAAAACCTCACGATGCTCTTTGACTGGATCATCGAAAAATTCCCGCCACCAGGTGGAAAATCTGAAGAAACACTTCAGATCATGTGCTCGAACCTCGGTTGGAACACCTTCGTCGGTCGTCTTGGAATCGGCCGCGTTTTGAACGGCGTCATCAAAGTTAACGACGAAGTCTTTGTCGCAACAAAAGACGGCAACAAAAAAGCCAAGATTTCGGCACTTTTCGCCTACGACGGCATGAAGCAGATCCCGACAAAGGAGATCGTAGCCGGCGACATCGCGATCGTTGCGGGCTTCGAAGAAATCGATATTGGTGACACTATCACTTCTTCAACAAATCCGAAGCCACTTCCGCGCATCGTCGTTGAAGAGCCGACAGTTGCAATGATGATGTCGGTTAACGACGGACCGTTTGCGGGCCTCGAAGGAAAGAACGTCACGTCTCGTAAGATCCTCGAGCGCCTTGAGCGCGAGATCAAAACCAACGTCGCGATTCGCCTCGAAATGACGGACCGACCCGAGCAGTTTAAACTTCTCGGTCGCGGCGAGCTTCAGCTTGGTGTCTTGGTCGAGCAAATGCGCCGTGAAGGTTACGAGTGCACGATCGGAAAGCCGCAGGTCATCTTCAAGACGGTCGATGGTGTTCGCCAAGAACCCATGGAGACGGCAGTAGTCGACGTCGCGGAAGCATACACAGGTGTAGTTTCTGAAAAGATGGGCCTTCGAAAAGGTGTGATGACGAACATGGTGAACAAAGGTTCGGGACGTGTGCGTATCGAATTTGAAATCCCATCGCGCGGTTTGATCGGCTATCGTTCGGAATTCTTGACGGACACTCGCGGTACAGGACTTTTGAACACGCAGTTCTTGGGCTGGGGACCGTACAAGGGTGACATCACTTTCCGTAAAAACGGTTCGATGATTTCGGATCGTAAAGGGAAATCGACCGCTTATGCACTTTGGTATCTTGAAGAGCGCGGCAAGATCTTTATCCTTCCTGGAACTGAGGTCTATGACGGCATGATCGTCGGTGAGCACGCTAAAGAAAACGACTTGGTCGTTAACTGTACGCGTGAAAAGAAACTCACAAACGTTCGTGCATCGGGAACTGACGAAGCTGTTAAGCTGACGCCTATTAAGCCGATGACGCTTGAACAGGCGATGGAATGGATCAATGACGATGAGATCATTGAGGTGACTCCGCAGTCGATTCGTATTCGCTGCCGCGAACTTGATCCGCACAAACGTAAACGCGCTTCGGCGGCGGATTAGTCGCGGTTAATCGCCATGAGTGATCGCCGTTTAGACCCTCGCGAGGGTGTTCAGGAGAAGGCGGCGGTCGGCTTTGCTCAAGCTGTTGATGAGTATGAAAAAGGGCGTCCCGGTTATTCGGAGGACGCCCTTTTGTATTTGGAAAAGGCGCTGACTTGGCCGCCCGATGGCATGGATCGCAAGATTCTTGATCTGGCTGCAGGCGCTTAGTCGATTTGAATCCAGGTATTGTAGATCCCGTGTTCGCGGACAAGGCGGTTGATGATGAACGCGTTGTCGGGATGCATTCGAACGCAGCCGTGCGAGGCTTTGCGCCCGAGGTACTTAAAATTGCCTTTGGTGGTGCCGTGAATAGCGAAACCGCCTTCGATGAAGACCGCGTATGGCATGTTGCCAAGGCCTTGGTAGTCGCCGCCCGGGTAAGTGCGCGAGGAATACTTGTCGTAGATGCGTCCGTTTGGATGACGATCGAGGTTGGGGGTTTCGCGGCCCGGTGCGCCCGTCGAAACGAGGTACTCGCCGGCAGGGTTACCATCCACATAAAGATAGAGGCGTTGGTCGGCTTTGCGCACGCGAATGTAGACCTTGCAGCTTGAGCGATAGCAGGTGTTTCCACGCTGAGCGAGAGGAGTCGTGTCCAGCCATGGCGACCTGTCTGTCTCTTGTTGGTACTTGCGATCGAGCTCTTCGAGTTGCGCTTCGATATCTGGCGCGAACGGATTGAGCTCGTCCATGACGTTGGGCTCATCGTCTGAGATTGCGGCTTGTCCGTCGAACTGAGCGAAAGAATAGCCTGTGTTGAATGATGTGGCTGCGAACAGCGTGATTGCCAACGCTGCAAATTTGACGAAACGGTTCATTTTTCCTCCCGAAGTGTGTAGCCCCCACTAGGGGCCTTAGTGGAAGAGAAATGCGATCGGCAAGCCGAGTGCGGAAATCTTGAAAGACTTAGAAATATGACACGAAAACCGGCGCAAAGGGATTGGCGCTAGGTGGAACCCTTATAAGGCTGTTTTGCAGATCTCATTCAGAAGTGTCTGATTGGGTGTCGATGCTTTCTTCGGGCGGCGCGGAAATTTCGGTTTCGAGATCACCGGCAGGGGACTGGGGATCTTCCCGCTGCGGTGGCGACTCGGCGGGGAGGGCGGATTCGTCGAGACCCTCTTCGCGTTCCGAATCGATGAATTCTTCGTAGAGATCGCTGCCGGTTCCCTTTACGCCACCGAAGAGTCCCTTTGCTTGGTGCGAGGCGAACAGACGGTCTTCTTCCGATATTTTTTTGTAGCGAGCGAGACGGTTGATAATTTCAATCATTTGCTTAAGCGCAAACGGACTGAGCTGTTCTTTATGAAAACTGACGGAATACTTGCGAGGGTTGGGGAGCAAAAAGGCCAGCCAAGCGCTTTCCGCCATGGTGAGGTCGATCGGGTTCTTGTCGAAGTAGTGGCGTGCGGCTTGTTTGACTCCGTAGACGCCGTTATCGAACTCGACGACGTTGAGGTACTTTTCGAGGATGATTTTTTTGGGGTACTGGCGTTCGATGCGGATGGCGATGATTGCTTCTTTGAACTTCCGCAAAAGGGACTTTTCGGACGAGAGATAGACGTTTTTGGCAAGCTGCTGCGTGATCGTGGAGCCGCCGCGTGCGAAGCGCCCTTGTTCTAAATTGGTTTCAAAACTCTTGCGTAGTTCGACCCAGTCAATGCCTTCGTGGTCCCAAAAAGCGCCATCTTCGGAGACGATCACCGCGTTTTGAAGATGGGGTGAGATTCGACTTAACGGAACGTAGTTTTTGTCCTCGCGACAGAGTTTGAGGCGATACATGCTGGTCGTGACACAGGTATCGAGGTTTTTCGCGTCTGGAATTGTAAGGAAGACCGCGAAAATTCCTCCACTGACGAGAGTCAGTCCAGAGAGGGCTACGATAAAGAACCAGGCTATGGGTGAAAAACGTCGGGCCACAATGTGAAAAGAATAACGGAAGTTACGCATTGGGACAAACAAGTCGACCGACCCCTCGAAAAATAGCTGCAAATCAGTTAAGCCCTCAATAAAGTTGAGGGCTCTGATAGTGAGAGTTCGGAGGGGACTAACAATGGCGATTCGGAATCTTCTTTCGAAGAAGGGTCTTGGTTTATTCGTGGTGGCCGGCGTACTGGTTTTGGCGGCCGCTGGTTGCACAAAAAAATCAGACGGATCGTCGGGAGAGTCCTCGGGTGGGGCCTCGGGCGAGAAGGCCAATGGGGGCGAAGGCCTCACGATAGGTCTGGTTCTCGACAAGGGTGGAAAAGACGACAAGTCGTTTAACTCGGCCGCCGTTGCCGGCGCGACTCGTGCCGCAAAAGAATTTGGCATCAAAGTCAAAGATGTTGAAAGTCCAGACGACGCGGCTTTCGAGCCAGCTATGCGCACATTTGCCGAGCGTGGAATTCCGCTGGTGTTGGCTGTGGGCTTTGCTCAAGCGGATGCTCTGAAAAAGGTAGCGCCGAGCTTTCCGAATACGCATTTTGCAATCGTCGATGCGGTCGTTGATGCGCCAAACGTGGCAAGCCTCATGTTTGAAGAGCAAGAGGGTAGTTATCTCGTCGGTTATCTCGCGGGGCTGGCTACGAAAACGGGTAAAGTCGGATTCATCGGCGGGATGGATGTCGCCATGATTCGTCGGTTTTTGATGGCTTACGAAGCCGGCGTAAAGGCGGCAAACCCGAAGGCCACTGTCTTTAACGGCTTCGTGGGGATCACTTCGTCGGCTTGGGCCAATCCGACACGTGGTCGTGAGCTTGCACTATCGCAGATGAGCCAAGGGGCTGATGTCTTGTTCCATGCGGCTGGTGCTTCCGGCATGGGAGTGTTTGATGCGGTCGAAACGGATCGAAAAAAAGCGACTTATGCGATTGGTGTGGATTCGAATCAGAACGGAATTAAGCCCGGAAGAGTTCTGACGAGCATGCTTAAGCGTGTGGACAACGCGGTTTACGAGATCATCAAGTCCGAAGTGGAAAAGAAATTTGCTGGCGGTCCTCGCTCGTTTGGCTTGAAAGACAAGGGCATCGATTACGCGGTGGACGACCACAATCGTGAGCTTGTCGCTCCGTACACGGAGAAGCTGGAAAAAGTTCGCGAGGATATCGTTGCTGGAAAGATTCTGGTTCCAGACTTCTACAAGACGAAAGAGAAAAAGTAGCCGTGCAGACGGGACGTGTTGAGTTTCAAAACATCACGCGGATCTGCGAGCCGAGCAAGTATCGCGCACTCGATGGCGTCAGCGCGAAGTTTGAAGCCGGTCAGATTCACGCCGTCCTCGGTGAGAATGGTGCGGGCAAATCGACTTTGATGAAGATCCTCTTTGGGCTTGTCCGACCCAATGAAGGCACGGTTCACGTCAACGGCTCGGTCGCGAAATTCGCTTCGCCGACGGATGCGATTCGCACAGGTCTTGGGATGGTCCAACAGCACTTCTCGCTGGTCGAAACTTTGTCCGTGATCGACAACATCATGCTGGGTCACGAGTCGACTTTGGGGGGCGGTCGCCTGGATCGCGCGCGCGCAATTCAGGAACTGGAGGAAGCACTCCCCAGTGAGGATTTGCGGCTCGATTGGAATCGTCTGGTCGGCGAGCTTTCGATTGGTGAACAGCAAAGAGTTGAAATCTTGAAGCTCATTGCTCGTAAAGCTCAAATCCTTGTGCTCGACGAACCTACCGCTGTTCTCTCGCCTAGAGAAATTGAGAGTCTCTTTAAAATTCTCAAAGATTTAAAGGCACGTGGTCGGACAGTCTTTGTAATCACGCACAAACTTTCGGAAGTTTTTGATCACTGCGATACCTGGATGGTTCTGCGCGCGGGGAAGTTTGTAGGGAGCGGCGAAATCGCAAAGACCACGCGATCGGAAATCGTGCGTGCCATGGTGGGGGCCGACGTGCCACCGCTTGCCGACCGAGTGAAGATGCAGGTAGATCTTGCGAAACCGGCAATTCGAGTTTCGAATCTTTCAGCTGAGACTTCGTCTGGGCGACTGGGGGCTTTGAAATTCTCGGTTCATCCGGGGGAGATCGTCGGGATCGCGGGAGTCGATGGTTCTGGACAGACGGAGCTTGTGAACTCACTCATCGGTATTCAGAGTTTTTCAGGAGAAGTCGAGGTTTTGGGAAACCGAGTCGAAGGGACTTTCGATGAAACTCAGGCCTCCAATTGTTTGGCAGGCCTCTTGGCAAGCGGCTTGGCCTTGGTTTCGGAAGATCGCCACCATCAGGGCCTGTGGATGGATCAGTCGGTTTGGCTGAATGCGAATCTCGGCTATAAGAATGAATCGTGGCTGCATTTGGGAGACTGGGCGACGGAGGCCGAGCGGTTTGCGCGTGAGTATGATGTGCGTGCTCCTGGCCTCGGGACGGAAGTTCGAAATCTTTCTGGTGGAAACCAGCAGAAGCTTATTTTCGCACGCGAAATGATGTCTCGACCGGTTAAACTTCTGATTGCTCACCAGCCGACGCGTGGGGTGGATCTTGCGGCTGTGCAGTTGATTCACGGAAAAATTCTAGCGGCCCGTGCAGCCGGCGCTGCGGTGTTGGTGATCTCGAGTGAACTGGATGAGCTATTTGCTTTGTCGGATCGCTTGTTGGTGATGGCTGGTGGCGTGTTCTCGGGCGAGTTTTTTCGTGAAGGCGGCGACGGGTTTGATCGTGACCGAGTCGGCGACGCGATGATCTTGGGAAAAAGAGGGTCGACATGACGAGACTCGTTCCGGTTTTCGTTTCGATCCTGATTGCGGTTTTGTTGACGTCGATTTTGACCTTGGCCCTCGGTGAGAGCCCGCTTGTGGTGGCAGAGGTTTTGTTGCGTGGTTCGATCGGAACTCCGACCGCATTTGGCTACACGTTGTATTATGCGACGCCTCTGATTTTCACGGGCCTTGCTGTCGCGTGGGCGTTAAAGGCGGGGTTGTTTAATATCGGCGCCGAGGGACAGATGACCATGGGCGGAATCGCCATGGCGGCTGTTGGAATTGTGCTCGCGGATTTACCCGGGTTCATCGCTTGGCCGCTGGCAGTGTTTGCCGGGTTTCTTGCCGGAGCATTTTGGGGCGGCATGGTTGCTTGGCTCAAGATCCGACGTGGCGTTCACGAGGTTTTGGGGTCGATCCTGTTTAATTTCATCAGTTACGGCATCGCGGGCTTTGTCATTCTCGATCTCTTGCGCAATCACGAGTCGCAGAATCCGGAAACATTGCCGATCGGCCAATCGTATCATCTACAGGCGTTGTCAGATCTTGTCGGCATAGGTGGCACAAGCCCACTTAATACCGCGTTCTTTTTAGCTCTTGCAGTCGCTCTTTTGGTGGACGTCGTTTTGCAACGAACTCTGTTTGGACTTCGAATCCGTTGGACCGGTGGTGCTCCGGAGTTTGCGCGTCGTTCGGGGGTTTCGATCTCGGCGACGACGCTTAAGGCGTTTGCGATTTCCGGTGGAATCGCGGGCCTGGCCGGCGCATCTGCGGTTCTTGGGTATATGCATAAGGCACGTGAGGGATTTGCTGCGGGAGCGGGCTTCGTGGGAATCGCGGTGGCACTTCTCGGTGGCGCGCGTGCTTGGGGAGTCGTAGCGGCCGCCATTCTGTTTGGCGGCCTACAAAAGGGATCGCTGGATCTTGATTTGGATACGGAAAATATCTCGCGCGACCTCGCGATCGTCGTGCAGGCACTGATCGTTTTGGCGGTGGCCTCGCGTGGCGCACTTGTCGAACTATGGCTCTTGCTGAAAGCGAAATATGAATCTTCGAAAGCGAGGCAGGTCTAATGGATCTTGTTGTCGCGTTCTTGGAAAGCACGATTCGTCTCAGCGTTCCGCTGCTCTTTGCGGCGCTTGGTGGATTGATTTCAGAGAGATCGGGTCTAGCGAACGTAGCTCTTGAGGGCAAACTGCTGATTTCGGCGTTTGTGGGTGCAGCTGTTGCTGCGACCACCGGAAATCCCTGGTTGGCTTTGACGGCCGGGGTATTAAGCGGCGCCCTTGGCGGTTGGATATTCGGAGTGCTTTCGGTTTTCACGAAGGCCGATCATATTGTCGTCGGAATCGCCTTTAATATGTTGGTCGCCGGTATTATCCCGACGGTTTGTCGGGCGATGTTTGGCGGCACGGGCGGTACACCACAGTTGGCTATTGAAACACGCATGCCCGCACCGATTGCGGGTGACTTCACGTTCTTCGGTGCGGCGTTGCTTCTCTGCTGGATGTTGCACTGGGGCTTGCGGGAAACGAAGTGGGGTCTTCGTTTGAAGGCGGCGGGAGATCAGCCGGTTGCCTTGATCGTGCAGGGTGTGAATCCGAATTGGATTCGAGTTTGGGCCGGCGCTTTGGCTGGCGCTTGCGTGGGTTTTGGCGGAATCGATCTTAGTATGGTGCAAGGAAGCGGTTACATTCGGGATATGGCAGGCGGCCGCGGTTTCATCGCGCTTGCCGCGTTGATTCTGGGAGGCTGGAGACCGGTGCCGACCGCGATTGCGTGCTTAGTGTTTGCTGCGGCTGATGCGACTCAGATGTTGCTTCAGGGACAGAAGCTCTTCGGTTTCAACGTCCCCAACTCCTTGGTTCAGATCGTTCCGTATCTCGTGACGATTGGTGTTCTCGCACTGCGCTTTGGCGGCAAAGGGATGTTGGCGCCGAAAGCTATCAATCAGCCGATCAATCCGTGATCGCGACTCCATTTGATACTGGCCTCTAGGGCCTCTTGCGCGGGTTTGGGTTGAAAACCAAACTCGTGTTTGGCTTTTTCATACTTGAACCAGTGGTACATTGTAGATGTCCAAGCGTTGTCCGAATTCAATGGTCCCTTTTTTCCGATCGATTCGAGAAAATCGCCGACTTTTCCTAAACCGAAGATCAAGGCACGCGGGAGCGGGACACTGGGAGGTTTGACTCCGGCAAGTTTGGCGATGCGGTCGAATGTTTCTTTGATGGTTAGGTTTTCGCCGCAGGCGATATAGCGTTCGCCATTTTTGCTGCTGCGAAAGGCCTTTACGCAGAGATCGACGACGTCGTCGACATGTACGACGTTGACTCCGCCGGGGGGATAAAACGGGAATTTTCCTCGCGCAACTTTGAGCTGTGCGCCTCGACTTCCTTTTTTTGCGTCGCCGGGACCGTAGATGGTTGATGGGTTAATGGCCACCGCTTCAATTTCATTTCTTCGAACAGCCTCGAACACGGCGATCTCGGCGTCGTGCTTGGTGTCGAAGTAGCCAAGCCCCAGGTGAGCGACGTTGTAGGGAGAAGACTCGTCGAGAATTTGTTCGGGAGTAAACCCGGCCCCTACGGCCACGACGGAAGAAAGATGCAGCAAGCGGGGTGAGCCATTTTTTTTAATGGCGGAGATAAGGTTCTTGGTGCCTTGAACATTCACATCCTCCATCGCTTGTCGTTGCTGTTTGGAGTAGGCAATGAGGCCTGCAAGATGAAAGACGCCCTGTACATCGCGGGTTGCTTCAATCAACGAGGTTTCGTTGGTGACGTCGCCGAGAGCGACATCGAGATGACTCGTGTTGATGTCTTCGAGTTCTGCCAGTTTGGATTTCGACCGTACCAGTACGCGAACATCCATACCTTCGTCGAGGAGTCGGCGAGTGAGCTGGTTTCCAAGGAAACCCGTCGCGCCTGTGATGAGAACTTTCATTAGGACCTCCCTCGAAGATTTGGTTTCCGCGTCCGCCCGCGCTGGACAGACTCTCGCTTTGATCTTTATCCTGTCTATACTCTTTCTACGATTTTTGGAGGCAGAAAATGGGAGCTGAGCTATTTAAAAATATCTATCTTTTCAAGGACCTCAGCTCTCAGGAACTTGATGCGTTGAGCGGAATTTCCTCGGTGGAAACGTTCAATCCCGGCGAAGAGATCTTCAGTGAGGGTGATCAGGCTGTTTCACTATTCGTCATTAAATTTGGAACGGTTCGAATCCGTCGCACTGGAAAAGACAATGCGATCGACGTCGCGCAGTTGGGTACAGGTGGTCATTTTGGCGAGATGGCCTTTGTCGACGGTGAGCCGCGCTCGGCAACGGTCGAGGCCATGGAGCGTAGCGAGATTGTGCGAATTGATTTCGATAAACTGCGAACCTTGTTTGAGAACACCCCGGCGATGGCGGTGAAGGTCTATCGGGCCTTGGCGCTGTTTTTATGCGGCCGTCTGCGCGTGACGACTATGGATCTTTCGTTCTCGCGTGAGAAGAATATCCGACACTTCTAAGAAAACCGACCCTGCGTGCTAGCAGCAGAACCAAAGTAGCCGCTAGCCACCCGATGAGTCCGCCAACGGCGATATCTGTCGGGAAATGAACGCCCACATAAACGCGCGAGATCGCAACGACAGCGGCAAAAGTATAAGCAGCCACCGCGTATGGCGGCGCCAGAACCTGCACGGTTCTGGCGAGAGCGAAGTTGTTTGCCGCGTGGTTTGACGGAAAGGACCAGCCTGAATGGGAATGGGTGCGTAGCACAGGCTCAAGCCCCGCGGCCTCCGGACGGTCTCGTTGCACCCAGACCTTGACGCCGCGATAGGCGATGAAGTCCGCAAGTCCCATGGAAAGCGCGAGTATGAGTACGCCCGAGGCCCAGCGCTTGGAGCGTGCCTTGGCGATTTCTTTGAAGCGCGGTCGATCGAGGTAGGCGGGCAAAAAGATCTGAATTGTGATCCAAGAGAAGACCATGAGCCAAAAGATCGGATCTTTGTGGAGATCGGTCATCATCGGTAGCATGAGATCGAAGAACGGATTTGAGATATCGCGATTGATGAAGTGGAAGATCTGATGATCTAACGATATCGGGTCCATGGCTCCATCTAATATGAATAGAGAGCAAAAGAAAAGGGCGAAGCTCATTCAAGCTTCGCCCAATCGTCGCTAACAAGGTTTCTTGTGCTTATTTGCAGTACTTGTTTACGTTCTCGAGGTCGAGACGTGTGCTGCGTCCGCCTTCTGCTTCTGGCTTCGCCATAGCATCGTTCGCTTCACGAAGAGCTTCGGCGCGTGATTTACGGCCGCCGCTTGCTTCGATGATCTCGCTTGAGCGAGTCAAAAGATACGCGACGTGTGCGCGTGTCTCAGGCTTCAGTTCTTTAACATAAGTGCGAAGAGCGAGACGGTCATAAGTGAGTTCCGATTGCGCTTCGTTTGTGAGGCGAGCCAATGCGTCGGCCGGTTGGTCGAGCTTAACACCAGCGGGGATGTTAGCCATTGCGCGAAGACGTGCCGAAGCGAGATCGCGGAACTCAGGAGTACGCATGTGCTCGGCGATGTCCTTCATTGCAGATTGGAACGCAGGCTCGGCGCTGTTGCGGCTAAGCGAAGTGCGTTGGTTAGGAGAAAGGTCAGCGAGGAAGTTACCTTGCTCGAGTTGGCGGAAAGCTGTTCCCGAAGCAGCATCAGCACCTGCGCGACCCGCAGTTGCAGCTCGGCCACGTGCGGCTTCTGTTTCGCGAGCACGAACGCCTTCGGCGCGTGAACCGCGGCCAGCGCCTGCAGCTTCGGATTGGTTGTGGAAAGCAGAGACTGACAATGTAGCCAGTGTCACGAGCATGATC
>CAUJGS010000033.1 GCA_963170185.1 Bdellovibrionota bacterium
GGCCCGCAGTTTCTCAAAGAGATCGGTTTTGAATCGCACCTAAGCCCAAGCCGCGCCAACGGACTAAACTCGATGGTTAAGCAAATCTACATGTACGCCACCGCCTTCAAGGCCATGGCCCGCTAAGCCGCGCTACCGCATAGCGAGCAACCAGGGCCGGATGCTGCAACGACGCATCTAGAATCTTTCCGTGCAGGGGCACGGAAAGCAGTGCAGGGCGGAGCCCGTAACGACGCTATAGATCTAGGGTGCAGTGGATGCGGTGCGAGTCGTCGTTGTCGTCGAGAAGCTGCATGAATTCGATGACTTCTTTTTTCTGCGCCTCGCTGACCTCGGTTATGTTTTTGGCTTTGTAGCTAAGTTCGGAGACCGACACGGTCCAGCCGCGACTTGTGAGAGCACCTTCGATCGCTTTTAGATCTTCTGGCGCTCCGTAGAAGAGACACTTCTCGCCTTCCAGGCGTTCGACTTCATTGGCCCCGGCTTCGATGGCGTCTTCTTCTGGATCATTGACACCGGCTTTAGCAGCTTCGAGCATTGCCACGCGGTCAAACATCCACATCACGCTGCCCTCGGCGCCAAGGGCTCCGCCGTTTTTGTTGAAGATGTTGCGAATCTCCGAAGCGGTGCGATTGCGATTGTCGGTTTGGCACTCGACGATGATGCCGACTTTGTGCGGCCCGTAGCCTTCGTAGGAAAGCTCTTCGATTTGTGCACCGTCTTCTAAAAGGCCAGCGCCTTTTTTGATCGCACGTTCGATTGTGTCTTTGGGGCAAGATTCTTCTCTTGCGGCATCGATCGCCATTCGTAAGCGGGAGTTGGCGTTGGGATCAGGGCCACCAAGTTTTGCTGCGACTTGAATCTCGCGAGCGAGTTTGGTGAATATTGCGCCTTTTTTTGCCGAGTTGGCCGCGATACCGGCCTGTTTCCAACCTTTTCCCATTTCGCTATATTGACGTATCGGGAATTGGCGAGGCAAGTGGAAGTAGTGATGATGACATCCTGGGATTGGTTGAAGATTGAAACGGCGCGACAGAAGGTGGCGACTCTCCCGAGCGTCGTTGAGAGTCTATTGAGGTATGGGACGACATCTCAAGAGCTGCCGAAAGAAGCGGCGACGATCCCGCTTCGTCCAGGCCGAGACGCAAGAGTCTTAGAGATCAAAGAACATCCTCCAAAGGTTGGTTTGCAAAAGCGTGAGGGGCAGATTCGGCTACTTCACGATCTCGGCAATATCGAGATGCAGGCCATGGAGCTTGCCGTTCGTACGCTCATCGAGTTTCCAGAAGTTCCGAAAGTGTTTCGAGAAGAACTGGCGGAGATCGCGCTTGATGAGGCGAGACACTTTGCGCTTTGCCTAGATGGTCTTGAAGAGCTTGGTTCGCAATGGGGAGCACTGCCGGTTCATTGCAGCCTCTGGGATGCCGTCGCCGATGAGCCTGAGGTTTCTCGTGGTGATTTCTTAGGCCGCATCATGCTGGTTCATCGCTACATGGAGGCGACAGGCCTTGATGCCGGCGAGAAGATTCTCATGCGTCTCGACAGCGTCGTGGGGGTGAAGCTCGCCCGGTCGATAGTGGATACCATCGTTCAAGAAGAAATTGGACATGTGTCTTTTGGGAGTCGTTGGTACCGCACTGTGTGCGCGCAAAACGGGATCGACCCGCACGAGCATTTTGCCAAAGCGTATCCGGAAATTCTTCGCCGGGTTCCAAGAACAGAAAAGCCCGCGCTCCGTTTGAGGGAGCTTGCGGGCTTTGATGCGTTCGAAAACCAGGTGGTCTTAGAGACTTTGTCGAAGACCGACTTTAGCCGGCCACGGCCGGCCTTGCTGCCTGATTAGAACTGGCGCGGGTTTGCCTGGGCTTTCACGTCGATGATGACATTTTTCTCGACGTCGTACTGAAGAAGCACAGGGTGCTTTTCGCTCGCCGTTTTGAGATCGAGAGCATAAGCATCCCAAGTCGAGCCATTAACCGAGATGTTGGCGAGTACAACACCGAACTTCGACGAAACGGAAATCGCATACTTCGTATTGAAGAACAGTCGGTCGCGGTAATAGTTCTCGGATTGACGGCGATACTCCCAGCCTTGTGAGCCAGCAGTCTCTTCAATTTTAGAAAGAACCATTTGCGATCCGTCTGGACATTTCTCTTGGTTTGCCAAGTGCTCGATGGAATCTGAGATACGAGATGTGTAGGTGTGAATAGCGCCTTTTGTGGTCGTGCAAGTCGCGACAATCGGCAAAGTCTTTTGTGTCTCAGGGTTCGGTGTCAGTTCAAATGCCCCGATCTTGTTTGAAACATAAGTGATCTTTGCTTGAAGCGGGCTATGTTCTGACATCAGCGGCATGATTCGCATGTTGCGATCAAATTCCATTTCCGAAAGAGGGATCACCATCTTAGATCCATCCGCATCCAGGATCTCGGCTCGGTATGTCAGGTACCAGCCCGAACTTCCGTCGTAGTCCGTCAGCGTGTAGCGTGCTGGTTTCTTTGCAAGAATGTCTTTGAGGTTTTCGCCTGATTTAAGACGAACCCATTGGCTTACGAGCACCAGACGGGGTTTTTGTTTTTCACAAGTCAGCTGCGGAGTCAGTTCGATATTTTCGACAAAGCCCGTGCGAACTTGGCCATCTGGCGCAGGTAGCCTGCAGGCGGCCTTCAGAGAAAGCATTTGATCGAAGGGAGCAGGGGCGCCTGGATAAGCACTTGCTTGTGAGACAAATGAGAGGGCGGCAAGTGCTCCTGCGGCCAAAGTGGCCATACTAAAAGCGGCCTTTTTGGCTTGCGTGTTGATCCACGTCGATTGGTTCATGATTCCTCCAAATTAATAAATCTCTTTAATTCGGGGCCATCAGGGGCAAGCGACGTGCCTGGAAAGATGGTTGGAAGAGATCGTATTAAATTGAGGGCTTGAAATTAAATGTGGCTAGGGAGAACTGGCGTGGGTCTGCAGGTAAAAAAGCCCGTCATGAGGTGCCGTAACGGGGCATGGTTGCAAAACAAAGTGAAACAGGCTGTTGGCGTCAGCCCCATAGGAGCCTCTTGGAATGGCTAAGACTTTAATCCTAGCGACAAGAGAAACGGGTCAGCTTTTTGCCGGGCCGAAAAGTCGGCTTTGCTCGTGATTCCAAGCCACTTGTTTTCGACCAAGATTTGGCCAATCGAACCGCCCAGACTGTTCCCAGGGCCTAGAAGAACTAGGTGATCTGGAGCAAATTCTTTTAAGCCAACGGTGATCGCTTTTGTGAAATCGTAGGTGTCGACGACTTGCGTGTCGAGCGTGTAGCGATAAAGCGCTTCAAGGTCCGTGGCGTAAGGTTGCCAAATTTTACCGCGACCGTCGACCAGCGGTAGTGATGGCGTTTGAAAGAGCGAAGGCGGAAGCATTTCAAATGCGCGTTCGGAAGTTTGTTTCAACAGTGGAGTGTGAAAGGCTGCATGATTCACGAGTTGAAAGGGATAGTTTTCCACCTTCGGGAGGGCTGACATAAGGGTTTTAAGCCCCTTGGCGTCGCCGCCAATGACAGCGTACCCGCCTAGGCGAATAGAGTAATGGACGTCGCCGCCTTGGGCGCGAGCCTCATGGATCGCGCGATCGACGATCGCGATCTGCTCTTGAGATTTAACCCAGTCTCCGTTGACGATGGGGTAGATCACCTGACCGCCGATGATCTTGTCCTTCATCATGGAGCCCATGGTGTTGATGATTTCAAAAGCCCCGGCCCAGTTCAGTGCTCCGCCGAAGGCCAGTGCGAGATACCAACCCATCGAGTTTCCGGTAACGGCCACGATTTCGTACTTCTCGCGGTCAATACTTTGAAAGTCCGCGTACGAGCAGGCATAGATCAGAGTTGAAGCATTTTCGCCTTTGGTGTGAATGGCTGGCGAAAAGGTCTGTGCCTGATCGAGTTCTGAAATCGTGGGTTCACCGCGCGACTGTCTTCGCGCATCGATATCCGAAATGAAGTCCGCGATTTTTTCTCGATGCGGATTTAAGTACCCAAGAGTTTCTTTGGTGTATGAACCGCGCCCGGGGGCGATCACGACGATGCGTTTTTTCATGCGTTGGCCCCTTGAGATTTGTTTGCGCCATTGGCGTGGGCTTGAGGGGTTGGAGATTCGATTCCCAAAAGGTGAAGCGCGCCGCTCAGGATTTCTTCTTTCTTTGGAAGTCCCGCCGCTGAGGCTTTGCCAAGCGGAATAAAACAATCGTCTGCCGCGACGACTTTCATTTTGGGGAGTGCGCGTCCTTTTTGGCTAAATTCTTCGACCATTGCCGAAACAAGGAATTCGCTAAAAGAACCCGTCTTGCGGCACTCTTCGACGACCAGAACATTTTTTGATGCACCGATTTCGTCCGCGATTTTTGCCGTTTGAACTTCCGAGAGCCAGCGAAGGTCCAAAACCTTCACGCGCTGACCGTATTTTTCTACCAGATCGGTGGTGGCTTGGCGCGAGTAGTACGTGCCGTTTCCGTAGGTGAGGATCGTGAGGTCGGCAGGGCGCGAAGCTTCGGACGCTTCATCGTATGATCGATAAACGCCGAATTCGCCGAGCGCGATTTCTTCTTCGAGATCAGCCGGATAGTCGAAGCACCAAAGCTTATCGCCTTCTTGATTGAGGTCTCGAGTCATGTAGAGGGCAATTGGTTCGATGAACACGACGACTCGGCCGTTTTCGTGAGCTTCGCGAACACACCGGCGCATCATCTTGACGGCATCAAGACCATTGCTAGGAACCGCGATCACGATGCCTGGGATGTCTCGGAAAACAGCCAGTGAGTTGTCGTTGTGAAAGTGACCGCCGAAACCTTTTTGGTAGGCAAGGCCTGCGACGCGAAGAACCATCGGGTTTGTGTATTGTCCTTGCGAGAAAAAGGCGAGCGTCGCCGCCTCACCGCGAAGCTGGTCTTCGGCATTGTGTACGTAGGCTAGGAATTGAATTTCAGGAATCGGAACAAAGCCGTTATGAGCCATGCCGATGCCTGTGCCGATGATGGATTGTTCGTCCAAAAGTGAATTGAAAACGCGTTTCGGCCCAAACTTTTTAAAGAGACCATCGGTGACGTTATAGACGCCACCTTTTTGCGCGACGTCCTCGCCAAAGATGACCGTGTTTTTGTAGCGAAGAAGAATATCGTGCAGCCCAAGATTGATCAGTTTTGCCATGTGAAGTGGCGCTTTGGCTTTTTCCCAATCGCTCTTTCCGATGGCGCTTTGCCGCTCTTCTAAGCTTGGCGCCGGGGGGGCGCTTCTTCGGTTTGTGCAGGCCGTGACGGTTTTGCGAACATCTTCCGCGGTGGAGAGCTGGGGACGTTTCATGGCGCTTTCTGAAACCGCTCGCACTTGTTCTCGCACCGATTCGTACATGTCGACGATCTGGTTTTGTGTTGCGATTCCGTGCTCCACAGCAAGTCGTGCGGAATGTAAAAGCGGATCATTGAACTCGACCGCTTCGATTTGCGAAAACGAACGATAGGTGTTTTCCATGTCGCTTCCGGCGTGGCCCATTAGGCGAACCGTGTTCACGTGAAAGAAGACAGGGCGACGGCGCGTACGCGCGTAGTTCGAGGCTTCCTGCGCTTTTAGATAGGTGTCGAAGAGATTTAAACCGTCGGCGTGGATGTATTTGATGCCGGGGCGGTTTCCAAACGAGTTCTCGATCCAGTTGCCAGGCGTTTGAACAGAGATCCCAATGCCGTTGTCTTCGCAAACGAAAATCAATGGTAGCGGAAGGTTTTGATACGAACACCAGCTCGCCATATTGATGGCGCCGACCGCGGTCGAGTGATTGGCCGAAGCATCGCCGAAGGAACAAGAGACCACGGCATCTGGCGGCATCACGGCTTCTATCCCAAGCGCGTGAGCGCGCTGCACGGAAAGCGCGGCGCCGACGGCCTTAGGCAGGTGTGAAGCTATGGTGCTTGTTTGTGGAGGTACCAAAAGCGGAAGGCTTCCAAAAACCTTGTGGCGTCCACCCGCAATGGGTTCTTCGGTTGAGGCGAAGAAAGAAAGCATCATGTCGAATAGCGGAGTTGAGCCTTCGAGTTGCTTGGATCTTTGAATCATAAAAGCGCCGCTGCGGTAGTGCAGGAAGGCCATGTCGCCTAAGCGAAAGACTTTGCCGTAGGCCGCGTTGCCCTCGTGCCCGGAACTTCCGATCGTGTAGTAGCAGAGGTTTTTGTTTTTCAAGATCCGTGCGATCAGATCGAGGTGTCGGCTCATCATCTGCGACTCGAAGAGATCCATGAATTCCGCAGGTTTTAGGCCAGACTCAAATAAACCAGTGGTGGAGCGTGCCGGAGGGAGGTGGCCCTCGCGAACGAAGCGAGAAAAGTTTTGATCAACGACTTCGGCTCGGTTAAACATCGTTTCAACGTCCCTATAGGTTGGTATCGGACGAGCCTACTTGAAGGGCTTTGTCGAAGCAAATGAACGTCACGTTCTGGGAGGGTCTTAAAATGGCCGCTTATGAGTCTCTGAATTACATGAACAGCGATAGTCTTCTCACCGAAGACGAGTTGATGGTTCGGCAAAGCGTCCGTGACTTTGTTACCGAAAAAGTCGAACCGCTCTTGCTGGAATGTCATCGTGAAGAGCGCTTCCCGATGGAGCTGATCCCGCAGTTCGGCGAAATGGGCCTTTTGGGGTCGACCATCCAGGGCTACGGTTGCGCAGGCCTTGGGCATGTCGCTTATGGGCTTATGACGCAGGAGCTTGAGCGCGGTGATTCTGGGATTCGTTCTTTCTGCTCGGTTCAGGGCTCGCTTGTCATGTACCCGATCTATGCTTATGGGTCGGAGGAGCAGCGTCAAAAGTACCTCCCAAAACTGGCGAAAGCGGAACTGATTGGCTGTTTCGGTTTGACCGAGCCTGACGCAGGCTCCAACCCGGGCGGTATGTTGACACGGGCTGTAAAAGTGCCTGGTGGCTACAAGATCAATGGCAACAAGATGTGGATCACCAACGGCAGCATCGCGGATATCGCAATCGTCTGGGCGCGTGTTGAAAATGAAAACGGCAAAATCCGTGGCTTCATCGTGGAAAAAGGAACCCCTGGATTCACGACAAGCAAGATGGAAGGTAAGTTCTCGCTTCGCGTGAGTGTCACGTCAGAACTTCACTTCCAAGACTGTGTTGTTCCGGAGTCGCAGATGTTGCCAAACGGAGAAGGTCTTAAGGCTCCACTTGGTTGTTTGACTCAAGCCCGTTACGGCATTGCATGGGGAGTGTTGGGGGCGGCGGATGCCTGCTACCACACGGCTTTGAACTACGCCAAAGAGCGCAAGATTTTCGACGACAAGCCTCTTGCGGGATATCAGCTAGCCCAAGCGAAGCTGGTGAAGATGGTTCAAGAGATCACAAAAGGGCAGTTGCTTGCTATTCAGATGGGTCGCTTGAAAGAGCGCGGAGAGCTTCAGCCGCATCATGTTTCGCTAGCAAAAATGAACAACTGCAAACTCGCGCTTGAAACGGCTCGTGAAGCTCGCGACATGCTCGGCGGCAACGGGATCATCGACGAATATCCTGTGATTCGCCACATGCTGAACCTCGAATCGGTCAACACGTACGAGGGAACAGAAGACATCCATCGACTGGTTGTTGGGCAGCAGATCACGGGCATCCCGACGTTCCGGTAATCCATTTCGTTAAAATAAGCGTCGCCGCTTAGGGAGCGCGGTGGTGGCGTGTGATCCATGGCCGATCGATAATATCGGCCAGGAGTATGATGCGATCTGTTTCGCCGCGATTGAAGACTTGGTGTTCACGCGCGACATCTAAGATGTAGGCCGAACCATCGGCTGGCATGTGCGCAGCCCCTTCGTCGCACTCAAATGTGCAAAGCGGATTCGTGAGAATCGGAATATGCAGGCGGACGCAGTATGTGCCCTCGTTCGCGTCGCGGTGTTTGGTGGAATAACCTTGAGCCTTTAAAATCGAAAGGCGCACTCGCGCAGGCTCTAAGCCAATTGCCCGAATCTTATCGACGACCTCGGCAAGATAGCCGTGGCAAATCTGCGTCGGTACACGATAGTGGTGACGAGCTTTCACTCCAAGTGCGGTTGCTTTTTCTATCGTGGATGCGCCGGGCATGAAGTCTTCATCGTAGATGCGTTGCCCTCGCTGAAAACCATCTTGGTACTCTCCGGTCGAGGAAAGCACCGACCAGCCTCCAAAATACGAGCCGTTCATAACCGGCGGAAGCGGGAACACATACCGCTTAAGGTGGTCTGTCAGTTTCGCAATCTCGACAGAAAATATGCCGCGATCGACGCGCTCAAAGATCATGGTCTAATTCTACTAGAATTTTTCGTCGGGCTTCAAGAAGCGCCACTTACCTTCGGGTAGTTTTCCCAACATGATTCGGCCGATCCGAACGCGTTTGAGACCAATTACCTCAAGACCCACCAGCTCGCACATACGACGTACTTGGCGTTTTTTTCCCTCGGTGAGAATGAACTTCAGCTGATCACTGTTGATCCAATCGACCTTTGCTGGAAGCAGGGCCTCGCCATCGAGTTCTAGACCGTGACGAAGCAGTTCGAGACCTTTGGGAATGATTTTTCCTTTTACGCGAACGAGGTACTCTTTTTCGACGTTCGAGTTTTCTCCGATCAAGTCGCGCGCGACGCGGCCGTCTTGCGTGAAGACGAGAAGTCCCTTGGAGTCGATGTCGAGGCGTCCCGCAGGAGCGAGGCCATCGAAATGTGATCTCATTAGTTTGAGATCGCCAGGCTCCTTAAACTGATTCATTTCCGTGATGAGGCGAACGGCAGGCTCGTAGCCGGGCTCTGGTTGGCCAGAGACATAGCCCACGGGTTTGTTTAGCAAGATAGTGACCTTGGCCCCGCGTTCGAGACGCGCGGACTTGGCGAGGTCGATCTTGCAATCGGATTTGGCTTTTGCGCCCAGGGTGGCGATTTCGCCGTTGACCATGACCCAGCCGCGCTCGATCCATGCGTCCGCTTCACGGCGTGAGCATATTCCGCGGTCGGCCATAATCTTTGAGACACGAACGAGCGAGTCGCCAGCCACGTTTTTATCGGCCACGTTTTTAGATGACATACGTTCAACGCGGTACCATGCTTTGTGCGTAAGGCCAAGGAATGTATGGAGGATAAAATGCGTATCGCACTTATTATGATGATCGGTATTCTGACAGGTTCTTTCGCTTCGGGGGAGCAGGCGGCAACAGGCCTCCAGGTTCAAAGCACTGCAAAAATCTACGATTTGAAAGATCGGTCGAAACACCTCTACAACTTCAAAAACGAGATCGAAATCTCTGGCGACACAAAGAAGATGGTTGCCACTTACACGGATCTCGACGGCAAGCTTTTGGTACATGAGACGACGGTTTTAAAGCAGGTCGACGGCAAAGAAAGCTTGGTCTCTTACGATCTGGATCACAAACAAATGGGAGCCACGGGAAAGATCGAAGTTCGTGATGGCAAAGCGCATTTTACCTACACCAAAGATGGCGAAACGAAGACGGCTAGCGAGAAAGTCGGCGATGATTTCGTCATTTCGACGATGATCGTGGGTTTTCTTGGTCGCAATTGGGAGAAAATCAAAAAGGGCGAAACTCTTAAAGTGCGACTCGGTGTTGTTGATCGCCGAGAAACTGTGGGATTTAGCTACAAGAAAGAGTCCGAGTCCGCAGATGGTGTGAAAGTCAAAATGCGCCCTTCGAGCATGATTATCGCCGCGATCGTGAATCCACTGATTTGGACTATGGAGCCAAACGGCGGCTTCTTAAAAGAGCTCGAGGGACGTTCGCCTGTGAAAACAGCCGAGGGTGACAAGTTCAAAGATTTCGACGGTTACACCGTTTACACTCAAGGCGCGCTAAAGGCGCAGTGATGCTCGAGATCGCAAAGCAAGACCGAAGTTCCTAGCTGCTTTGCGAGCTTCATGGCCAAACTAGGAAGTGTTTCCGCAAGTTTGGCACTTTCTTCGACGAGAGATCTGATTTGAGGATCGCTTTGCAGAGGCTCACCGTGTGTAGCCTCTTTTTTTTCGCCAAGTTGAATCTTCAAAGAGAGCGGTCGGCCTTTTGTGCCCAGGCGTACGCCTTGTGCGATTTTATTCTGTTTAACATAAGACTTCTTCTCCAAGCCGAGCTGAGCTGACGCCTGTGTCGGATTTATTCCAAAACTTGAGGCAAGATCCGGCATCTCCCACACTAAAACTCCGGATGGCGAGGCTTGGGAGTTCGCTTTTGGCCACGCGTTTTGGAGTTCCGACCAGATTTGAAGCGCGAGATTTTCTGTCGTCGAGATTTTCTGTCCGATTTGAAAAACGGGATGAGTGTAGGAAAGGTGTTTGTGGTCGTAGAGGTCACATATGGCGTCCATTGTTTGCTCGGCCGTGGTCTTAAACTCTTGAAAAAGAGCCGGCGTCATTTCGGCAATTTGCCAAGAGAAATCGATTTCGTAATTGTGGCCATGGCCATATTCGGAATAACACTTTCCAAACTGCGCTTGGTTTTTCCCCGTCGTCCACTTTGGTTGGTTGTAGAGATGCGCGGTTGAAACAAGTCTTCGAAATGAGACCAAGCACTTGTTCATACCAGTGAGATTCCGCCATCGACTGGAATCAGAGTGCCGGTGATCCATTCGGATCCTGGGCCGGCAAGGTGCCATACCATGCTGGCCACTTCGTGTGGCTGTCCGATACGACCCAGCGGCTGCATGGGAGCCAGTACTTTGAGGGTGTCTTCTTTATTGGAGGCTGTGTGAAATCCATGAATCGGCGTATCGATGATTCCGGGGCAAACCGCATTGGCTCGCACTCCGTCGATGGCGCTTTCCAGTGCAAATGTTTGAACCCAGTTATTGAGCGCGGCTTTGGAGGCCGCGTACGCGCCGGTCTCTTTGACCGGGCGTAAGCCCAGCGTGGAGCTTACTGCGATCATTGAACCGCGGTTTTGTTTGAGACATGGGTAAAGGACTTGAGTCAGTCGAATCACCGCGAAGAGATTGATCTCAAAGATGCGATGCCATGAAGTGTCGGTGGACTGTAGGGACGAAGCGCGCTCGTAAATCCCGGCATTGTGAATCAGGCATTGGATTCGGTTGGAAACGTTTTCGTTCGCTTTCAACCAGCGACTAAGAGTCGAAACCGAGTCGGGGTCGGCGATATCGAGAGAAAGCGTCGTGAGAGCGTCACTGGGTTTACCGGTTTGCGCAGATAGGCGTTTGGCTGTTTCAGTCAGAGCCTCTTGTCGGCGACCTACCAGTACGAGATCCCAACCTTCTTTGGCAAAGCGCTCGGCGATCGCAGCGCCGATACCGGAGCCAGCTCCCGTGACAAATGCCACGGGAGTTGATTTGTCGTTTCCCGCAGGATTCGACTTAAAGACCGACATTAGAAGTCGTATCCACGAACAGTTTTGCGTCCGTTGTCTTTGCAGCGACCGACAGCTTCGCCAATCATCGCGTGAACTTTTGCGCTGAGTGCGTCGACAACATCGCTAGAGACGTTGCAGCCGTGCTTGCGGATAGCGTCTTTCATTTTGCTTGCGATGATGAGGACTTCGCCTTTTGACGCTTTTTTGCCTTTGCTCTTTTTTGCCATGTTCCCCTCCTAGGGTCGTTGTATGGGACATCGTTTTAAATAAACGAGATCCCATTCTCAGAAGGGGGTCGTACCTAAGTCAAGAGGGGTAAGCGGGGTATTAGGCGGCTTTTTGCGGACGCATGCCGAGCGCCGAGCGCCAAACTTCTGCTTCGACGAAGATTTTAAGCAGATCGAGATCCAATTTTCCGCTGCGCCCTTCCATAAATAAGATGTCGATGGCGCGTTCGGGTTGGACAGCCGGCTTATACGGACGATCCATCGAAGTCAGGGCGTCGTAGATATCAGCGATCGTCATGAGTTTTGATTGAAGCGGGATATGCTCGGTCACAAGACCGCGTGGGTACCCCGACCCATCCATCTTCTCATGGTGCGAGTAGGCGATGTCCGGAACGCTTCCCAAGTCCTCGGTCCATGCGATCTGACGAAGGAAATGGTAGGTGTGTGTGACGTGGCTTTCGATTTCTTTTCGTTCCGCGTCGGTGAGAGTCCCTTTGGGAAGCGAAAGTTTGACGATTTCGTCGGGGGTCAAAATAGCCTGCTCGATTTCTTGCGATGTGCGATTGATCCAGGTCATGAGGCTGATGATATCAAAGTCACCGGCGATAACCTGCGGCTGATTCGCTTTCACGATGGAGAGACGGACTTGTTGAAGCTGTTTAGCGAAATCATCGATCTTATTGGCGACTTTGAGCGCGTACTCTTTGGGGGATTCCACCTTGATGCCGCGATCGATCAATCCGAGGAGTTCCTCGGCGGAGTTTTTCCAAACGGTCATTTCTTGCTTGGCGCGCACGGTCTCAAGGCGGTTGAGAATGGTCTCCATCTCGTGTGGATAGAGTTTCAGCTGTTTTGAAAGAACCGATTCACGCACGCCGATTTTCCCGAAGTCGTGAAGCAGAGAGGCGTAGCGGAGTTCACGAATCTGAGCGTCGGTGAAAAAGACATTTTTAAAAGAACCCGATTCCGTTTGGTGGACGGCACGAGCGAATTCAACAGTGAAGACGGCAACGCGGTCGCTATGACCACTTGTCGAAGGATCTCGCGATTCAATCGCCGTAACAGAGGCACGGATGAAGCTTTCGAAAAGATTTTCGATATCTTCGGTCAGTTTGGCGTTCTCAATCGCCACCGAGGCCTGAGAGGCGAAAGCCGCCATAAGTTCTTCGTCGTCCTCAGTGAACGCCATCACGTCGGACTTTTCGATCACTTTGTTTTTATCAAGCTGGCCAGGGCTTCCCGGTTGCAGCTTGTTGATGATCTGTAGAACGCCGCGAACTTTTTCGTTGGAACTCGTCATTGGAACGGCAAGCATGGAAACCGTGTTGTAGCCGGTTTCGATATCGACTTCCTGATTAAACTTCAGTTCGGAATCCGGTGACAGTGCATAACAATCGTCGATGCGAACAGCTTTCCCTTCGAGCGCGACCCAACCGGCGATGGAGGACTTTTCGAGTTCGAGAATTTTGTTCTGGTACGTTCGGCCTGATCGACGATTCGTTGAGCGATGAAAGCGAAGCACTGGAATGTACTTGGCTTGCGTGTTTGCCACGGAATCGATCTTGATATTCTCGGTCAGGAAGATGCTTGCCGCGTCGGCGCCAGTCGCATCGAGTGCACGGTCGATAATGATGTCGAGAATGCGGCTGATATCTTTCTCGCGGGTGAGAGAAATCCCAGTGTCTATCAAAGAACGATAACGATTGAGGCGATCGCTTTCGGAAACCGAAAGTCGCTGCTCGTTATTGGCTTTAGATCCAATCTTTTGATTGGCCTGAGGTTTTCGACTCATCTCTTGGACATATCGAACTATCCTTGAAAAACGATGAGTCTAGCTGATGAATTTCGCTAGGAAACACACGGGAATTTGGTCATTTCAGATCATTTTGATTCGATCTTTCGATATTTCAAGAGACCAAGGTCTAGCTGATTAAGAGGCGTGAGGACCCAGTTTTCGAACTCGGGTTTGGCCAGAATGGAAAAGTGAATCTGTCCAAGGGGAATGATAGCTGCCTCATCAATCAGAATTTTTACCCCCTCCATACAGAGCTTGCGGCCGGCTGTCGAAAGCGGTTGCGCCGTCTGACGCAGTCGTCGAACAGTGTCTTCGTACTTCGCGTTCTCAAAACGAATATAGTTTTCGCCATCACCCTTCGTGAAGATTTCTAGGGCAGCCAAACAGCTTGCGCGATCAAGCCCGACACCTTTTCGGAAGATTGCCGGTGGGTTGTTCTTCAGCTGATTGACGTACACGCCCTGTTCTGTGGGCTTTAGCTCGACCTGAAATTGCAAATGGGTTTTCCACTGCGCTTGCACCCACTCCATGCCTTTTTGAATATCGTCCCCGCCGAGTTTTGAGAACCCGAGAGGGAGCCGGCGTCCACGCCATTCCGGCGAGACTTGCGCAAATTCCTTTTTTGCGGATTCGAGATCGAATTCGTGGCAGGGAACCGTCGTCATCCACTCGGGCAAAATGCCAGGACAGCCAGGTATACCGAGTGCCGAATACAACCGTTTGAGTTCCTCGTAGCGAAGTGCTTTGGCCAAGGCTTGTCGCAAACTTTTTTGTTCGTTGAGTTCGGGGCCAAAGCCAAGATAGTCGAAACGAATGACGGGGATCTGATGCAGCTCGGGTGAGCTCTGCCAGGTTTTTAAATAATGTGTAGGAAGTCGTCTTAAGAAGGAGAGCGTTCCCTCGCGATACAGATTGAACGCGGTTTCGTCGTCATCAATAATCAGGATTTCGACGATGGGTCGACTAAGCGACGCCGACTCTTTTCGTACACCGTCGTAATGCGGATTCGGCGCGAGGCGGATTCGATCTGCCTTGGACCAGTCTGAAACCAGGTAGGGGCCGGAAACGGGAATGGTTTTTCCAGCTTGAGACACCGTTTTAAAGGCCTCGCGATGCAACTCAAATCCTGTGCGAGTGACTGCTAATACCGGGTGCGCAAGCTTTGAAAGGAAGTCGGAGTCTTCTTCTGCCAAATCGATTTCAAGGCGGCGGCTGTCGAGTGCCCGAATGCCAAGAGCTGATGGCTCTTTTATGCCACGATGTGCCTGCACGGCGTTTTGCACATTCGCGAGGATTTGAATGCCAACACCTTTTACGTCCTTTGCGACAAGGCGGCGCCACGAGAGAACGAAATCCTCGGCCGTAAGAGGCGCGCCGTCGCTCCACTTCGCGGTTTTTTTGAGTGCGCAGCGATATTTCTTTTTTCCGACGAGACGGCAAGACTCGGCGATTTCCGGTGTCGGTTGTCCGGTGCTGGAGAGCGTGTAGAGGCCGCGATGGATATTCATCAAGAAGTAGTTGGACTCTGATGAATTGATACGGGCTGGATCGGCATGAGAAGGTTCGGTTGAGAGATTGAAACGAAAGACAGCCGGTTGGTCTGGTCGAGTTTGTTGCTGTGAGAAGGCGGCCATGGCGGCCGTAGAAATGGCGAAGAATACGGCGAAATTCAAATAGGCGTGCGTTCTCATGAGTCATCAATCTCATAATGAGACATTTCGATCAAGATCTCGAAATAAGTCATAATATGTCGGAGAATATCCGATAGGGAATGTAGAGGGGGCCAGATAGCCTATGGGCGAGCCGGCGATGTTGAATAAAAAGAGTATCAACTACAAGCGCGGCGGATTTGCGGCCTTTATTCTGGTCTCCGTGCTTTCGCTCTTTCAAAACTGCGGAACTTACGAACCACTGCTGAATCCGCTTTATGATCGTGAACTTCTCTCTTCGTGTATCGGTCCCACGTGTCAACGCGATCTCAATTTTTTGAGTCTCTATGTTGGCAATCCGGATCCGATTTTAATTACGCGTAACATCGAACGCGCTGTCGATCTCGGCGGGTATTGTGATTCGGCCGGTTTTCCTAGCACAAAAATCTACGTGGAGCTGCGAAGCGGAACGACTTCGGTTGTGGCGCCGTATGCTTCGATTGCTCAATGTGATTCAAATGGACGCTTTCGCGTTTTGATTGAGCTCCCTGGTACGTACAACTATGATCTCGCCTACTCCATCGTCTTGACCTTTCGTGCAGTCGACGAGCAAGGCAATGAGTACGACCATCCCACTGGGATCAATCGACGGGAGATTGCTCTCCTGACGGCTCCGTAACAATAGGCTCTGTCGCAGCTTCTGGAGTCATCATCTCCGGCTTTGCCGCCGCGGGTTCGGTTTTGGGTGGGCTTGCGCCTGACTCGTCTTCTTCTGACGGTTGTTCCGGCTCGGGTGTTGGTTTTGGTGTCGGTCGTGGTGTTGAGCGTCGCACCGGTGTCGCTGTCGGTTGCGGTTCGATCGCGGTGTCTTGTTTTTTAGGAACTGGTAGAGCTTTGGGGACGATCGCGGCGCCGAGAATCGCTTGCTCCACAAGGTCGTCGGCTTGTCTCACGCGCTCGTCTCGTTCGACAATGATCGATTGCAGCGGAAACTTTCTGAAATAGGAGGATCGTAGCGTTTCCGGGATATCGCTTAAAGCCTCTTGATCGCGAAGAGTCGTCGCGCCGAATTTGGTGGCCTGGACAAGGGCGAGATTGCGTGCGGGGTCTAAAAGAAACCGCATGAGTTTTCTAACTCCCTCGAGGTCGCCGTCGGCCATCGCTGTCAGAGTCAAAATCCACAAAAAATATCCGCGTTCGTTGGGGCGGTCGGCAAGAGGAAGGCCGGAGAACTCCAGCGGAATGTCTTTGAATGGCGGAAACGAAAGAGACGCATGTGAAACCAAAAAGGCGTCTAAGGGACTCGGTTCCTTCACGTTGCTAAAGAGGCTCTCGCCGTTGTTCATCGGCGAAATCGAGGGGAGGTATTTGGCAACAAAATTGGGAGCGGGAAGATCGGAAGACTCCCCGCCGATAATAAGACCGGGCCAAACGGCGAAACGAAGCGTGCCCTTGCTGTCCGAGCCTTTGGGGTGCGCGCGTCCAAGAAGGCCCCATTGCAGTGGAGCGGTGTCCATGAGATTGCGGTCGTCGGGAAGCTTGCGAAAGTCGGGAGAGATGGAAGTCGGGAACTTAACGCGTGCATCGAATAAGGAATGCATACGGCGTTCGTTTCTCAGGGCGCTTACCTGGTAGTGGAACAAAACCGCAGCATCGTATTGTCCAGGAGAAGACTTAAGCGCCTTTCGAATCAGAGATCCGGGAAAGGGATCTTCGTGTAAGACGACGCGAATGCGTTCTTGTTTCTGAAATTCGATGAGGAGCTTCTGCGGAATAACACCTTGAGGAGCCAACAAGTTGAGGTCGGAGAGCGATTCAAGACGCCCTTCCTCTTCGGCACGATCTCGGATCATCTTCCAGCCCCAGAGCGCGCCGAGTGCAAAAGAACTGACGATCACGGTTACGAGCGGCCAACGCCATCGGGAAATCTTCATGGACTCAATCTTAGGAGCCGAGGACGAGGCTGTCTAGTTTTACCACCGCTTGTTGTGCGGTGGTAAAACTTAGCGAAGCTCAGTAGGGTCGTACGAAACTGTGATCGACGCACCTGCCGCTGGCACAGCCGTTCCGAAGAACGAGATGCTGTTTGTGGTCTGGTTGTAGACGAACCCGTTGACAGGATCTTGTGGCACCTCGGCGCCATTAACAAAGACCCGCAAGCTTCCAGCGTTTGGAATGCGATCGAGATAAAACTGTGTACTGAGCTCGATGATCTTATTGGAGATCGTCGCCAGCGTTGTGCCGAAATCTTCGCAAACGCTTCCCAGAATACCTTGGCTCATTTCGGAGAGAGCTTTGTAGCGGATACCGATTTTACGAGCCCCGGCGCCAAGTGTGTCGCGACATTCGGCTCCTGTCATGGTCGGTGAGTCGAGAATCGCAATCGAATTCACATTGTATCTGCGGTTGCTGGACGTCGACTCCGTGATCGTCATCAGGAATTGGTCGTAGAGACTAGGCGTGTGCAGTCCGGCGTGATCGTATTGGTTGTCGATGGAGCCGGAGCCATCCCAAGAGAAGTCGTCTTCGTCGCTGACGAGAATGACAGATAAAAAAGCCTCTTTTCGCGGGAAGCCGAGATCGATATTGCTTTGATTGCTAAGCGCCACAAGCATGGACTGGAACACTCGCTCGTCACCTGAGCCATTTGTTCCACGCAGGATATTGGCGATAAACGCCTTGTCCAGATCCGGCGTATCGGGGCGCAGGATCTTTGGTGCTTGCACCGTATCGCCATTGTCGTCGACATAGCTTCCGTTTTTATAGATCGATTGAGTGAGTCCGGCATTGAAGACGTCTTTGTAGGCGTCTGTCGTTGTGACGGCGATCTGGAAGTCAAAACCGTTTTCCTGAAACTTGTCGATGAAACGGCGGAAGTTGTCGGCCACGGCCTGCTGGCTGGTCGCCATCGACCCTGAGTTGTCGACCACCCACAAAATATCGATCTTGCCGTTCACTTCGGCTGAGTTCTGATTGAAGGTTGCGGACTCCGACAAGAGATCGAAGCTGATATCACGGGAACCACAGGCAGAAAGCGTCACGAACAGCGAAGCCGCGAGAAGGACTTTTGCACCGAGGATGGTCTTCTTGAACCAAACCTGAGTCAGAGATTGCTTTTTCATCAGAGTCCTCCTTCGCGAACCGGCAGCGGGAATCACGAGCTTGATTCCTTCATCTGATTCTTCGGACTGGACCGGACCTTTGTGCAGAGGGAATCACCTTTGAGAGCCGGTATTTGCAAGATGGCTCATATTGAGAAAGCGTGTTCAACGCATGAAAAGCGTTGATGTTTTCCTTAGTGCCCTCGAGGTGAGGCGTCGACTTTCTGCTAAGAAGTTTGACGAAAACCAGAAAACAAAGTTCGGCTCTGTCTTGAAAACGAAACACGTGCGAAGTGAGTTTCGGGCTCTCATGACGAACTCTTAGACAGCTCGATCTTTAGACGGTCGAGCTCCAGTTAAATCACGTCCCGATGTCTTCCACGAGAAGACTGTCTCGTCGTCTCAAAGGAAGAATCGTTTGCTCAAACGCATGTCGCAGAAACTGAGAGTCTTGCCGCCAGATTATTTCGGACCAGCGATCGGTGAATGAACCGAGAGATTCTGAGGGTTCGATGCTGAACCAGTTCTCTTCTCCCAAGAGATAACGCTTGGTCGTTTCCATGAGCGCATAGTTGTATAGCCGTTTCTCGATGGGGGTTGGGCCAGCGAGGTCTGGATTGAGGTCTCGATCGTGAAACGAACCGACCATGGGGCTGGTTTCGCGGATCAGCGCCGTGGGAAGCGAGAGCACCGAGAAGCGGCCCATCGAGAGTCCGTTGATTTGGCGAAGAAGCGCGCAATGAATGTGAAGTGCTTTTTGCGAAGACCGAATGCCCCCTCCTGTTTTTCCCGGAGAAGGGCTCGCTCGCAATTCAAGACGCCAGGATCGCGGCATTTTTCGAATCACCCAGCTTGAGGCCTCTGACTCCCTGCGTTCCGTGCGCGAGGGGAGCCGTGAAGAGGGCTCCGAGGAAGTCGATGGAGATCGAAACGTGGTCTGGTCGAGAGTCAGTTGAAGACTCTCATGCGGACTATCCGTGAAATTCTGGAATCGATCCGGACCTATGGCCATTTAAGAGAAAGCGTGGCACGAAGTTCATATGGCGTCATCTCATGTTTTTGAAAATTTGAAGTCTGAATCGGATGTGATGGATGTTGTTCGCGCTGTGCAAGCGATGAATGCCGCGAACAACACGATCGCGAAAATGGAATTCGAAGCGAGAAAAGCGATGGTCCTTGGAACGCTTGTTCGCTTTCAAGAGGCTTTGCGTGCGGCCCATCTGAGAGGTCACGAGGCATTGGCCGACGAACACTCTTTCTTAAGTCAGTTTGTCCAGGGCTCTGGCGCTCCCGCGAAGCGAGTACTGGAAGAGACGGTCCCGACCGCGATTCGTTTGATGGACAAGATTCATCACCATGTGAGCCAGGATCTCGAACAAAACGGTGCGTTTTTTCCGGCATCGGGTCCGGCCGCGATTTTTCTAGGTTGGTCAGATCCTTTGATTTCCTTTGTGCGAAAAGTGCCGCTCCTATTTGCGACGGGAAATGGCGTTTGCGTAAAACCAAGTCGTTCCTCGGCAAGAGCTCTCTGGGCGGTCTCCGAGCTTTGGTTAAAGGCTTTGGAAGATTCAGGCACACCTGCTGGCGTGTTTTCCGTTTTGCTTGGTTCAGGGGCTGGGCAAGAAACAATTGGCGAGCTTTTGTTGAAGCACCCAAGTTTTAAAAATATCCATTGGATCGGGCGTTCGGAGTCCGCGCTCTTGGCGCGTCCGATTGCGCTAGAGGCTGGGAAGCGATTTTATTTTTTCGGCAGCGGTCGCAACCCCGCCATTTTATTTGCGCCGGCTCAGGGCGCCGACCTGAGTTCGGACCAGGTTCTTGAATCCACTTTAAGGGAGATCGTGGGGCTTGCCAAAGATCCTCATGGTTGGGGGCCTTATCGGCCGTCTCGACTCTTTATCCAGGAATCCGTTTACAAGAAGTCACTTGAAATTCTTCAAGCAGAACTAGAGGTATCTCGGTTAGGCGACCCTCGCGACATGGAAACCGATTTGGGGCCAATTCCAAAGTCCTCCGTCGAGCGTTTTCAAAGTCAGCTCAAGCTTGCACTTTCGGAAACAGGAAAGCTTGTGACGGGCGGGGATGTTCGAGGAGATGGTTTGGTGCGACCGACACTGGTGCGTGACCTTACGAACTGTTCGACTTTGCAGGGCGAGGAATTAGAAGGTGTGTTCTTAACGGCGGCGAGTTTTAAGTATCAACACGAGGCTGTGAAATACGCCAACACCTCTCCGTTGGGCTTGGCCGGATTTGTTTTTCACCCGGATCTTGAAAAAGCCAAAGCTCTTGCTTCGCGCCTGGAAGTGTCTCGCCTGATCGTGACTGGAAAGCCTGATCGTGCAGAACTCATGGCACTCGCGGCATCGGCGGTGAAAAACTCGGCGTCGGCTCCCGATGGATTGCTGGAAACTTACGAACAGGGCCGCTTTCGGCCTTCGATTCTCGCTTAAGAATCGCTGGTTCCCCTTTCCATTTTACGTTCCGCGGCAGATTGACGCTTTGCGTATATAGTCCGAAATCTGTGATTTTTTCGGATCGCGCTTGGCGTCTAATGCTCCGCTGCAAACGTCTCGAGTTCGGCGTACAACGCTCTCAAATCCGTGGCCTCAAAAGATGAGGCGCTACACACGGGGAAAGCGATCAAAGGCGATGAGAGTAACAAAAACGAAAGCGTTGTTTCTGGTATTGGCGAGCACTTTTGTTCTGACGAGCGGAACACTGGCTAAGGCCGCGGTTTGGGAAACGACTCAAGCTTGGGATGCGAATTGGGAAGCTCGCTATCAAGATTGGGTTTCACGTGAGTGGGACAAGAGTTTCTTTCTTCGCTCCGGAAGTCTTATGGAGGGGGCGCCAGTTGACTGCGCGGACGCCGTCTACACGATGCGCGCCTACTTTGCTGCGCGAAACGGACTTCCGTTTGTTATCAAAGATCCGACCACACGACGGGCCGATGCCACGATTTCCAATAGCATGACTCGCTGGGACTCCCAGCCGAAAGAGGAGCGTATTCGTCGCTTTATTCGTTACCTCTACAGCGTCGGATCAACTGCGACTCTTCCCAATGACAGCTACCCGACTGCGATTTCGCCAACGACACTTCATGCAGGCAGCTTCATTCTGACCGATCGAGCGAATCACCATTCGTGGACGATTCGACTCTTTAGTCAGACCGGTGTCCCTCATCTGATCTATGCGTCGAGACCCGCGAAGCCGGTCTTGTTTGAGCGCAAAGACTACCCAAGCACGTCGTTTGTTTTTCCAAACGGAATTCGTGCGGAGACCAACGCGGGGTTTCGAAACTTCCGTCTTCCGCAGGATATCGGTCGACCTGTTCATGAAGTCGCGGGATTTTCTCTCGAGCAATACGACATTCCAGCGCGTAACTTCATGCGCACGGTTCAAAAGCGCATGCAAAAGGTCGCAGAAACTCATGAAGCTCGGGTTTCTCGACTTTTGGTTGATGCCTGCTCGGGCGTTTCGGAGCGCGTAGAGGCGGTGCGACTGGGCGTGAAGCGCAATCTTGAACTTGGATCAACCTGTATGAATGCAACAGAGTACGACGATCACTCGACACCGAGCCGGGATTCGCGTCTAAAGTCGGCACTTGAAGACTTGGCGGCCTCTTACCAAGAGGGCCTCAATGCGGGCGCTTTAAACGGCGGTACAGCAGCCAAACTCAAAGCGGTAGTCGGTGGGGCTGGGCCAGACAATGCGGCGACACCTTGCTCATTTGAGGTCACTCCTGGGCGTGTGCTTTCATTGGGCCAGGTTTACAAGTCGGCGATCGCGGACAAGCTTTCGAATAATCCACACGACACGCTCGAGATGCGTTGGGGGCTTGCGAGATTCCCTTCGGCTAAAGCGAAGTCTTGCCCTGTCTACTAAGAACCGCTTTACTGTTGGAGGCGGGGGGCTCACGTTTTGTCCGACAAGAATGACGATGAAGTGGACGGCACGACGGAAGAGGTGGTTTTCGAGCGACGCTTAGAGCGTCGCTTGCGTCGTATTCATGAGGGCGACCGGCCGTGGTTGAGGCGGTTTATTGGCGTCACGATTATTCTCATCTCGATATTTTTGAGTTGGCGAATTGTGGTTTCAAGAAACCAACAGATCGTTGAGATGTATCACCAGTCCGAGCGTGAATTTCAAGAGCAGGAACGACGGAAAAAAGAGCAGGCTGGAGCGCAATTGGACCCCGCTCTTGGGCCTAATCCGACTGGACCTAGCCAGGATCATGCGACAGTCCCTGAAGACGTCGTGGCGGTTGAGGCATTCCTTGATGTTCCGACAGCAAATACTATTTCGGAGTGCACAAAAGGTGTCGATGCCTTTCGCCTGTTGAATTTGTCCAGCGATGTTCTTTCCAAGGGAGAGGCGACGCTGGATTCCGTCTTTGCGCCTGCTTTGGAAGCCAAGGCACTTGGCGTAAAACGCCAAGTGAATCTGCTTAATATCCGGATACGAGATGCTGCTGGGGTGGAGGTGCGAATGCACGCTGTTCCAGACGGTGAGTCGGGAAAACTTCGAACCAAACTTTTTGGTACCGACGCCGAGGGGCTTCCCGATGACGAGGCTAAGTTCTCGACAGAGATCGAAAAGTTCCGTGATATCCCATACACAGCGGCTATAGAAAAAGAGTTTCTTAAGCTGGGCAAACATCCTGGAAGCTTGCTTGAGACGGAGACTCATGAGGTTTTCACATATCGCGACCGTTCGGGCATTCAAGTGATCCGTTCCAACGGCAAGATCGCCGAGCTTCAAGTCTTCGCGCAAAAGAAGTTTCTAGCCTGTAGCAAACGAACCGGAAAAAGTCGTCATGCGGCGACTGTGGAATGCAAGTGTCTCGATCGAAGCTTGTAGTGTTGCCGGTTCTTGCGTTGTTCATAGCTGGGCTTAGTTGGGGAACGACGGCGATTTTTGTTCGCCTCTTGGGACTAAAAGGATTCACCTCGTTTGAACTGCTGGAGCTTCGTTTGGTGGTTGTCGGCGCGGTCTTGCTTCCCGGTTATGGGACCTGGCTATTTCTGCGAAAGAAAAAATCCGGCGAAACATTGCGAGCTCATGGTTTCACCAATCGCACGACGTATCTGATCGGTGCCTCCATGGTTTTATATTATCTCGGAGCGATCGTCGCCGTTCAGAATCTCCCTTTGGTTTTGGCGGTTCTCCTGATCGGATCGTCGCCGCTCTTGGCTTGGCTCTGGCCATTGATCAAGGAAAGGCGGGGAGCGAAACCTCAAGAACGACTTCAGGGACTGGGTGTTTTGCTAGGGATTTTAGGGCTTATTGGTTTTGCGATCGCAAAATCCGATGGAATGAAATCCGTCTTGCAGGCCAATCCCAATGCGTCTCCGGTATTGGGCTACTTATGTGGTCTGCTTTCTGCGATCGTGACTGTGCTGAACTCAAGAGTCTTAAAAAGCCACGGTGAACACGCTCCATCGCCGGTTGCGATTTCGATCGTCACGTCCGCGATGGGGCTCATTTTGTTTCCGTTCTTTTTGATGGATGCGGGTCACCACGACCTTTTGCTGATGGCCAAAGAGAGTCTCGGGCTCTTGATCGGTTTTGGTGTGATTGCGACTTTGATCCCAGGATTGGCGCAAGCGTTTGCTTCCACCAAGCTTTCTCCGGTCTTGAGTTCGACTGTGACCATTCAGCTTCAGCTTTGGACAGCCGTGTTTGGCTGGCTCATCTTGGATGAGCGACTTACCGGGATTCAATTTTTAGCGGCCGCCTTGGTGTTAGCTGGAACCTTGACGTGCTTGCTTGGCGCTACGCGAAGAACGGGTGACGGCAGATCGATTCGTTTAAAGTAGCGACACTGCGCAATCGGTTGGCCTTCAAAGGCGAGCACGGTCTGTCTTCCAAGAGTGGAGTTTGCGCTTAAGCAGACTTGGTCTTCCGCGCATTCCAGACGCAGATGAAGTTCGGAGCCGTGACCGTCTACGTTCACTCGGCGAAAGCGATAGAGTCTGGAGTCTTCGTCCGGGGTTCGTAACCCCACGACGTAGGTCTCGCGACGAGATTCGACGGGAAGTGCGAGTTCTTCGCTAAAATCCGATGCTAGGTCTTTGATTTGCGAGAGATCTTTAGCTTGGAGTTTGTCATAGCGATTCGCCGAAGACTCGCGATCGACTAGCGGCACCAGGCGCGAATAACGATTTGTCCCGGGACCATGCAAGGTTTGATCGTCTTGAGAGATCACGACCAAAGATGCCACGGGTTTCATCGGGCTATCGGCGTAATAACAACGACCAATGTAAATGCCGGAAACTTTGCCGGGATCGAAGCTTGCGCCGCGACGATAGGCTTCTAAAGCCAGATCGAAATATGTTTGGCCGGCACCGGTTCGTGGATCCACGGAGATTCTGTGAATGGGCCGAGGTCGCAGGAGATCAAGGCCGGCGGATGCCGAGTCGGATAAAAATCCGATCGCGGAACCGAGCAAAACCATGGCGAAGACATGAAGCAAAGAACGAGGCGATTGAGGGCTGTTTTTCATGAAAACGAGTCTGTCATGGTGGGGAGTTTAAGGTCGAATTCATTGATTTGATTGCGTTCCAAAGCTGGGACTATGGCTCACGTATTGAACATAATAATACTTATCAGGAACACTTATTTGGCGGAGATAGGCACTGAAATACTCCTTTTAAAACATATAGTTACCGCCAATTCCGGAGCTTTGGTTTTAAGCCTTAATCAAACGCCAAGGTTTCTTGCCCTCTAGTCTCATGTCGAGCCACCGACCGTCCGATAAGAGTACGATGGCAGTTTTTCTGGCTTTGGCCACGGTGCTTTTCCAGCTGATTGCAGTCCCATCTTCCGCCGATTCCGGCCAGTTGCTTTCTTACGCCGAATTGATGCGTCTTCCGCGCGATCAGCGCACGGCCTATATCCAAGGTGTTCGAAACATTCTGATCGAACTTTCCAAAAATCCTGACGCGAAGTTCTCAGATGTCGATCCGGGAAAACGCTCGCGCTTAAAAGCCTGGTTGGAATTCATAGACTCTCAAGTGATCGCGGCCGATGCCAGAGAGTCACAAGAAACTGGGTCTCCCAAAACGTGTTCCGAAAATCGCCAGTGCGAAGTCGCGCTTCGTGATTGTTTCTTGAAAAAAAGCAGCCTCGTAAAATGGAACGCGTCTTCCGGAGTTTATGAGTGCGACACGAGTCGACCGATCGGATCGCTGCGTGCGATGTCCGCCATGGGAGACATGGATGATGTCTTGCGACGAATCGCCCGAGGCCCAGACCCTCAGTTTTCCAAAGAGGTCGCACCCGTCATACGTCTTGGACGACCTCGACCTCAGGTGGATTCCGAGCCGCCGCGATCAAGTACAGCGGCGGCCGCCGTTCCTCTTCCCGGTGAGGCAGAAGTAATTCGTGTTCGTCCCCGTGCAGATACCAATCGTGCCCTGTTTGGTAATTCCAGAAAATCCCTCGAATCGATTTCGGGTTATGCAGAAGAGGTTGCAAGGGGTCGCGTGAGCGGCTTGCGATGTCGCTCGAAGTTTCTTCCGCAAGCGAGTACCGCGGAGTCACGAGATTGGTCGGCTCTTTCGGAGTGCACCGAGGCGCAAGAGTCTAAGCTTCAAGAGAAATTCGAATCTCAGAGATCACCAGTTTTAAAAGCTCTGGCGGAACCTCCGCCGAGCGACGCGCCACCAGCAGCAGCACCAATAGCAGCAGCGCCGGCGGTGGCGGAAGCGCGGCCCGTGTCGCCGGGAGGCGCGCTTGATTCGCGTCCCCTCACCTTGGCGGAAACTCGACCACGTCCCGAACATGGTCGGAAAATCATGCGCTCGGAGATCCAGCCCTTCATCGATCGCCGTGAAAACCCAGACAAGGTTTGTGAGGCGGAGCGATCGACTTTGGGTGATGGGAAATTGGTTTTTGTGCCGACGGCTCAAGGCGAAGCTCATGGCTACTGTATGACGGAGTCGAATTACGAGCGCTATAAAAATGGCGATTTCGATCCGGATCGAACGGAGCAAGAGGCGGCATCCCCACCAGCCGGTTCGCGTGGCTTGGCCGCAAGCGAAAGAGCTGGCGATGCCACAGGCGCGGTTGGTCGAGCTTGGGATTTAAATTCCAAATTCGCGGCTTGTGCGCCAAAACCGCAGACCTGTGAAAGCCGTGAGACCATTCGTAAGCTTTATTATCAGGGCAATCTCCCCTGCGTGTTTGCCGGAATGGTCAGCAGTCTTGCTAATGGCAATCGCCGCTGTCAGGCGGTGACGGAGTACAAAATTGGCGACAAGACCTTGAAGTGCGAAACGGGTCAGACGATGTGTAACCCCATGCTTTTTGGGACAGTCCTTGGAAGCAACCCGGAGACGCCGATCTGCGTGGGACGTGGGCAAGCTGTGACAGAGCAATGCGGGAAGATTTCAAACGCACGCGATGCCGAGCTCTTTCTCAATCGCAATGTTTCTGGTCTTCAAGATAAGTGGGACGAGTTCAAGCGCGGTTTAGAAAATACCTGCAAAGAGGGTTCTGTTTCCGCGAAGTTTCACTGTCATGAATGCAATCTGATGAATCAGCGTCTTTTTGAGCTTCATGCCCGCCTGGTGAAAAACCCTTGCGAGACAGGCGTCGATGACGGTGTTCGCAGTCGAATCAAAGACCGGTCGGCGCCGACAGCTCGATGATGTAATGCAGCCCCGTTTCTGGGTCTGCGACAATCCGAAATTCACGTCCCTGATAGCGGACGAAGCCCGAGATGGAGCCATCGGCCGTGGTCAGTTGAACCTTGCTGTTGGGATCATCCGGAATCTGCCCTGTGTGAATCCCGGTGTTGACGTCGTGGCCCGACATGACCTTAAGGACAACCACGGGCTTCGTGTCTTCGAAGAGTTCCAGCGGCAGGGCCATTTCTCGACCAGGCGTGCGATAAACGAGTTTTGTCGTAACCAGGATCACCGCGCGAGCGCGCTTTCCAGAAATCCCCGTGCGTTTTTCGATTTCGTTTTTTGAGGGCCCGTTTGAAATAGCGACGGCGAAATCCGCCTCGCCTTTGGCGGATGTGGAGTGCCCGCTTGCGCGCGTCGCGCGACTTTGAGAGCGGGCCTGGCGTTTTCCACTTGAGCCAACGTCGTCGATTGAAACTTCTGAATAGATAGACTTGGCTGGCACATCGGAGTCCGAGACTTCGACGAAGCCGGCCGGGTTGCGAGGTCGATCAGATGAACCTGAGAATATCCGTACAAAAAACACCACAGCCAGAGCCAGGGTCGTGCCGACTGCAATTGCCCAGGGGAGCCACTCTTCCGCGGTCTCCCCTTTCTTTTTGATCCATTCCTTTAGGCCAGGTGAAATCTGCATTTCACTTAAAAGAATAGCAGAAATCGCACTTAGGCAGTCGGCTTTTTAAGCTGATTGGCTCGTTTACGAATACGATCAAAGCCAGCCGATGAAATGACCGTCTTTGGTCCTGCCTGTGAGCTCGACGCTAGCTCATTCATCTGAACAACGCGTTCGCGAGATGGTGGATGAGTCGACATCGCATCGGCAAGGCTAGCCAAGAGAGGTTGTCCTCCCTTGTTTCGCTCGTCTTCCATACGCTGAAGTTTTGCGTAAAAGTCGCCTACACGCTGTGGGTGAAAGCCCGCTTTGACAGACGTACGGAAACCGATGCGATCGGCCTCCATTTCATCTTCTCGCGAGTTGGCCATAAATTTGTATTTCTGAACGAGCAAGCCACCAGCTCCGCCAGCTGCCGCTCCAAGGGTTGCGGCCTTTTGTAAGCATTCGTTGTCGCTAGGAGGACAAACCAGTTTTCCGATTCCATATCCCGCAGCGCCACCAAGAAGTCCCCCGCCGAGTGCGTAGACCCAGCTAGATGTTCCCTTCTTCTGGGCTTCCATACGCTCGGCCGTGTGGCGAGCGGTCACGTGTCCGATTTCATGGCCAACGACCCCTGCGAGTTCGGCCTCGCTCTCCGCCATCGCGATGAGCGGAGTTGTGACGTAGATCGTTCCGGCCGGCAGCGCGAACGCGTTGACGTATGGGACATCGACGACGGTGAAGCTATAGTTGTAGGGAGCGCCTTCCAAAGCGCTCGCCGCCGTCAACCGATTGCCAAGAGCCGTGATGTAGTTTTGCATCTCGGCGTCTTTGAGTGCCGGGTAGTCTTTCTTCATTTCCTGTAGAGCTTCGCGAGTCATGCGTTTTTCATCGTCGACCGTGATGGAAGTCTCTTGGCCGCGGTTATCGCCTTCGCGGTAGCGACTGCCACCACCCCCACTGGCGCACGCAGAAAGCAGGAGTGGAAATGCCGCCATGAAATGACGACGGCCAAGGCTGGTTTTGGTGAGCTCGGAAAGCAGGTGATCGAGTTCGGTCAGTGCCTTCTTGGCGTCGACGTCTAGTTCTCGGCTGTCGATAATCTTATTCTGCTTCATCGTCCCCATTACCGTCCTTCTTCCCACTTCTTAAATCCGCGCTCTTCGGCTTTTTTGAGATTGCTTGAGTCAATTTCGTAGATGTTGATCATGCCAGTGGGGCTTCCGCATACCTGGATATGCATAAGTCCATCGCTGCGCTTTTCCCGATGATGAACGGGAATGCCGGCGAGTTCTCGCTCCATGCTCTCCACCGAACGCCCGGTGCGTTTTTCGCACTGGCGACTGCCGTCGGATTTGTACACGCGTACTTTTAGAGGGCCTGTTTCGTCGGGGGAGCCAGATTGAGTCGCGGTGCCGATGTTTGCGCCAGCACTGGTTTTCGCCTCGCTTGTGCGAGCCTGGGTTTGGTCGAGCTCCGGCATGCGAGGCTCCCGGCAAGGTCGGCTCGAACAAGCGCTAAGGCTAGCCGAACCGATCAGAACGAAGCAGACGGCGACGAGGATTCGATGCGCTTCCATGGGAACCTCTCAGCAACGCGACGATATGATAGTTTGAGCGAATACAGATTGGCGCTCGAAGAAATAAACCAAAGCTCATGCCCTTTGTTGTCGAGGGTCGGAGTGGAGAGAAGTCCCTCCCCGCTCTGATATTGGGCCACAGTTTTAAATGAGCCGAGATCAACAACACGAACGGCACCTTCGGATTCACCGAAGATCAATAGACCACGGGCAAGTACGGGTTGAGTCGCGATTCCTGCTTTTAGGCGAATCGCCCGCAGCTCTTTTCCAGTGCTCTCTTCGATCTCAAGAACCCGACCGTCAACGGTCGAGAAATAAAGTCTGTCGGAGTAGGCTTGTGTTCCAAGTGTCACGGGCAGGTATCCGCCGAAGTCTGCTTGCCAAAGAATCTCACCTGATTCTGTATTCAGGGCGGCCAGTGAGCCGTCGTAACTTGCGACGTAGGCCCGGTTGCCACGGACCGTGGGCGTTGAGTCCACATCGCGGAAACGGTTGCCGCGGCCGACTTTTCTTTCCCACTGCAAAACACCATCTCGCTTGCGAAGAGAAACAAGAACTCCGTCGCTAAAACCCGCCAGAACATTTTCACCGACGACGACGGGTTGAGTCGTCGCACGAACCGAAAGATTGCCGGTCACTTGTCTGTTGTAGGTCCAAAGCAGCTTGCCGGAAATCGCTTCAAGTCCGTAAACCACATCGGCGCCTGTTTGTGCGATCAGAACTCCGCGATCGACTGTGGGTTTTGCCAAAAGCTCCGCCCGCAGCGTTGTCGACCAAAGCACTTTGCCTGTCGCCAGCTCAACGGCGCGAACCATTCCGTCGCCGCCACCAAAAAACAGCGTGGCTTGGTCCCCGGCTCCGGCGATCTCGACTCCGCCCTCGATGCCATTTTCAACCGCGAGGCGCCAGACGACATTCCCAGACGGTCGGCCGTACACCACGAGGCCGTCGACCGCATTGCCTTGAATCACATATCTGTCCGTGAGAATTGGCGACATGCGATTCTGACGACGATAAGTCAGATTCTCTTTCTCTGTCGTGACTCGGGCGAACGTCGGTTCTAGGACAAGTTCGCGAGTGCTTGGCTTAAGCGAAAGCACTTGGTTGATCGACTGACAGCCTGTCAGTGCGGACGAGAGTCCAACGAGCCCGAGAAGAAGGACCTTTGCGATACGCATTAGCTTCCCATTTCAATGGCGCGAAGAAGAGCTTTTGCCGTTTGTGCCGTCGAAGAGCGCTCTGACTCCCCACTTGCTTTGCGATACATCTCAGTAGCTTTGGCTTTGTCGCCAGACTTCTCAAGGCAGAGCCCTGCACGAAGGGCCGCTTCGCCATGAAGGAATGTCGCGGCTTTCGTCGCTAAGATCTCTTCCCAGGCTTTTACAGCTTGGTCACATTTTCCAGCAGCAGCGAAGGTGTTACCCGCAGCCATGCGCGCCAACGCACCGACCAAGGTGGACGTCTTGGAGCCTTTTGCGACAGCTTCAAGTGTTTCGGTCGCACGATCTGCTTGATTGTAAGCGATGCGAGTTTCCGCCGCCATCATAGCTGCCTGAGCACCAGCCGCCGTGCCGGTATGAGCTTTTGCGAAGGTTTCAAGCTCGTCGATCAGCGTGCCGTAGTCTTTGGTCAGATCGCCACTTGGCTTGGTGAGGCCTTCTTGTTTTTGTCCAGCCAGCTCCGCAAATCGCGCTTGGTCGAATTGTTCCTTCTTTTCCGAGTATTGTTTCTCAAGCGTGAAAAACGCATTCTGTGCTTTGAGCTCGCCGCGAGAACGGACGGCATCCATAGCTGTCCAGCCGACAAAACCGAGAAGGCCAAGAAGCAAGATGCCACCGACGATGACCTTGTTTTTTGAGAGAAGCTCGATAAGGCCCAAAGCGGATTCTTGCAAGAAGTCGCGTTGCGAGATCGATTGCAGTTCCGCCGCTAAGCCTTCGGCCGGAGCCGAATTCTTGCGGGGGTCTGAACCACCCGGAGAAGATTTTTGTGAGTTGGGCTGCTGCGAGTTCGACGAAGTTTTTTCCATATGAAAAACTTCGAACGGGACCGGGTTTCTGTCAATCTCGAGAGGGGCGTTCCGTTTGAAATTTGGAACGCCCGGTCATGAGCCTTATCGGTTCTTCATCTCTTTCAGAGTTGAGAATGGACGAAGCGAAACACCTTGGTGTGTCTGCTTGAGTTTACCGATCGTCGCAATGCGCTCTTCCGCCATGCGGTCCGCTGCCGTGTGCGTGCCGATACCGTCGCGTTTCGCAATTGCGAAGACTTTCATCAGATTGTCATAGACTTGAACCGTCTTATCGAGAGCGCGGTCTGGACTATAGCCTTCGAGTTCGACGAACACGTTCATCAAACCGCCGGCATTTGTGACGTAGTCTGGCGCATACAAGATTCCAAGTTCGCGAAGCATGTCGCCGTGGCGAGCTTCCGCAAGCTGGTTATTCGCCCCGCCGCAAACGATTTTCGTGTTCAGTTTTTGAATCGATTGGTCGTTGATCACAGCTCCCAATGCACATGGCGCAAGCACGTCGCAATCAGCGAAGATGACTTGGTCAGGAGCGACCGTGCGGCAGTTGAAACGATCTGCGACGCGCTTCACTTTATCCATGTCGATGTCGGCAACCGTGATCTCCGCCCCTTCCGTTGCCAGATATTCCACCAAATGGAAGCCGACGTTGCCTAGACCTTGAACAGCAACGCGTACGCCTTTGAGAGAATCTGCTCCGAGCTTCTCTTTTGCAGAAGCCTTGATACCCATCAAAACGCCGTGCGCGGTGTAAGGGCTTGGATCGCCAGAGCCGCCGAAGGCTTTTGGGATTCCCGTCACCCAAGAGGTTTCCATGAAGACGTATTCCATTTCGCGAACCGTGGTGCCGACGTCTTCTGCTGTGATGTAACGACCGTTGAGTGAGTTCACGAAGCGTCCAAACGCTCGGAACAGGCCTTCGGTTTTCATGGTTTTAGGGTCGCCGATGATGACGGCTTTTCCGCCACCTAAGTTCAGGCCAGCAGCGGCTGCTTTATAAGTCATGCCTTTGGAGAGACGAAGAACGTCGACCAGGGCCTCTTCTTCGTTTCTGTAGTTCCACATGCGCGTGCCGCCGAGTGCGGGACCTAGTGTGGTGTTGTGGATCGCGATGATGGCCTTTAAGCCCACATCTTTGTTGTGACAGAACACGACCTGTTCGTGCTCGCCATGTTGTCCTAGAAGTTCAAAAGTTCCGTGCGATCCGCTCATAACCGTCCTCGACTCGAAAAAGTTTCAGATTGTGGTCGGAAGAGTAGCGATTGCGCGTGACGCCATCAACTGAAGATCGAGTAAAGACTCTCTTTTGCCTCAATTGACAGCGATTGCGACCGAGGTCGCTGAAAAAGAATGCACGGGGTCAAGCCTCAGCATGGGCGCTAAGTCCTCTAGGGCTGAACATCCGTGGTCAGTGTTTCAAACGGAAGTGTCCCGCCTGTGCCGAGGATCGACAGCGGTCCAGTGGCGTTCCATCGGAAATACAGCGACGTATTGCTGATCGCTTGACCCGAATTAAGTGAGACCGTGCTGACGTCATTCCCTGGCGTACAAGCTGGGTCACTAAACAGCCCTTCTCCGGCCATTGGAACATTGGAAAAGCTAACACTGACGTTCTGTGGCGAGCCTGTCGGAGAAACCTGGTGAAGCTGGTTAAAGGCGACCAGGCGAACCGGTACGCACGAGCTATTGTAGGTCGGGTCAATGCCCTCTAGGCGAAGACGTGTGGGAGCTGCTGGGTCGGTTGCTTGCAGAGTTGGGCCTGAGCGAATTAGGCCCTCGGAGTCACCCGATGGGGTCAGCGACATGGAATTAGAAGCCGCAGAGTAGCGGAAGTACCGCTTTGTCATCGAGCCATTCATATCGATGTATGCGGTCGGCGACGAATAACTCGAGCAATTCGAGTCATTATACCAATCTAGACCCGTCGTGTATGGCAGACTGATGCTCACCGTACTAAGTGGTGAATTCGCGACCAGCACCGCGCCGTCTAAGACCCCTGAGGAAACCGTATAGGGGTAACACTGCCATCGCACCACATTTGTCGCCGCCATGGCCACAAGGTGGGTTGCCGTCGCCGGCGTGACTGGCCGAATGTGGTGCGTGAGTGATGGAAGTGGAGTTCCGCCGGGAGTCACATCCGAAATGGTGAGCTGGTAGTCCGTGGTTTGACTGAGATCTCCGCGAATATAGATCACAGTTTCAAATTCGTGGTGGAGGCTATAATTCCAATCGAAAGCCCCGCCCATTGGCATCGTGCAGTTTGGATCCTCAAAGAGCGAAGCCATAGCTCCACCAACGTCCACGTTGACGGTCATTGTACCCGAGGACTCTGCCCGAGGCGCAGGTTTTCCAGAGAAGTCCGCCATACGAACTCGGATCGCCGTGCAAGTCTCCCGCGCGACGCGGTGGGGGGTTGCCGCACTGTAAGTCGCGCTTGGCTCGGTGAGACTTGTCGCCAAAATCTGCGTGGCGCTTGGCGTGTAGCCGCTCGAATTATAGTGCGTGACCGCAAAGTCGTAATATCCCGATCTCGCGTTGGTGTAAGGGCATACCAATGTTTTTAAACGTCCGGCATTTCGGCTCGAGATGACGCTTGCGGATGTGTTCCAGGTGTAGGCGGACACCGGACCGCTGCCAGCTGCCACACGTGTGATCTCACTATATCCATATTCAGAAAGCTTGTTGCACGGAGCCGAATCATGCCACTCATCATCAAGATTCTCGTTTGCGCCGAATACGCGATAAAAGATCCCAACGCCGTCGACGCTGTTGCCGACAACACCCGGCAAGTATTCCCAGTCGACCAAGAGCTGCGTCGCTCCCGTTTGGGTCACGTTTAAGAAGGACGAATAGCTTCCTTGAGTGAACTCTTGGAAAGGGCCCCGCATCGGAAGTGGTGAATCGCCATAGATCAAACGGTTTGTGTTCAAGCTTAAGATCTGTGTGCCGAAAGTTCCGCCGCCGGCACACAATCCGCCAGAGCTCGCAGTTCCACCGTTGATAACTCGGGCATCTGCTTGATTGGCCGAACTGTAATTCCAATAGATCGGATCTCCCGAAACGGCCGCATCATAGAATCCACTGATTGCGACAACGGACGTGGGAAAACACATTTCACGGGTGGTAAGTGTGGCTCCCGGACCGAAAAATCCGAGGATTTTGCTACGAGGCGACACTAACGAACGGCTACCTCCCCCGCCATGCTCACGATACCCTTGTGGCACGGAAACATTCATCGCCCGGCCTCCGAGGCCCGTTGCGAAGCTCGCAGTCGTGATGGAGCTAAAGAGCACGGTGCCATTTTCCAGGCGGTAGGTAAAAGGCACGTCTGGCAAAAGGAAGAAATTGAAGTAACCGCTAAAGATCGAGGTGCGTTCGACGATCATCGGGTTTTTGCCCGGCGGGGCGAAATACATGTTCACCACCCCGGTTGGAGTCGAGCCGTCTGCATTGAAGTAGCGGCCAGAGATGGAGCCTTCGCCTGTGCTATTGCTGGCAACCGCCAGAGCGATATTCACGGGCTCCACGGCGTTCACCAGATTTTTGGTGACGTCGCCATAGTAAAACACCATCTCGCCTTCTTTGTCCTGAGTGGCCGTGTTGTAGTCTTGAATCAGGGTAAGAACTTGGATCAGTCGACTGCTTCCGCGCGGTACAGTCAGTTCAAATTCCGCCGGCGGGGTTGGGATCACCTGGGAGCTCAGATTGTCGCGGTCAAGTTGCCAGATATAGACAATCGGAGTTGGGATATCGGGACCCGAGATATTGATCATCACACGATCGACGACCTTCACGATCGACAAGGCGCCGGTTTTTCCGTTCTTCTGCGTGAGCTTGCTCCAGTCCGGCATCTGCATGTTCACAGATGTGACTTCAGCCTTTTTTGTGCAGCCAAACGATACTGACAATGCGATCGCAAGTGAGCTCAATTTGATGAATCGCAACACCGATTTTCCTCCGGAAATAAACGAATGGTTCCCAGGGTCTTATCGGTCATTTCTCATCAAAACTTGTCGAACTTACGGCCTCTGAATCAATTTGAGAAAAAGCTCGCGATCGCAAATCCAAGCGCGGCAAAAGTGAGCGCCAGAAAGAAATTCGCCAGCGCCCGCGTCTCCGCTTGAGTTCGCAAGGAATCGTCTTGTGGACTGGGGCGTTCGTGGGAGCGGGAATCTCGCTCCTCGTGCGGGATGGCGGGCGATTGGCTTCTCAGAATTTCGATCTCGTTTTTTAACTCTTGAATGCGGGTCTCCAGGCTCTTGGTGTGAAGCTTTTGAGCGCGAAGTTCATCCGTATTCTGTGCGATGCGGTCGGAATCTGCGGTGCGAGCAACGCCTTGAAGCCAAAACGCTGCATCCAAGGCCGGATATTTGTCTTGAAGTGCGAGATACCAGGCCAGCGCCCGCCAGATATGCGGCGGGGCGCTCTCCCCTTGTGTCCAGCGGGTCCAGGCCGAGGGATCGACTAAAAGCAGTTGCGCCATTTTTCGTTGGCTGAGGCCGAGTGTGTTTCGGACCTCCTCGAGCCCTCCCAGGCGGCGTTCGATCACCTTGGCTTCCGCCTCGTATCGCTGGCGAAGGCTGCTGCGGGCGCGTGGTTTTGTGCTTGAGGCCTCTCGAATCTCATCCAAAAAAGGGGGTATTTCGATAGCTGGAGCCTGTTGGAGGCTCATGTTTTCCGCCCCACTGATTGGTTCTATGGCTGGCTCCACCGCTGGTTCGTTGATCTGTTCCATGCCCCCTCCTTGGACCTTCTTGGGGGCCTCTGGCCCGCCAGTCCTGTTGCCTTAAGCAGCATTTCTGATGCGAAATACAATTTAAAACGTTGTGATATACAATATATGAACTTTCCCGGGCTGTTTTGGCAACCGTAAATCCATGAAATCTGGCCGTTTTTTATCTCGCAAACGAAAAAGCCTCGAATTTTCCTCGTTCGGAGGGGTATCACTCACACTTATAGTTATAAGTGTGAGTATTAAATTAATGTTTTTATTGAATAATTTTAAAATGTATGTTTAGCTGCCTTCAGGGCTGATCCATTTTGGTGCCCTTGATCGAACCACTCGCCGGAGGTTTTAAAAGGTCATGGCCACCTCGACTCGCTATGCACTGAATAAAAACAAGTACTTACTTGATCCCGAGGTCGATCGCCTCGAACGGCTGCTGGAAAACCAGCCTCCGGCCGAAGACCGGGACGTCCTTCTTCTCTGGTTGGCGCTGAAGACTGGCGCCCGCGCCACCGAGCTTTTAAATCTTCGGAAGGTCGATTTGAACCCGTACGATCGCACCTTGTTTATCCGTGGAATTAAGGGGTCCAACGACCGCGAACTCCCCTTGGCCCCCTGGCTTTTTGAACGTCTTCGAGAATACTCGGAAAGACCTATAAGCGAGGACAACCGGGGGCCGCTCGGGCCGAAGGGGCAAGACCTCTTTCCGATCGGCTATCACCGCCTCCGGCAGGTGTGGGATCTCTATCGGCCGTGCGGCAAGAAGTTCCACGCGCTTCGGCACACATTTGCGATTCGACTTTATCGCAAGACAAAGGACCTGCGCCTGGTGCAGGTGGCGCTCGGACATCGTAACATTACCAACACGATGATTTACGCGGACTACGTCTACTCTCAGCAGGAACTTAGAAAGCTCATTCTATGAAGTGGGCAACCTACGCGGCGGCGCTTGTCGCCTGTGCAGAGCTATGGATCTTCTCGCCGCCCGCCTTGGCCGCGGCGGCGCCCAGTCGTGGTAAAGTGGATGAAATTCGGCTCTGGAAGTCGGACACGGCTCTTCAGAAGATCGCCAAGGGTCTAAACCCACTAAAGCAGCCTATCGGTGACGGCGCCTTGGGTCTTAATCGTCGATTCCCAGAGCGTGTGCAGGTCACGCATCAAGCCGAGGGCTGGAATTGGATTCGATCAGGTGTCGCACTTGGGAATGGGTTCATCATCGATCGTGGCATCATGGCGTTTGAGTGGGCGTTTGCGCGCATGACGGATGAAGGGGCATTTGGAGAGTCTAAAACAGTCGAGATCTCACACTTCTTGGGGCTCTATGCGCGTTCGGTTTTGCTCCTGCGCTCGGCCAAGCAAACAGCGCGAGCCGAACGGCTGGCGCGTCTGATTCCCCGCCTGGAGATCTCTCTTAGAAGTCCTCGTTCTCTCCTAGGGGAAAAGCGCTGGAATGGCGAAGAACTTAAAACCTGGGCGACTCACCAGCGGGTGCAGGCCGCCGCGGCGGCTTATTGGATCGGTCGTCTTTTGGTGAATCCTGGTCTGCGAAAAACCTCGGACATATGGCTGGATGAGGCGCTAAAGCGCCAAGAAGCCATCGGGATTTTTCCCTGCGGGTTTCCTGCCGACTCCAAGGCCGCCTGGTCGGCACAGATTGAAATCTTGGAGGCTTTGCAGGGGCTCGCACTGCAAGACGCTTACTACGGAACCAAGTTGAGGCTACCTATACAGAATGGCTTTCGCTGGATAGAAAAGTCGGCTTCGGCAAAGAAAAACCCCGTTCATCTAACGGGGCTTGTGACTTTTGCCAGCTATGCGGCGTGGACCGGTGATCGATACGCTTCGGGGCTTGTTTCCACTCGCCTCAAAGCTCTGAAACTATAAGGCGCAAACTAATTGTCGATCCAGTGCGCGCGGCGCGGGGCCATTTCTCGCGTGTGTCGATCTCGTCGAGCTTCGGCCTTTTCGCGACGCACCTCTTCGCGTGCCTCGCGAGATTCCATATCTAGACGCGATTCGATGGCCGGGATCGTTTCACCAAACTCAAGCCCACGTGCGCGCACTTGACGTGAGCCGCGATCGATCGGAAATGCGCCGCCACCAAGCTCGTCCCCGAGGTCGATGCGGAGCTGTTTTTTATCGTGGCTTTCTTTTGGGCGCCCCAGTGCTTCGTGACGTTCAAAGTCGCGTTGGCTACGCGCACGTTCGTCCAGGGATTGATAGAGAGCTCGTGTGACCGGGTCGACCTTCGCTTCTTCTTTTTGAGGAGCGGCTTCCGAGGCTGGACCGCGATCCGCCGACGAAGCGTCATCCTCGATAGCGGCTTGAGCTGAAGCGCTAATAGCCACTCCAAAAACGAAGGCACCTACTTTTAAAGTAGGCTTCATAGTCTTCATCAGGAACTTCGCCCACGATGCGTTTTTCATATCACCCTCCACTGACTCCAAATAAACACCCGACACCGGTTATCAATGAAAGATTTGGGCCGTCTCAAATCGAAATGGTGATGTTTTGGAGACGGTTTACGTGCCAAAGAGCTAACAGGTGCCAAACAGGCCGTTCACCTGCCTTATATTTAGACAGCCAAGCCTCAGTTCCAAGGAATTCACTTCTAAGTACTTGATTTTATCCGTAGGTCGGGTATTTTGGTCCGCTCATCTTTCTAAAGTGGAGCGAGTATGCCAACACCCAAGAAACGGACGACACGTTCTAAGCGTGATATGCGCCGTGCACATGACTTTTTGACGCCAAACACATCTGTGAAATGCGCTAACTGCGGTTCGCTCAAGCTTCCACACGTTGTTTGCAGCTCATGCGGTTACTACAAGGGCGAAGAAGTCGTCGTTGTAAAAAACTAAGCGACTGAAGAACTAACGAATAGTCAGTCGATCGCAAAACTCACCCGGGCTTAAGTCAAACTTGAATCTCCGTGCAGGAGATACGAGGTTGTCTTGGACCGGGTGTCTGTTTTTGGAGCTCTCTCTCTTAGAGCTTTGGCTCTGGAGATTCGGGTATTTAGCTAGACAAATCTGCCCATAATTTGTCGCCACGGGGCGAAGTGCGTTCCCTTGCAATCCCAGCTAAATTTCTTCCCTCGAAACGGTTTGAAGCGAGAAATGCGTTTCGAAAACGTAGAAAGGGACGACACATGTCGGACACAGCAAATACGGAAATTTCAAACGTCCAGCACGCGTCAGGGAAACCTTCTCCCACGCCATACCAAACAAAGATCAGCGGCACGGGGTCCTATCTTCCCGAAAAGCTCCTGACCAACGCGGATCTTGAAAAGATGGTTGAGACCAACGACGCATGGATCGTCGAACGCACAGGTATTCGCCATCGCCACATCGCCGCCGAAGGTCAGTTCACTAGCGACATCGGCTTGATCGCCGCCCAGCGAGCGCTTGAGGCGGCGGGGCTCACGGCACAAGACATCGACATGATTATTTTCTCAACCGTCAGTGGCGATCAACCAACGCCTTCGACGGCTTGTGTGCTTCAGCATAAGCTTGGCGCTAGAAACGTTATGGCTTTTGATCTCAATGCGGCATGCTCTGGGTTTGTTTACGGACTTAGTGTTGCCGACCAGTTTATTCGAACGGGTCTCTATCGCCACGTGCTTGTGGTTGGCGCGGAAGTTTTGCACCCATTTGTGAATTACAAAGATCGCGAGACATGTATTTTGTTTGGCGACGGCGCCGGTGCTGTTATCGCGAGTCGCGCGGAGTCTAACGATCCTTCTAAGATCTATTCGATGCACATGCGTGCGGATGGCTCGCTTGGCGAACTCTTTATGCTTAAGGCCGGTGGCAGTGCGATTCCGATGAGCGTTGAAGCCGTTGAAAAAGGGCTCAATTATCTTTCGATGCGTGGTCGTGAGATCTTTAAACACGCTGTACGTACGATGTCGGATGTTTGCCAACAGGCCCTCGACGTCAACGGCATGACGATGGATCAGATTCAGTGGCTGATTCCCCACCAAGCGAATCTTCGCATTATCGATGCGGTCGGAAAACACTTCGGTATTCCAGCGGAGAAGGTCATTGTGAACGTCCACGACACAGGAAACACGAGTGCGGCGACAGTTCCGGTCGCGTTTGACGAAGCGGTTCGTGATGGACGCATCAAGCGTGGCGATAACGTTCTTTTGACGGCGTTTGGCTCGGGGCTGACATCGGGAAGCTTGCTTCTAAAGTTCTAGTTCGATCTCGTTGCTAACTCACCTTTCTTAAGGAGATTTACGTGAAATGGGGCGCATTGTTTCCTGGTCAAGGCAGTCAGTCTGTCGGCATGGGGAAGTTTCTTTTCGATGAATTTCAAACAGCCCGTCACCTCTTTGAAGAGGCCGGCGATGCATTGAAGCAAGATATGAAAAAGCTCTGCTTTGAGGGTCCAGAAAGCGACCTGCAACTGACAGAGAACACGCAGCCGGCCTTGGTGCTTGTCTCCACTGTCACAGCGCGTGTGGCGCACGAGACGACGGGCATTCAAATCGAAGCTAGCAGCGGTCATTCGGTCGGCGAGTACGCGGCCTTGGTACATGCCGGGGTCCTTCAGTTCACGGATGCGCTTCAGGCGGTCCGTGCACGTGGACGTGCCATGCAAAAAGCCGTGCCTGTTGGTCAGGGTGCGATGTGCGCGGTTCTTGGTCTTCAAGACGATGTCGTAAAAAAACTCTGTGTCGAGGTCGAAAAGGCCTCGGGCTTCCCGCTTGAGCCAGCAAACTTCAATTCGCCTGGGCAAGTCGTGGTCAGCGGCTCGGCCAAGGCGGTCGAGTGGATGCGTGAAAATGTGAAAGCGGAATGGATGACGGAAAAACTTGGGCCCGATTCTGGAAAGCCGAAGTTTATCCCGCTTGCCGTCTCTGCACCATTTCATTGCCGACTGATGAAGCCAGCGGAAGAGGAAATGGCCGTCGTTTTAAAGGGGCTGACATTCTCTGCCCCTAAGACATCGGTCGTGCAAAACCTCACAGCCTCGAGCAGCACTTCGCCAGAAGAAATCCGCGAGAAGCTCATCGGGCAGATTTCTGGCGCGGTCTTGTGGACGCAGTGTCAGCAAGAGCTCTTGGGACGTGGAATTACAAAATACGCTGAGTTTGGAGCAGGCCGCGTTCTTCAGGGACTGGCAAAGAAAATTGCGGGTGATCAAGCGCAGGTTTTTGGCTTAAACTCGATCGCCGATCTTAAAGCTCTCGAGACTGCGACAAAGTAGCGGCAACAAAATAACAGCGACAAAGTAATGACGACGAAAGAATCCGGAGGACGACGATGTCAGAAGGTGCGTTGAAACCAACAGGAACGAAGCTGGCTGGACGCCGAATTGCCGTGACGGGTTCGTCGCGGGGAATTGGCGCTGGAATCGCAAAGTGGCTGGCCGATGAAGGCGCGCAAGTCGTTGTGACCTATTCGTCAAATGAAGCGTCCGCTCAGGAAGTGGTAAAGTCGCTGAAAGGCTCGGGGCATCTCTGCCTCCCCTTGAATGTGTCGGACGAGGCGTCTGTCGACGCATTTTTTGCCAAGGTTTTAGAGGCCGGTGGGCTTCACGGACTTGTGAACAACGCCGGCATCGAAAAGGACCAGCTTATTCTTCGCATGAAAACTGAAGAGTTTGACGCCGTTATAGGCACGAATCTTCGCGGCACATTTCTCTGTGCCCGTGCGGCGATCAAAATGATGTTCAAAGCAAAAGTGGCTGGCTCGATCGTCAATATCACCTCGGTCATCGGCGAAATGGGCAACCCTGGTCAGAGCAATTATGCGGCGTCCAAAGCCGGCGTAGAGGGCATGACCAAGTCGCTCGCAAAAGAGGTCGCATCCCGTGGAATCCGCATCAATTGCGTCGCTCCTGGCTTTATCGACACCGATATGACGCGCAAGATGAATGATGACCAGAAGGCCAAGATCTTATCCGGAGTTCCGCTTGGGCAGATGGGGTCTACAGAGGATATAGCGGCCGCCACGGCATTTTTGCTTAGCGATGAGGCGCGTTATATTACAGGTCAGACCTTGAGTGTTAACGGCGGACTCTATATCTAATTTCCTTCTGACTTTGAAATTTGAATTTAAATAAAACGAAAACCAAAAGTTCGACTCCCAGGAGGTGTCTAAATGGTAGCAGCAGTTCAACCTAAAGTTCGCGAAGTTATTGCAGATCAGCTCGGCGTTGACCCAGAGCGCGTAAAAGTAGAAGCGTCGTTCATCGACGATCTCGGCGCAGACAGCCTCGACATCGTGGAACTTGTCATGGCAGTTGAAGAAGAGTTCGGAATCGAAATTCCAGACGAAGACGCAGAAAAGCTGAAAACAGTTGGCGACTTCTGCAGCTACCTTCAAGCTAAGGGCAAAGCTTAAGCTTTTAAGCGAGCTTTGAATGAAAAGCGCAAGCCTTGCGTTGCAGGGTCTTGCGCTTTTTTATTTGCGGCGCCGCGAAGCCAAATCACTATACGAAAATCGCAAAATCTGTAGAATTTGTGCGAGCTCTTTTCGGAAAGGATCTTTCCTATGAAACTCGTTTCTTCGTCGAATCGTTTTGAGCGTGTGACTCTTCCTGAACGCCGAGTGGTCGTCACTGGAATCGGCGTGATCTCCCCTCTTGGTCTTGATCTCCCAACAACGTGGGCCAACGCCGTGGCGGGGAAGTCTGGAATCGGTCCGGTGACCTCGTTTGATGTCTCCGCGTATGACGTGCGATTTGCCGGTGAAGTAAAAGGTTTTGATCCATCGCTATTTATCGAGAAAAAAGAGCAGAAAAAAATGGCCCGCTTCATCCACCTGGCGATGGCGGCGTCGGCGGAAGCCTGGAAGTCGTCTGGTCTCAACCCTTCGGAGTTTAGCGACGAGCTTCGCGCACGCACGGGGGCGCTGGTCGGTGTTGGAATCGGCGGCATCAACGAGCTGGAGCAAGCCGGTGTTGTCGTAAAAGAGCGTGGTCCGGGCCGCATCTCCCCTTTCATGATCCCTTCAGTGATCGCGAACATGGCTAGCGGCCAGATCACGATCAAATATGGTCTCAGAGGCGTGAATTACTCGGTTACAAGCGCTTGTTCCTCGGGTGCTCACTCAATTGGTGAGGCTGCCGGTTACATTCGCCGCGGAATTGCGGACGTGATGATCGCCGGCGGTGCGGAAGCGGCTATCGGGCCTTTGGGCCTTGGCGGTTTTGGCGCGATGAAAGCGCTTTCGACACGCAACGATCAGCCGACGATGGCAAGTCGTCCGTTCGATCGCGACCGCGACGGATTTGTCTTGAGCGAAGCGGCTGCGATCTTGATTCTTGAAGACTACGAACGTGCAAGCCGTCGTGGTGCGACGATCTACGGCGAAGTGGCTGGATACGGTTCTTCGTCGGACGCTCACCATATGACAAATCCGGCACCTGGTGGTGCGGGTGCGGCTCTTGCCATGACGTATGCTCTTCAAGACGCGCACATCAATGCGTCCGATATTCAATACGTCAACGCTCACGGCACAAGTACGCCGGCTGGTGATGGTCAAGAGACAGGGGCTATCAAGTCGGTCTTTGGTTCACACGCGAAGTCAGTTTGGGTCAGCAGCACGAAGTCCGTTATGGGTCACTCTCTAGGTGCGGCTGGTGCCATCGAAAGTGCTTTCTCGCTGATGGCTCTGAAAACCAACACGGCGCCGCCGACGATCAACCTCGACAATCCAAGCGAAGACTGCGATCTGGACTACGTTCCTCACGTCGCACGCGAAGGCAAATTCACGGCCGTTATGAACAACAGTTTTGGATTCGGCGGCACGAACTCCTGCTTGGTTTTCACAAAGGTGTGATGATTTGAATCAAACTCTTAAGGCAAACGGGAAAATCAAAATCTTCGTGGCAAGTGATCACGCGGGATTTGAACTGAAATCGGAACTTGTCGCGCGCCTGAAGAGTTTTGGCGAATTGGACATCAAAACCCACGATCTTGGTCCTATGAACGCGGACCGAGTGGATTATCCGGACTATGCGAAAAAAACAGTCGAAGCCGTGCTTCATCCTGAAGTCGGCTCACGCACCTTCGGCCTTCTGATCTGCGGCTCCGGTCAGGGCATGGCAATGTCGGCCAATCGCCACAAAGGTATTCGTGCGGCTCTGGCGTGGAATGAGGAATCGGCCAAACTGTCACGTGCGCACAATGACGCCAATGTGCTTTGTCTGGGCGCGAGGCTGATACCAGCCGAGCTAGCGTGGCGTATTTTGCTATCGTTTTTAAAAGAAGATTTTGAGGGCGGTCGCCATGTCGGGCGACTTGAGAAGTTCTGAGCCAAGAAATTTGAACAGGGAGTTAGGTCATGCAGTATTCCGTAGAAAATTCCACCTCGAACACATCTTCGCCCTCGCCGACCGATCTTCGCCACCTAGCGAAAGTCGATCCGGATGTGTACGGTCACCTTCTCAAAGAAACCGAGCGCCAATTCACTGGTCTTGAGATGATCGCGAGCGAAAACTACGCCTCACAAGCCGTGATGGAGGCGCAGGGCTCTATTCTTACTAATAAGTACGCCGAAGGTTACCCGGGAAAGCGCTACTATGGTGGTTGCGAGTTCGTAGATAAAATCGAACAGCTTGCAATTGATCGACTGAAAAAACTCTTCGGTGTGCCGCATGCCAATGTCCAGCCGCATTCCGGCTCGCAAGCCAATCAGGCGGTGTTTTTAGCAGTCGCAAAGGCTGGCGATACGATCTTGGGAATGGATCTTTCTCACGGTGGTCACTTGACCCACGGAAGCCCGGTAAACTTTAGCGGGATCTTGTTCAAAGCGGCGAGTTATGGAATCGACCCAAACACAGGTCGTATCAACTACGACACGATTCGCAGTGTCGCCAAAGAAACCAAACCAAAGATTCTGATCGCCGGATACTCGGCTTATCCACGCACCTTGGATTTCGCAAAGTTCCGCGAGATCGCTGACGAAGTCGGCGCTGTGCTGATGGTTGATATGGCGCACTTCGCTGGCCTTGTTGCCGGTGGTGTTCATCCAAGCCCGGCCCCATATGCACATTACATCACGTCGACGACACATAAAACGCTTCGTGGTCCTCGTGGCGGTATCATTCTTTCGGGCCTTGCCCAAGAAAGTGCCGACGATGCGGCCAAAAAAGTGAATTCAAAGATTTTCCCAGGACTCCAAGGTGGCCCACTGGAGCATGTGATTGCAGCGAAAGCGGTCGCGTTCCACGAGGCTCTCCAACCGGAGTTTAAGCAGTATGCTCAACAAGTCGTAAAAAACGCGGCGGCCCTTGCGGACTCACTTCTGACGGCTGGTCTGGAATTGGTGACCGGCGGTACGGACAATCATTTGATGCTGCTGGATCTCTCCAAGCGTGACGTTACAGGCAAAGATGCCGAGATCGCTTTGGATCATGCTGGCATCACGGTTAACAAAAACACGGTTCCAAACGAAAAACGATCGCCGTTTGTGACCAGTGGAATCCGCATCGGGACTCCGGCTCTCACCACGCGTGGGATGCGCGAAACCGAAATGAAGCTTATCGGCGGTTGGATCGCCGAGGTCTTGGCGAATCCGCAGGATCAAGCCATGCTCGCTCGGGTTCGCGCCCAAGTCGCGGAGCTTTGCCAATCTTACCCGGTTTACGGTCAGAAAGTTTAAGACGGATGCGTACGTTTTGGATGTTGTCGACGGCTGTGCTGCTGACGGCCGTATTGACGGCTGGCTGCACAAGTTTTCGTGGTCCTGGTGAGATGGTGACCCCTGGCGGAGTTCTCGAGGAAAGCGCTCCTGGCGCGGTTCCCGTGGGACCTACACTCTCTTGGAGTGGTGAGCGTTACAATCAATCGGCGCCCTCGGCGGGAATGAGTTTCGACTGGCCTGTCGAGAAAGCGCGAATGAGTCGCGGTTTTTTGCTCGGAAAGCGTTGGCACTACGGCCTGGATCTCGCGGCCCCTAAGGGAACGCCAATTCTTTCCAGCGCTCCGGGTGTCGTGATCTACGTGGGAAAAGGGTTTTCCGGATATGGAAAGCTGATCGTCGTGGAGCACGACGAAAATTGGGCGACGCTTTACTCGCACTTAAATAAGTTCAGCGTCAAAGAGGGAGACCGCGTAACTCGCGGTCAGAAAATCGGCGAGATGGGCCGCACTGGACGAGCAAGTGGCGTTCACCTGCACTTCGAGATTCGTTACAACCGGCAGCCTGTAAATCCCCTGATGTATTTGCCGCAAGGTTTTTAGCGGCGCCCTGCCCAGAGTTTGCGAAGCGAGGTGATCAGACCTGCGCACGCTCCCGCAAAAACAGCGGCGATCAAAGCCACGGTGAGAATCAAAAGAGGCCGTAACACCGCGGGCTCTGGCCCAGCACCTTGAAAGAACCTTAAAAGGATCCGACTAGGTCCCTGCTCATTCATGCCGTCGCGAACAAAGATCGCGATAAGCCAGCCGGAAAGCGCCGACAGCGTGACAAGGCGTGCGGAGCTCGTTTTCATACATGCAAAGGCCACGGCCACGATTCCCGTTCCCCACCAAGGCGTAAAAAAGGCCGTGAGGAAAAATGCCGCCGAAGCGATGAGGAAGTTAAGAACCCGAGGATTCACTTCTTCCCCTTTCTTGGCTTAAAGTGCACACGTTTCATTTTTCCCTCGCCCCACTCATTTAAGACGCCGTCGTAATCAGGGCTCGAAGGATCGCCGCTTTTTCCTCCTGGAATCATCGCCCAAGCCTTTGGCGGAGTTTCCATGGAGACCACCATTTTCCATGTCGGTCCGTGGTGTCCTTTGTTAGCGAAGATCGAATCGTTTGATCCGCCGGCCCGAACTTGCTTTCGTCCTAGTCCCGGGACTCGCCCTGTGTGGCGAATACTTGTGGTTTGGTACTCCGACCATTCTGGAAGGCGATGGTAGGTACCGTAAAGATCGTCGCAAGCCAGGCGAAGTGAACTGGATAGAATTTCACTAAGAGGTTTCTTGAGAGCTAGTTTTTTGGTGGCCTCTTCGCTCGTGACTGTTTCCATCAGGCGCCAGCGAGAAGGCCAAAAGTGTTCTTTGGCATTGCCGATCACCGACTCCCAGACCGTGCTCTCAAACTTCTCAAACCACGCGTATGCCAGTGTTGCGGCCTTTGAATCTGGGCTGTGTCGTCCATTCCATTTCGCGAGATCCGCTTCTTTCCAGCAGAGACTTGATTGTGCATCGGCTGCCTGTACATCGCCGGGAACTTGTTTGGCGGCCCATTCATGAAACATCATCGTGAGCTTGTTGATATCATCCGCCTGCATCGCCACGACATCTTCGGGGCGAATTTTTCCGCGCTTCTTTTGAGTTTCGATCAAATCGCGAATTGCATCTGCTCGATAAGGATTGGCGAAAAACCATCCGAAGTCGGCCTGACGATCGCCATTAAACGGCGCTTGATTGGCCGTGACAATATAGTCCGCGACACGATCTTTTTGCGGGTTTTCTTCGGCCGTGAGGTACCCCTGCCAGACATCGGCATCGCCGACAGCTTCTCGTACATCGCGGCCGTCGATGTGTTTTCGCGAAGGAAAGATACCCGAAAGACGATAAGAAATACGTCCTTCTTTGTCCGCGCAGAGAAAGTTCTGTGGAGGTGCGACGTAACCTTTAAGCGAATCCAGGCATTCGGCCGTGTTGTGAGCACGGTTAAGAAGAAGAAACGTTCTAAGCTCGTTGGAGGGAATAAGACCCGTCCACTGGATCGCCAAGCCCGACGGCGTCTCGGTGATGTTTTTGGTGTCGCCTTCTTCAAACAAAATAGGGCCGATGTGTGTTTCACGTGTGTGAAGGAGTTCGTATCGGCCGTCTGGAAGCCAGATCTTCTCTTCGGAAACCACGACAGGTCGCCAGGTTCCGTTAAAGAGATACTCGCGGTGATGCTCGTCGCGAAACCGAAGGCTGTGCCAATCAAGCACGTCGTTTGTTCCATTGGTGACAGCCCACGAGAGATCGTCGTTGAAGCCGACGATGACTCCGGGTGAACCAGGTAAACTTGCGCCGAACACATTCTGAGCTGGCGATGTGAGGTGGATCGGAAACCACAACGCCGGAAGCGTGTAACTTAGATGAAGATCATTTGAGATCAACGCCTTACCGGAGGCCGTCAGGCGCCCATTGATTGCCCAGTTATTACTACCGTTGTGCGGCTCCGGTTCAACTTCCGGAGGCAGGCTGATATCCGAATTTGCAAAAAACCGTTCGCGAGCGACACCGGTGAGGTCGGCTTGGCCCTGCCCTTTTTTGCCAAACGTATCGTCCCCGAGGATGGTTGCGGGAAATCGCGAAGTTCTTGGGAACAAGAGCTCCAGAATTTCTCCGGATATTTTGTTTTTTGTTTTCGTGTAGCGGTAATCGTACATGTACCCGGTGAGTTCCCAGGTCATGTATTTCGAAAGATACGCGATTCGTTCCGGCGTCCAGGGCTCCGGGTGCGTTCCAAATAGTCGATATTCAAATGGCAGTGACTCGATCTCAATTTGTTCGATACGAGCATTCACGCCATTCACGTAAGACAGCACAGCCTCTCGCGTGACAAGATCACTTAATAGAAGATCGGCGGATGCCTCGGCCGCACCCGGTAGCTTCATGCGACGAAAGAAGCGATCGACAGGGAGAGCCTTCTCACCAAGAAGTTCTGCCGCTCGTCCAGCTGTTAGGCGTGAGAGGAAGTCCATTTGCCAAAGACGGAAATACGCGGTGACAAAGCCTTGCGCGAAATAAAGCGAAGATTCTTTCTCGGCGGAAAGATGAGGAACGCCGTCTTCGTCAAAAGTTAAAACGACATCATCGATACCCTTTTGCTTAAGAGCCGCTTGCAGTTGCTCTTGCGCTTCGGGATCTGCGCTCGGGTGATGTCGCCATATTCCTGTGTTGGGTGAAATGAGATTGCCAAGCGGCTGGAGGTCTTCAAAAGAACGCCCTAAAGCCACAGCCATTACGGCTACGGCCAGAAGACAAACCAATCCCTGAGCGGCATTTAGGACTCGGCGACTCTTATTCACGAAGGTTTCGTTAACTCACCACCTCGCCGTCGGCAATTTTAAAAATGCCGGAAAACAAAAAAGCCCCGAGGAGACCTCGAGGCTTTTTGAATTCCACTTAATCAAACTCTCGATACGAGAGGCCGAATTAAAGCCGAATTAAAGATTGATGTTCGCCGAAAGACCGACGTTTGTGCGATCCGAACGAATATCTTCTGGGATGAACTGAACGTTTGGATAGAGGTAGATATCGCGTGTAACCGAGATACCGAGACCTGCCGACTGGTAAACCTTGTTGGGAATCCAAGTGAACATATCCGACTCTGTACGTGCGTGGTCAGCCATGAAGCCAACAAGCGTACGGAAGTTCAGGTTGTCATTGATCACGTATTCGAAGAATGGGAACGCGCCGACCGAGAAGTCACCTTGATCGAGGTCTGGACCGTCTTTATCGAATGCCGAAGCTGATGCCGACAAGCTAAGGCCGACAGAAACGTTCGATCCGCCGAAGTCGTAGATCGCAGTTTGCGAGAGATCAAGACCGCCAACGTATCCGTTTGTGCGGAGGTAATCTGTCGTGAAAGCCGTGAGACCTACCGACGAAACGTTCTGAATGCCAGCAGCTTTGTACATAACAGAGTAGCTAACGCCTGGGTTAGAAACCGAGGTGCGCTCGCCGAAGCTCTTGTTCTTGTCGCTGTGGAAAGGTTTATCGACACCGACGCCAACCGAAGCCGAAAGGCTTTGGAGCGACGAGATACGATAGTTCATACCAAGCGAAGCGCTCAAGCGAGGAGCGATTTGAGTTCCCGCGCCTGCTGTGATGTTCGGACGAACGTCAGCAAGAGGATCATCGATCGTTCCGCCGTTGTAAGAAAGTGCCGAAGAGAAGCTGTACTTCTTCTTCGCGCCTGTTTCTGCGCGGAGTTTGCGGTTTGTGATGACGTCGTCTGTGTCGACTTCGCCTTCCTTCATTTCAACTTCGTTGCCTTTCATGTCTTCGATTTTTGCTGAAGATTCAGCTGTCTGCGAAGACTCTTCGGCTTGAGCCGCGTTAGCAGCCAAGACTGTGCAGGCGACGAGAAGCGCTCGTGTGATCGTAGTGTTTTTAGTGATACTCATTTTTTCTTTCCCCTTGTTTCCTTAAAAATAAAAATCCCAGCTTGTTAGCTGGGATTTCATCTTCCTTTTAGAGGTTGATGTTCGCTGTGATACCGACGTTTGTGCGATCTGCTCGCACGTCTTCAGGAATAAACTGAACGTTCGGATAGAGGTAGATATCGCGTGTAACCGAGATACCGAGACCTGCCGACTGGTAAACCTTGTTAGCTGTCCATGTCCAGAAATCGCCCGTGTAGCGGCTGTGATCAGCCATGAAACCAACAAGTGTACGGAAGTTCAACTTGTCGTTGATCACGTATTCGAAGAATGGAAACGCGCCTACGCCGAAGTCACCTTGATCGAGACCTGGCTGATCTTTGTCGAAGATCGAAGCGCTAGCTTGAACGCTGACGCCAACTGAAGTTTTCGATCCGCCGAAGTCGTAGATCGCAGTTTGCGATACACCGAAACCAGCGAGGTAGCCGTTTGTACGGAGGTAGTCTGTTGTATAAGCCGATGTCGAAATCGATGTGACGTTTTGGATCCCAGCAGCTTTGTACATTGTCGAATAGCTCACGCCAGGGTTTGACGCCGACGAACGCTCACGGAAGCTCTTTTTGCTGTCGCCGTGGAAAGGCTTATCGACGCCAAGACCAACCGAAGCCGAAAGAGTTTGAAGCGGAGACAGGCGGTACTTCATACCAACCGAGGCGCTCAAGCGTGGGTTGATCTGCGTGCCGGCACCCGCAGTGATGTTTGGACGAACGTCAGCGAGAGGGTTGTTAACAGTTCCGCCGCTGTAGGTGATCGCAGAAGAGAAGCTGTATTTCTTCTTCGCGCCTGTTTCTGCACGAAGTTTGCGGTTTGTGATGACTTCGTCTGTGTCGACTTCGCCTTCTTTTTTAACATCTTGGTTTTGGGGAGTCACATCGCTCAATTTTGTAGCAGACTCACCAGCCGGTGCTGCCGCAGTCGAAGATGTAGTAGATGTCGATGCCGCTTCTTCAGCGTTTGCGACATAAGCCGTAGACATAACCGATGCAATCGCAACGATCTGAGCGACACGAGATGCAAGAACTCTTGCAGACATGGATGATCCCCCTAAATGGTGTGAGCAAACCGTTTGATTCGCTTCAATTTAAAAACTGTTTTCTTTCCGTTCGTAATTTCAAGACTGTCTGACTTCTGAGTCGTATTCAGCAAGGCGTGTGCCGCAAATTGTCTCTGGTCGACAGTCCCCTCTTGGCTCCACCCTTACAGATGTCAGGAAGTCTTAAATCGCTGACAAAATCTTGTAAAATTGAATCCCGGCGCAGTATGCAGCGCGGCATATTTCGGGTCAAATCCTGCTTGTATCGAGACTTAGACGGTGTCACTTCTTCACTGAATGCTGGGCAGCTTCTACATATCGCACCACTAGGTTCCACTCCCGAGGATCTCAATGACACCACCCAAACCGCGACCCAAGAGTACGGCGTTTGAAGCCACAAAAGAGAAGGCAGCTGACTCCTCCTGGCAAACTCTCAAAACCATGCTCCCCTATCTGTGGCCAGAAGGTCGGCTGGATCTTCGTGGGCGTGTCGTCATTGCAATGGTCTCCTTGCTTCTGGCTAAAGCGGTGAATGTCTCGGTCCCCTTCTTCTTAAAAGGCGCCATCGACAAGCTCACCCTCGTTTCCAGTGGCGAGAGCCTCTACATTAGTGCTGCAATTGGCCTCACCGTCGCTTATGCCGTTGCCCGCATCGGCCAGCAGGCGTTTGGAGAGTTTCGTGACTTCGTCTTCGCTAGAGTGACCCAATTCACTCAGCGACAGATTGGTCTAAAGACGTTCGAACATCTCCATTCGCTGTCTTTGGCGTTTCATCTCGATCGCCAAACTGGCGGACTCTCACGAGTGATCGAACGCGGAACACGAGGCATTCAAACCGTGCTTCAGTTCATGCTCTTTAATATCCTACCTACAATCGCCGAGGTGGCGATCGTTGCCGTTGTCCTATACTTCACGTTCGGACCACTGTTTGCGCTCATCACGATGGGCACGATCATTCTCTATGTTTGGTTCACCATCGTGATCACAAACTGGCGGGTGAAATTCAGAAAAGACATGATGCAAAAGGACGCCGAGGCGAACACCAAGGCAATCGACAGTCTCTTGAACTTCGAAACCGTAAAATACTTCGGCAATGAACAGCACGAGCACAAGCGCTTCGATAAAGCCTTAGAGGGCTACGAAGCGGCCGCCATTCAAAGCCAAACATCGCTTTCGATCCTCAATATGGGACAAGGCTTGATCATCGCTGGAGGTCTTGTCGCCGTGATGGTTTTGGCTGCCAAAGGTGTTGTCGATAAATCGATGACGATCGGCGACTTTGTTGCCGTGAACACTTTCCTCATTCAGCTCTATATGCCACTCAATTTCCTGGGATTCGCTTACCGCGAGAGCACACAAAGTTTGGCCGAGATGGAAAAAATGTTCGAACTCTTGGAAGTCGATCGCGACGTGAAGGACCGTCCCGAAGCTCCCGACCTTAGCTTTGGCGATGGCACAATTCGTTTTCAGAATGTTTCGTTCCACTACTCATCGGATCGTCCGATCCTAAAGAACGTGAGTTTCGAAGTGCCGAGCGGGAAATCTGTAGCTATCGTCGGGCCTTCTGGCTCAGGAAAGTCTACGATCTCGAGGCTTCTGTTTCGTTTCTACGACCCGACCGAAGGTTCAGTTGAAATCGACGGGCAGGATATCCGCGAGGTTTCGCAGGCCTCGGTTCGTCGAGCAATCGGAATAGTCCCACAAGACACCGTGCTATTTAACGACACCATTGGCTACAACATCAGCTATGGCCGCCCGGAAGCGAGTGACGAGGAGATGCGAAACGCCGCTCGCCTAGCAAAGATCGACGAGTTTGTGGCTCGCCTGCCTCAAGGCTATCAATCTATGGTTGGTGAACGCGGGCTTAAACTCTCTGGCGGAGAAAAGCAGCGTGTGGCGATCGCAAGAACCATCTTAAAGAACCCTAAGATTTTGGTTTTCGACGAAGCAACATCCGCTCTTGATACACAAACCGAGCAAGGTATTCAGCAGAGCTTGCGCGAGGTCGCAAAGGATCGAACGGCTGTGGTGATCGCTCACCGCCTTTCCACTGTGGTGGAATGCCATAAGATCTTGGTCCTCAAAGAGGGCGCCATCGTAGAACAGGGTCGTCACCACGAGCTTCTCGCTCACAACGGCGAATACGCCAGAATGTGGCGCCTTCAAGCCGAAGCGCAAGACGCGCAAAAGAAGCTTGAAGACGTGAAAAAAGAAGAGGCTCTGACCTAGCCCGATCTTGAAGAGTTGGCCCTAATTGCGAATGCCTCGCAACAGAGATAGACAAGCCAGGCTGGAGCCTAGATACTCTCTGCATGATGCGACTAAGGTTTTTTACCGCGACTCTCACTCTCATTGCGGCAGCGGGATGCTCTCGCGCCGTCGCCCAAAGCACCTCATTAGGTTCACTTGACGGACTAAAGATCTTTTCCGCTGTCGATCTGGTTGGTGATGCCGGCCTTGAAAACCCGTCTGCGGACTCTGGCCGCCTCCGTGTGCGAAGTTTTGAACTTGCCACGTTTGGCCCCGTCGATCCGCTTTTCGACGCACTGGTGAGTATCGCTGGTCATGATGAAGGCGGAACCACCGAGATCGAACTCCACGAGGCCTACGTCACCTCCAATCAGCTGCTTTCACCCTTGTCGCAGGGGCTTCGCCTTAAACTCGGCCAGTTCTTTCTAGGCGTCGGGCGACTAAATCGGTTTCATTCGCATGAATGGCCTTTCACCACGCCTCCCAAATCACACGCTCAATTCTTCGCAGAAGAAGCGGTTGTGGATACAGGGGGCGAGCTGGAGCAAACCGTCGATCTCGGCTCAGAAGCTTGGAGCATGGACATTACCCTGGGACTCACGAATGGCTGGAACTACGGCCACTCACACACTGCTGGTCGCCGTCCGCTTGCGGGCACACACTATGTACGAACAGCCTTCTTTCGTGACTATCAAGACGGCCGCGGCCTTATGTTGGGTCTCAATTACTTGGGACGTACAGACGCCGACAGTATTCAAACTCGGCTCAGCGGAATTGACCTCGTGTTCAAATCACGAGTCGGCAAAGTCTTGAAGTCGAGCTTTCAGTTAGAGGCTTATCATCGCATTCAAAGCTCAAAATATTTTGCACATACAGAAGAAGCCGGCGGCTATCTCAACTATGAGAGGGCGCTAAACGACACTGGCGAGTGGAGTCTCGGAACGCGTCTAGATGCTTTCACTAATCTGAGTCTCACGTTTGGCACAGGAGAGTCGCGTCCCAACTTCGATTACGCGATCGTGCCATACCTCACATATCGCACGACCGAATTCTCGACGCTTCGAGGGTCATACTTTTACGGAGTAGAAACTCGTCAGGGTGATGAAGCTCGTATTGAGCAACGTATCGAGCTGCAGTTGGTTGTACTTTTTGGCGCGCACCCGTCTCACGACTTCTAGTCAGGACTTTCAAACTCTGAGGCATTTTTGATGGATTCTGCTCTATTGGAGCTAAGAGATTTTCAGGTACTAGATCAAGGGACAAAGAGGCCTCTGACAAAACCGTTTAGTCTCAGCGTGCAGACCGGTACAATTCATTTAGTGAGAGGCCCCAATGGTGTTGGCAAATCGTCATTGATTCGAGCACTGACAAGCGAGTCTTTCTACCAAGGCGGACTGCTTAAGGCTCCCAATCTAAATATCGCAACACATCCACAAATTTCGGCTCCGATGTTCGCTCTCCCGCTTCGCCTTTCAGACATCTTGTCGTGGGCCGATGAACTATCGGATTCTGCAAGGAGCCTCTTAGGCGACCTTATTCCTGATAGACCATGGGACTCTTGCTCAGGCGGCGAGCGTCAGCGTGTTCTTCTGGCGATGTTGTTTTCGAAATCCTTCTTCTTATCAAAGTCTCCAACCTTGTTACTGCTCGACGAGCCAATGAATCATCTGGATGAGATCAGTCAGGCCGAAGTCATCTCAGCCATTCGAGAATGGATCAAAGGTGGCTCAAACCGTGGGGCAATTATTGTAAGCCACGAAGACATCTCAACATTGAAGTGCGAGATCCTGACATTACAAGCGGCCACACCATCGCTGGGGCGACGATGATTTGGGAATCCATTCAGCTCTACAAATGGACGATCTTAAGCGCTTTAGCGATTGCGCCTGCTTTGGCTCTTGTCGGTGCTCAGTCGCTTGCGCGAGGTTGGAGTCTTCGTGCTCTGGTTGTCGGACAAGGCACCTCGTTTGGAACATACTTTGGCCTTTTGCTTGTCGGATGGCTTGGATGGGTTCACGACTCTGGTCAACCGGCCGAAGACTTCAAGCAGTTCATTTTTATTCTCACTATTTCGGTTCTTGTCGCTGCACTGATCGGGCTCATCACCATCTGGATAGAAAATCGCCTCCTTCGTCCTGGAGATCCCTCGCGCCCGCAAGCTGTGATGGCTTTTTTTACTTTGCTCTTAGCGGCCTCAGCGCTGATCGTCGCGGTGTCTCCGCATTTGGAGTCTCATCTCGCCAGCGCCTTTACGGGCGATCTATCTACAGCGTCGGATCTTGAATCACGACTCACGCTAGGTCTCGGCTTGGGTGTGCTTGGGTGGGTCTGGCTTCGCTGGCAACGGCTTTCACAAGCCGCTTTTGCTCGCGTGGTTTTACTTAAGGACGGCCCGGGTTCGGAACCTCTTGAGATCACGTTCTCGCTTCTAGCATTGGTCGCAATGGCTCTCACCGTTCACGCACTAGGTGTACTTTTTGTGTTTGGTTCGCTCTTTGTCCCGTCTTCTGTTCTGACTCTTGTCGGCGGGAAGTCTCAGTCCCTTGCCGCTTTCCGCTGGCAGCTTGTTACGACGGCGGTTCTTGGTGCGGCAATTGGGTTTGGTGTATCGCTGATTTCAACGACGCTTCCAACAGCTCCAATGATCGTGTTCTTCCAAGCCCTTGTCGGTGCAACAGTCGGATATGCCAGCTCGCGCCGATCATAGACCATCGGCGCTCCACTGGTTTTCCCATCAGGCTTATCGGTCAATATGATTGTTCATAAACGATGAACTCGATCCATTTGAAACATTCGGCGTACCGTTCACAAATGTTCTGATGTACCCGATAGCCAAATCGAATTCACTTTGGCTTGCCTTGAGCTTGCCATTTTGCCAATTGATCTCGATCTGCTCTCGAATTGACTCCGCAGTCGAACGCAGAATAGAGAAGCGTAAAATACACCTGCAGGGACTCGTTAGTAGCTACTGCATTGTTTCTTTCGTTACGGAAAGCCATGTGCCAGGACGGATATTTCTGACGCAGAATATAGTATCCCGGCTCGCTGTATAAGCGCTGATACTCTTTAAGACATGGCAGTTCCTGGATGGTCTTCTGAACTCGCAAGTAATCTTCCGTTGTGATCCCAATTGCGCGTTCTTTGCTCAAGAATTACTTTGCAACGCCACTTGGCGCATAGGGCTTAGTCGATCGCCCGTTAAGCTGTTGCCGACGGCATGACAGGTACGGCTGAATCTCTTCAAGCAGAGCAAGAGCTGAGTTGCTAATCCCGGTAAAGCCGCCAACTTTTCCTTGATACCACCAACCACCTGTTATGCGAGAAATTGGCTCAAAAGACATACTTTCTCTATCTAGCTTTTGTAGATCCGCTTTGCGTTCACGCATAGTAAGAGCCGTTTGGCGTATTGGTGCGTTATCTGGGATCACACATGTGTTCGTAGACTTTGACCAACGCTCATGTTCCTTCATCAGCTCAAGCGTTTGATCGATTTCCGAAATACAGCTATCGCTTGCTTGAGTCTGATAGCGCCGAACGGGCGTATCTAAAAGCCACTGCTCTTCTGGTCTCTTTGTTCGATCAATTCTTAAAACCCGTCGCGTACCATCGAGGCTGACGTGTTTGATATAAGGAAGGATCACCGTCGCGTAAAATGTCGTTCCAATGACCTCTCCACTTTTCGGCAAGAGAGACTCAGCCACTTTGTACATAAATAGCTGCCCGAGACACCCTCTTCCCGTATTGCATCCCAAGAGGTCAATCGTCGCATCTTCGGCCATCACACAATTGAGATGTTTAAGCCGATGCAAACGGCTTGTTTCCAGCCCGCCAGCCGCGGTCACACCTGGCGCGCCGTGACCATTCAATCGCAAAATTTTAATCCGTTCGCAGCTACGCAGTGAGTTCCGAAATTCATCTTCAAGTTTTGAAATATCGTTGATCGTCACTCGGCGAGCATCTGCACCACAGTTGTTATATTCGTTGAGTCTCGTAAAGAGGTTCCACCGCGTGGTTTTTACATCAGGATCTATTACGCAGAGATTGATCTCTTTGAGTCCTCCTGGACATGCGGGGAGCTTCTCGCACCCCACATAGTCATCTGGAAGCGGCCGCGGTGTTGGTGGCGTCGAAGCGCGAGGCCTTGGCAATTGCGCCAATGCTATACTAGACATGCCAAGAGCCGTCGCTATCGAGATTAGAGCGATTGCAAATGATAACTTCCGAGGTCTCATCTGTTCTCCGATACAAGAGATCGGAGCGAAGTCTCTACAGTCTTCGTCGGCTTACCTAAAGCTTTGTTAACTGCGTATAACTCAATCACCTGTAGCTTCTCGGCAAATCGAGTGAACTTGTCGCCGTCTTCGCGACAACCTTTGGAGTCGATACTGGCTTTCGATCCGCAGGTTGTTTTCCATTTTAAGAACTTCGGAAGGATAACGCCTGCGGCTTGATCATTGTACGTCATCACAGCCAGAGTTATCGCATCGGCCGAAGGGCTCACAGCGTTTGCCTCGACTTTGTTCCGCAGTTCTTCGACGAACTTCAGACGTGCCCCGAGATCAGCCTCACCTTTCTCGCAAACACGCTTGTTAACTCCGCCGGCCTCGCATTCTTGCAAGGTTTCGGAATAGTGCGCTCGAAGCGCATCGTAGTAATTTGATGTCCCTACTTTTTTTAGATATGCGAGGAGCTTTTCACGATCTTGCGATGGCTTATCGGCATTCAATACCGCACGGCTGACGAGACCAAGTGTCATTCCTAACTTCGCCTCGACTTCTTCTTGCGGCATGGTTCCAGATGCCAACGCCAGATCGGTTATCAGCAAGAGAGATACTGTGAGCAAACGGTAACATTTAGGCATCTCTAAATTTTAGCAACCGCGGCGTTCGGTCTTCTACAGGACAATGGTCGCGTTTTGAGAAAGCCAAGATCCTGATCATGCACTGGTCATGGACTAAAGCTTCGACAGCCTATCGAAAGCAGTTCATTTGGAGGGAAAAAAATTTCGCTCAAATATTGCTCTATTAGTAAGGCGATCACTGTCCGATTTGAAATACACTGAGGTGTAGCCATGAACGCTCGTATCGTAAAACAACTAGTCGTTTACTTGTCTCTCCTTGGAACACTTCTCTTCAGCTTCCAAAACTGCTCGGAATTCAAAATGTCAGAGGAGTTCAGCACGAGTTTAGATAGCACAGCTCTCAGTTCTCCCGAAATTACCTTCGCGGAATCACCGGAATACATCAACACCCCGATCGTCGAAATTCAGTTCTCTGTTTCGGTATCCAATCGAGACTCATTGCAATCCGTGAGCTGTCAGTTGGAAGAAGCTACACCACGAGATTGTACATCAGGCTCTGTCAGCTATGAGGACTTAGAGGACGGCAACTATTCACTTCGGGTCGTGGCACTAACAACGCGAGGTGCACAAAGCGAAGAAACGTATGTCTTCCGAAAAGATACAACGGCTCCAGTCATCACGGTTTCTTCGACGCCAGCCGTAGTAACAAGCAGCGTGACAGGCAACTTCGTATTTGTAACCGCAGATAACCTCAGCGGCGTGACATCGCTAGAGTGTTCGCTAAATGACGTAGATTTCACGAATTGCACGAGCCCAGCATCGGCACCAAATCTTACTTCCGGGACACATAACTTCCGGATTAGGGCCACCGACCTAGCCGGAAATATTTCGGCGATCTACACATACTCTTGGACCGTGGATTTGTCTGTACCGACTGTAACCATCAGTTCGTCACCAAGCTCCTTCACTAATGCGACAACTGCGGCCTTTACCTTCTCGGGACCAAATGTTGTGTCCTATCAGTGTCAAATCAATGATGGGGCCTTTGCGAACTGTACATCACCTCACAGCGTGAACGGCTTAGCACCCAACTTACCCTACGTGTTCCGAGTCCGCGGAACAAACCGCGCCGGTACTGTTTCCGCAAACAGCGAGATCCGCTGGACGATTGATACTGTAGCTCCAGCCGTTCCCCAGCTGACAGCCAACGTATCGGCGATTTCGCAATCTAGAAACGCATCTATTAGTTTCTCTTCAAACGACACCCTCTCTGGTCTCGCAAGGCTCGAATGCTCCGTAAATGCTGGCGCTTTTGCGACATGTTCAAGCCCACGTGCATTCACAAATCTACTTGATGGGCGACAAACTCTTTCAGTGCGAGCCGTGGACAATGCCGGTAACGTTTCACAAAACGGAAACTTCTCCTGGACGGTGGATGGTACAAATCCCACACTCACCTTCGCTCAAACGCCTCAGCCTTCGACGACAGCGACCTCAGCAACATTTGCGTTCAATGCGTCGGATGCCGGCTCTGGAATTGCGTCTACTCAGTGCTCGCTAGATATGGCCGCATATGCCACGTGTGTAAGTCCCGTGACACTTTCGAATCTCGCGGTGTCTTCTCATGAGTTTCGTGTTCGAGTCACAGACCAGGCGGGAAATCAAAATACGATCTCCTACTCCTGGACAGTGACTCCGGAAGTCGTTGTTCCGCCGTCAGCAGGTATTCAATCTCGAATTCTTGCAAATCGGACATCCGGTGTCGCTCCTTTAGCGGTGCACCTTGATGCCTCGGCCAGTACCGCTGATGGCAACTCGATCCCGTTTCACTCTTTGCGCTACGAATTCAACTTTGGCGATGACCGTGGCCTAACATGGGCCGTTTCAGGTTTACCCAAAAACACTCAAACAGGTGGTCCGATTGCGGCATATGTGTTTGATAATCCAGGAACCTATACCGTTCGAGTCAGGGTTCGAAATCCCAACAACGGAGAAAGCTCGGAGTCCTCGGTCACTGTTTCCGTTCAAGACCCCAACACAGTTTTTGCCGGAACTAATACGATCTGTGTTTCTACGTCATCCAATTTTGCGGATTGTCCAACAGGGGCACTCCGGCAAACTTCTGTCCCAAGCATCCAAAGTCAAAAGCGAATTTTGCTCCGACGCGGAGAAAGTTTTGGAGGGATTTCGATCAATCATGGCGTGTCGAATGTGTTGATCACGGCCTATGGCAGTGGAAACAAGCCCAGAGTCGGCAGTGTCAGCATAGGGTCTTTGAGTCCGTCTAGTAGCAGCTTCCCTTCGGACATATCGACCGTGGATCTGAATATACAAAATGGTTACACCCAATACGTCACAGGCTCGCGACTGCTGCTTTATCGCTGCGACTTTGATGTGCCCCAGGGGGATCTCGTCATTGGGCAAATCGAAATCGGAGCAGCCATAGGCTATATCGTGCAGAACCACACATTGCCAGCGAACCAGTATCATCAGCCGCGCGAAATTTTCGTTGTCGAAAACACGCTGTTTGGCAGAACAGCCAATCCACACGTGAATATGGCCGGCGAGGGCTCTCGTTTTGTGATCTTGGGAAACCGCATGGGAATTGCCCAGCAGCACACGGTGCGAGTATTTGCTATGCACAAAGGTTATATCGCTCACAATCATTTGCGAGGAATATCATCCGACGGAATTCGCGTGGCTCTGAAACTTCATTCGGGCGGACTTGGAGAATACAACGACAACTACGCCCTCTCGGGATCGACATGGGCTTCAAGACAAGTCGTCATTGCGAACAACACGCTGGGTGACCCAGCAAGCAATAACTCGTTTACCGGAGGCGCGAGTCCCGAAAACAATGCTTCGGAAAGTCGACAAGGTCTTGAAGATGTCATTCTGGAAAACAATCGATTCCATCGAGGTCCGAACACCAATACGGAGTTCATTCTCATGGGCCGCAGAATGAGCAATCGAGGGAATGTGCGAATTGACGGTGGACCTGTGAACATCAACCAGTTCGGCAACTCATTCCAGCTGCTTCCGGCCGAATGGAATGGTCCTTATTACAACAGCCCGTAGGACATGAGTTGCCAGCAAAATGCGTAAACGGTGTGAGATCAAAAAAATTGGTGGTCGCTGCAGGACTCGAACCTGCGACCTCTTCCATGTCAAGGAAACGCGCTACCAACTGCGCCAAGCGACCAATTCGAAGAGAGGCAAAGATTAAGGCCCTAAGGCCCAAAACGTCAAGAGTCGCCCTTTAGGGAGTGACGATTTGACAGCCTTTTAGAGCCTCAGAATCGGCCAAATGTGCGTTAAAATGCGTCATCCAGCCTTCAAATAGCCCACTTAAGCCCCCAAGTTCCTGAGTTTTAAACCCTAAATCAGACAGGCTGGTTACGGGTTGGTCTGCGATTCCGCAAGTTCGAATCAGGCCAAAGTCCTCGAGGTTGTTTTCGATATTGATCGCAATTCCGTGACTGGTTTTGCCGTGCGCAATTCGAAACCCGAGTGCCACGAGTTTTTTCTCGCCGACAAAGATCCCAGGCTCTCGCTCTTGCCGCGACCACGAAATGTTTAAAGATGTCAGCCAAGCCCCTGAGGTCTTTTCGATCAGGCACACGTAATCGCGAACACCTAAGCCAAGAGCTTTGATATTGCAGATCGGATAAACCACGAGCTGGCCTGGGTTATGAAGTGTCGCCTGCCCGCCGCGGTCTGTTTTTACCACTTCAAAGCCACGCTTTGTGACTTCCGCTTTGGATAACTGAAGATCAACATCCGCCTTGCCGCGAACGCCAAGGGTAATCACAGGGCTATGCTCAAGGCCTAGAACAATGGCCGAAAGGCCTCGGTCGTCGAGCTCCCCCAAGGCGGCAGTCTGAGCCTGAAGCCCATCCGTATAGCTGATTCGACCTAAAAACCGAGACTCTGCTTTTGACGCCATTGCTGCCGAGTCTAGAAATGAATTCCCGGAACGGCAAGCAGGCGATCGATCTCGTCGAAATCAGTAGAGTTCGACGAGATCGTTTTCGCGGAAACCGGAGCCGGAGTGCAAGATCGCGATTGCGCCGTCTTTTCCAAAATACGAGATCACTTCGACAGTTCCCTTTAAACGCCCAGGAACGCGGCCGATATAGGAGCCCGTCTCGGGGTCGTGAACGTCTTCCCCTTCCTCTGAGATCCGAAGAATATCGCCGACTTGAATTCCAGAAAGACGGCCGGCGTTTAAATACACCCGTTCGCCTTTCACCATCGCCACTCGGCCCTCCCAAGAGAGCTTCTCAACGGCGTTTGTGATACGCGGGATGGTTGCGACAAACGCACGATTGATGACGGATTGGATGAGAATCGGATCGTCTGCTAAATCGCGATCATTTTCCGATCGTTCCGCCACGCGTGTCGTCGACTCTTCGGTTTCCGCTTCACGGTTTTCGCTTAAGATAACGCTGCCGTTTCGAGTGTTGACCATGCGCACTTGCACACGGGCGTTCATGCGAGCGCGCACCTTGCGAACGAGACCAACTTCGTCGCCGACTCGACGAGCGCGTACGTCGATGATTCGCCCTTCAACGATGGCCGAGATCCCCATCCCGCTTGCGATCTTGGCCATGGCTTCGAGATCGTATTCGGGGCCCTTTAGAAACGCGCTCACTTCTTTAGGGAAATCCGTGTTTGCCACGACGACGAACTCGTCTGTTCGACGTAGAAGTCTTAAAAAAGCTTCGCGAGCAACGAGGCCGGCATTTTCCGACTGAGTTGGTCCGCTTATAAAGGGCAAAACCATGATGCGTTTTCTAAGTGGCGCTTCTTTGGATTCGCGCGCCGCAAACGGCACATCACGTATTTCCGGCGCGGCCGATTTTTGAATTCCAACCTGTCGATTGGCGCCGATCAAAGAGCAGCCCGTAAGCCCCCACGAGCCGAAAGCAAGCAGACCGACGACCAAAACCACCCGCACGATGTCCATGGCGTACGCTAAATTCTTACGTGAATTCATGCTTCTATTCATGTCTCTTGTCATGTCTCATAGTTTACATGAAAGCCTGCGCGATAAGATGAATCCGTGGTCTAGGTCTCGACCAACGGCGCGCCCACTAAAAACAGAATCGATTAAACGCCCTTAGGTTTAACTTCCAGGGTAAACGGCGTGCTGAGTCCGTCCGCTCCGGCTTCTTGCACGAATTTTTCGTGGAAGGTCGAAAGCTCGAGACTTTTTAGTTTCTCACGGAAGTCTTCTGGCGAAGCGGCATAGTCGATTTCATACGTCACCTGCCCTGGCTCGAACAGACGCTCGCGAATCGCTTTAATGTCTCGCATCGCCTTAGATTTCAAGAGCTGCGTTCGAAATTCTCCTAATTGCTTAGGAGTGAGATTGCCTTTTACCGCGAGCTTCAACGTCGTCGCTGCCAATGTGCCACGTGTCCAGGCTTCAAAGACCTGGGTTGAAAGATCGCGGGCGAGATCACCAGATTCTTTTTCAAGTTTCTTTTTCACGACGATCGCGGCAGGTCCCGAATCTGTTTCCAACGTGCGGCTGATCTCCGCAACCGTGCGGCCGCCTTGTACGGGAATGACCTCGAGCTTGACTTGAATCTGCCAGGCGCCCGGCAGCTCTCGCGAGTCTTTGACGCGAACATCGCCACGGACGACCATCGAAATTCCCAAGTAGTCCCCGATCATTTTCAAATCTTGGCTGGAAGCTCGGTCGACTCGAAATGGTTGCGGCAGTTGGTTAGAAACCGTGCCTTCCAGAGGTAGAAGAAGATGAAAGCCCTGTTTCATCAATTCCCGGTGAAGCTGATTTTCCAATGCTCGAGACCACTCGACCAAGGGTTTTCTGACTTCGTCCTGCGAGTCGCCCATCCACCAGCGGTAACTGACAGCTTTCATGCGATCCGTGAACGTGATCATCGGCATCACTGTCACCGGCGTATCGGCATCCGAAAGAAGTCCGGTGTCGATGACCATTTTTCTCAAACTGCCAACGGAGAGCTTGAGGTCGACTTTCATTTTCCAGGTGCCGTCTGGCTGTTTTTGGATGTCTCCAGGCTGAACAAACGGGATGAATTTCGCTGCCTCGCGTACGATACGGTTTTCCACCATCGTGCGATTCTTCTGATAGCGTTTTTCACCGATGATTTCGATGACCTGACTGCGAGCAACTCCGCTGATGAGCTTTCCCTGAATCTCTCGTTGTGCCTCGACCTGCGACGTCGCTTTCGAACTTCCTTCCTCGGTGATTGGAAGCAGTTCGTCTTCAAAGCCCTGGGCAAAGGAATTTGAGGAAATGAGTCCTGAGATGACGACCAGGAAAGTGAAAATTGTCGCAAAGAAATTATGTTTCACGCTTAGCCTCTGATTTCGACAAAGTCCGTTTGTCCAAAGAGTCCATGTAGGTCTTCAAAGAACGCATTGGTCACTTGAATCCCTTTTGGTTCCTCGACTTCCATTGTGATCATCTTCTTGAGGATTGTCGACTCTCTCGAGTCGGATTTTTCCGCCGAATCGTCCGTTTCTACTTCAACTTCCATCTGAAGTTCGACGCCGGTTTTTCCTGGAAATCTCGCCATGAGTGTTTTTAAGTCCTCAAGCTTCTCTTGCATCGAGTGATCAATTCGAATCGTCATGGACTTTGATTTACCCATGACTTCTTCCAGCGGAGCCACTCGATCCACCATGATTTTATGTGAGTCGTTTTCCTTTTTCAAATTTCCACCCACAAGGAGTGGCTGATCGCTCTTGAGTGCGATCTCCCCTTTGGCATAGGCCTCAGGAAACACGATCAGTTCCACCTGTCCGGTGAGATCTTCCAGCGAAGCAAACGCCATGCGTGCCCCTTTTTTGCTTATGATCTCGCGAAACGATGTCACAAGCCCGGCAATGACAACACGTTTGTCAGCGGCCTCGCCTCCAAGTTTTCCGATGTCGCAACTGACCCAGATCTTAAATAGCTTATCGAGGCCCGCAAGCGGGTGATCGCTGAGATAAAACCCGAGGACCTCTTTTTCGTACTGAAGTTTCAAAGCGCGAGGCCATGGCTTGCGCGCATCGAGTACGATCTTCTCGACACCATCACCACCGGCATCATCCAACATGGCAAACAAGGAGCCTTGCCCGATCTCGCGATCGCGCCGTGCGTTCTCCGCCCGCTTAAAGAAGAGCTCATAGCCTTCCATCAACTGAGCTTGATGATAACCAAAGCCCTCAAAGGCGCCGGCTTTGATCAGACACTCGACGACCTTCTTGTTGATCTTTTTGATGTCGACGGTTTCAAAGAATTGCTCCAGCGACTCGAACTTCCCGCCGATTGTGTTTCTGGCGTCGACAATCGCTTGGACAGCGCCTTCGCCGACGCCCTTGATCGCTCCCAAGGAAAAGAAAATCGTGTCGCCTTTCACAGAGAATTTGTATTCCGAGTGATTGATGTGCGGCGGTTTAACTTCAATTCCACGGGACTGGGCGTTTTTCACGTAGCGAACGATGTTGTCGGTGTTCGACATCTCGGTCGAAAGCAAGGCGGCATAGAACTCGACAGGGTAATAGCGTTTAAGCCAAGCCGTCTGCGCACTGACGACACAGTAGGCGGCCGCATGCGATTTGTTAAATCCGTAGTTGGCGAATTTCGCCATCAATTCGAACAATTCATCGGCCTTGGACTTATCAAAACCATTCTTCGCCGCACCGGCCATGAAGCGTTCTTTTTGGCTGGCCATCTCGGCGGCGATTTTTTTACCCATCGCCCGACGAAGCATGTCGGCTTCGCCAAGCGTGTAGCTCGCGATTCGGGAGGCGATCGCCATAACCTGTTCCTGGTAGACGATAATCCCGTAGGTTTCTTTTAAGATCGGCTCAAGTTCCGGGAAGAGGTATTCGACCTCTTCCTCGCCATGCATCTTGCGCGTGTAGTCCGGGATCATATCCATCGGACCGGGACGATAAAGAGCGTTGATCGCCGTGATATCTTCAAAGCACTTGGGCTTAATCGACTTCACCGCGTTCGTGATGCCCTCACCTTCGAACTGGAACACCCCTAGGAGATCACCCTTCGACATGAGTTCGTAAATGCCATGATCATGAATCGGAATCTCGCTTGCGGCGACAGTCCTTCCGCGGTTTTCCCGAATCAAGTCGAGGGCATTTTTGATGTGCGTGAGAGTTTTTAGACCGAGGAAGTCAAACTTGATAAGACCGATTTTTTCGGCCCATTTCATGTCGTACTGAACAACCCGTTCGTCCGCAGCTCCCCGATACATCGGCGCATAGCTAACAAGTGGCGCGTCACCAATGACAACCCCGGCTGCGTGAATACCGGCGTTTCTAACAAGCCCTTCGATTTTTTTCGCAAGCTCAATGAGATTCGCGATCTGCGGGTTTTGCTCGATCTGTTCACGAATTCGCGGCTCTTCTTCGATCGCCTCATCGATAGTGATTCCAAGCTTTTCTGGAATGAGCTTTGAGATCACATCAACTTCGGCAAACGTCATTCCAAGCACACGCCCGACGTCTTTGATCGCGGCACGGGTTTGAAGCTTTCCGTAAGTGATGATCTGCGAGACGTTTTGATCGCCATACTTCTGGGTCACATACTGAATGACTTCCTGGCGACGATCTTGGCAGAAGTCGATGTCGAAGTCCGGCATCGAAATACGCTCGGGATTCAGAAATCGCTCAAAGAGAAGCGAATACGGCATCGGATCAAGGTCCGTGATACGAAGGCAATACGCGACAAGCGAGCCCGCTCCGGAGCCCCGTCCTGGTCCGACTGGAATTCCGTTTTTCTTAGCCCAATTGATGAAGTCTTGGACGATCAAGAAGTAGGAGGTAAAGCCCATCTTTTCGATGACGCCAAGCTCGTACTCCACCCGCTTTTTGTACTCAGGTTTCTTTTCCTCGGGAACAGGTGAACCCACCTGCTCGGCCTCCGAGAACCGCTCGGTGAGGCCGGTTTCCGTCATCTCTTGGATCAGGGTTTGCGGCGATTTTCCGTCGTCACTCGTGAAATACGGAAGATGGTAAATCATCTTGCCGGCATCATCTTTGAGTTTGAATTTCACATCACAGCGGCTGGCGACTTCGAGTGTTCTTTCGCAGGCCTCAGGGAAATCCTTAAACAGGGTTTTCATCTCCCCTGGAGATTTGAAATAGAACTGATCACTGCCCAGGCGATAGCGGCTCTCGTCGTGAAGAGTCTTGTTGGAACCAATGCAGATCAAAACCTCTTGTCCGATTTGATCGGCCTGATCGAGGTAGTGGACATTGTTTGCCGCAACTAGCGGAACACCAGTGATTTTCGAAGCTTCCGCTAAAAACGGAACCAACTCGTTCCACTCTGGCGTGCCGGTGCGATTGATCTCGAGATACAAGCGATCATCGAAGATCTCTTTCATCTCGCGAATTTTGTCCAACGCCGCCTCTGGACCAAAGCGAGAGAAGGCGTAACCAGGCTCGCCCATCGATCCGCCGGTCAGTGCGATCAGGTGTTCGCTATACTCCTTGATCACTTCCCAATCGAGGCGAGGCTTGTAGTAAAAGCCCTCTTGATACCCAATCGACGAGAGTTTGCAGAGATTCTGATAGCCTTGAAAGTTTTGAGCGAGAAGAACGATCCGTCGGTTCGGCATCTGCGAAGCTTCGCGATCCTCACCCTTTACGTGTCGGCTCTTCGGAGCGATGTAGGCATCAAGCCCAATGATGGGCTTGAGATCGAAATCTTTCGCGGTGAAATAAAACTCGGCCGCACCAAACAAGTTCCCACTATCGGTCAACGCGACAGCCGGCATCTCGAGTTTTTTCGCTCGATCACAGAGCTTTTTAACTCGAATCGTCGACTCCAAAAGGGAGTACTGGGAATGGACGTGAAGGTGCACAAAGGACATGGGTGAAATCTATAACAGGAGGTCTCTTGATGTTGAATCCTTGTTGCAGAAATCGGAATTCAAGTCTCGCTGCATCCGCCGTGCGTTAAGAGCCTGATTTCATGGTGCTTCACGCATTGCGAAAAACTCTTCCGACAGCCCTCAGCCGACGCCTCAAAGAAACCCACAGAAACTGCCCGCAGATTAATCAACAGGTTAGCGATTAGACTCCTTATTAGATTCCTCCAGAAATCATACCACCTGTCCATTCACCGCGACCAACCGGCACTCTGGTCCTGTTCTATCGGACCGACTTGAATTCAAGCAACCTTCCCGCATCCTAGAAACATTCAAAAAAACCCTCGCCTTGAAGAGGGAGAAAGATATCGATCATGAAGACATCGTTCATCGTCACTCTGCTTGCAGGATTGTTTCTCACGACTCACGCGCATGCCGACCAATGTGCTTGGATCGAAAACGGCGACAAATATGTCGTGAAGTCGGCAAAGAAACTTTTGAATCCCGATGCCGAGTTTGTTGAATACTGCGCACCCTGCGGCGACAAACCAAGCAAGGTTCAAAAGGTTGAAGATTCAAATATCGAGTTCGCGAAAATGGGGGCCGATGTCTACAACGGCACGGGTGGAAAACCAGCGTATCGCGAAGTCAACGTGAACGGCCGCGGTCAGGATCTTGCCTATATCTATGTCCGCACCGGCACGCGTGTTTTCGCCAACGTCGCCATGCTCACGGGCTGCCCTGTTTCAGGCGTTCCGCCATTCCTCTACACGGCACCAGGAAAATCGCCTTCACCGGTGACAATCGAAGACCTCGAAAACGGTCGCAAACCTGCCAGCGAAACTCCGGCGAAGAAAAAATAAGGACGACATGTCTGAAAGCAAAAGAGCCAAGCTTGTTTAAAGCTTGGCTCTTTTTTATTGGAAAAGCGTTCGACTACGGATTGCTGCTTTTCTTTTCCATCTCCATTTTTTTCATTTCGATCTTCGCTTTGCGAGCATCAAGACGCTGCATCTTTTTGTCCATATGCTCGTGACGCATAGCCATGCGGTCCTCTTTCAACCCTTCGTGACACTTCTTCATCGCGTCGTGATCTTGAGCTGCCGAGACGCATGTCTTCGCCTCTTGAAGAGCGGAAATCCGCTTGTCCATGTGGGCCAAAACTTCCTGCTTGTGTGCCTCAACTCCGCCACCTGCGGGAGCGCCACTGCTTCCCTGCGCCTGAGCGCCACTAGCCATCAATAAAATGAGCGATGTTGTAACCGATGCGAGAACTCTCGAAGAAACGAGCATGTTTTTACTCCTGGTAGTCGCCCCCAACCTTGGGGACGACATGGTTTATTCCCATTCTATCGTTCCAGGAGGTTTCGACGTCACGTCGTAAACCACACGATTTACACCTTTGACCTGGTTCGTGATGCGGTTTGAAACCTCGCGCAAAAACGCGAACTCAAACGGATACCAATCGGCCGTCATGCCGTCTAGCGACGTCACAGCCCTTAGCGCCAATACGCGGTCGTATGTGCGCGCGTCCCCTTGTACGCCGACTGTTCTGACCGGCAAAAGCACACAAAATGCCTGCCAGATCTTGTCATAGAGTCCAGCTTCACGAAGTGCCGAAATAAAAATATGATCCGCTTCCTTGATGATCGAGAGCTTCTCTCTTGTCACATCTCCCATACAGCGAATCGCCAATCCTGGACCAGGGAATGGGTGGCGTCCCAAGATATCCTGCGGGAGATCGAGCTCGCGCCCGATCTGACGAACTTCGTCTTTAAAGAGCTCGCGAAGCGGCTCAACAAGCCTCATGTTCATTTTCTCAGGCAAGCCACCTACATTGTGATGGGACTTGATCGTGACACTTGCTCCTCGTGGCGAAACGCTTTCGATGACGTCGGGATACAGCGTCCCCTGAGCCAACCATTCGTAGTGTTCACCTTTGGTTTTAGCCGCTTCCATAAAGACGTCGATAAAAACTTTGCCGATCGCTTTACGTTTAGCTTCCGGCTCTTCTAAGCCAGCCAAGGCCGAAAGAAACTCTTCTTCCGCATCGACGCCCGTCACATTAAGACCGATGAGGCGATACTGTCTTAAGACATCTTCGTATTCATTTTTACGAAGCAGACCGTTGTTCACAAACACGCAGTGAACACGCGAAGGTTCTAAAGCTTTCGTAAGAAGCGCCGCCACGACCGAAGAATCCACGCCTCCAGAAAGTCCGCATAAAACCTTGTCAGTCGGTCCGACGCGCTCTCGAATCCCTTGAATCAGATGTTCGACAATAGAATGCGAACTCCAAGTCGGAGTCGCCTCACACATCACCGACGCAAACTCCTTTAGGATATCGGTCCCATGGTCTGTGTGCGCGACTTCCGGATGAAACTGCACAGCCCAGACTCGCGGCCCACGCATGGCGGCGGCATGTTTTGAATCACTCATGCCGACGATCTTAAACCCTGGTGGCGGCACTCTCACGACATCGCCGTGACTCATCCACACACGCTGCGAAAGTGGAATCCGGGGTGCAAAAGGTTCGCTCCAAGAAACATAGTTATGCCCGTATTCACGGCTCGAAGCCGCTTCGACTTTTCCACCAAGCTCTTGTGCGATCAACTGCATGCCGTAACAGATTCCCAACAGAGGCGCGATCTCATTAAGAGCCCGAACGTCGGCTTTGGGACTTCCATCTTCGTGAACCGATGATGGCCCGCCCGACAAGATAATGCCCTTTGGCTTTCGGCGGCGAATCTCTTCTACCGGAGTATTAAACGGCAAGAGCTCGGAATAGTAATTGAGTTCCCGTAACCGACGAGCGATCAGCTGCGTGAGCTGACTTCCGAAATCGAGAACAACAAAACCGCCTTCGATGGTTTGATTCCAACCCGACTTTGATTGATCATGCTGTGATCCAGTTGCCATGTGCTTGAGCTCCTATTCCAGTCGGTAATTTGGGGCTTCTTTTGTGATGCTCACGTCATGCACGTGAGACTCACGAAGACCAGATGAAGAAATCTGAACGAATTTTGCCTTTGCCTGAAGATCCGCAATCGACTGCGACCCCATATAACCCATTCCACTTTTGAGGCCACCCACCAGCTGATGAAGAATCGCCGAGGCGCTGCCTTTGTAAGGGACTTTGCCTTCGATCCCTTCGGGCACGAGTTTTTCGAAGTCCATAATATCGCCCTGGAAGTAGCGATCTTTCGAACCTTTTGCCATCGCACCAAGAGACCCCATGCCGCGATAAACCTTGTACGTGCGCCCTTGATAAAGCAGCGTTTCGCCCGGACTCTCATCGGCACCAGCAAGCAAGTTTCCGATCATGACACTTGAAGCACCAAGTGCTAGTGCTTTTGTCACGTCACCCGAATATTTGATTCCACCGTCGGCGATAATGGTTTTGCCTTTCTTCTTGGCGGCCGCTGAACATTCGATGACAGCCGAGATCTGAGGCATACCGACACCCGCCACGACACGAGTTGTGCAAATCGAGCCTGGCCCGATTCCCACCTTCACGACATCTGCGCCTCGATCCATTAACGCGTTTGTCGCGTCTGCGGTGACGACGTTTCCCGCCACCACGACCGTGTCTTTAAAGCTCTTTGCAACCCATTCGACCATCTCCAAGACATTCTTCGAATGCCCGTGAGCCGTGTCGACACAGATCACGTCGCAGCCCGCAGCGACCAAGGCCTGCACGCGCTCGCGTGATGTCTGATCGATACCGACCGCCGCTCCGACCACAAGACGTCCGTGCGCATCTTTTGTCGCCAGCGGGTACTCTTTCGCTTTTTCGATATCCTTGATTGTGATGAGACCCTTTAAGCGTCCCTCTTTATCGACGATCGGAAGTTTTTCGATACGATGGCGCTGAAGAATCTCTTTTGCTTTCTCAAGCGTCGTTCCGACTTCCGCCGTGACGAGTTTATCTTTCGTCATCACATCTTTGATAAGCTGGCGAGTGTTCGTCTCGAATCTGAGATCGCGATTGGTGAGAATCCCAACAAGCTTACCTTCGACGGTGATCGGAATTCCCGAGATCGAATACTTACGCATGAGTTCAAGCGCGTCAGCGACCTGCTTGTCCGGGCCAATCGTGATCGGGTCACGAATCATGCCCGACTCGTACTTTTTCACTTTCTCGGCCTCCAAAGCTTGTTCTTCGACCGTCATGTTTTTATGAACGATGCCAAGACCACCTTGCTGCGCCATCACCCGCGCCATCTTGTTTCCCGTTACCGTATCCATGGCCGCTGAAATCACTGGCGAATGAAGAGTTATGTCACGCGCAAAGAAGGACTTGGTGGTGACCATGCTGGGCACAATTTCCGAGTACTGGGGAACAAGCAAAATATCATCGAAGGTAAGGGCAAATGTGACATCTAGCTGTTTACTCATTTCGGACGCTCCTGGTGTTTGGCGGGGTTCTGATACCAATCTTTGTACATGAGGTAGTTGTCAGCGGACTTGTCGAGAAACGCGAGTTCCTCGGGCTTAAGTGGCCGCACGGCTTTGGCGGGGCGACCCAAGATCAACCATCCCGATTCAAACGTGGCGCCCTCGGTCACAAGACTTCCGGCACCGACGATCGAACGTGATGGAATCACAGCGCCATCCATGATGGTTGCACCCATACCGATGAGGCAGAGATCACCGATATTGCATCCATGTAGCGTCACGTTGTGACCGACCGTCACACGCCGCCCGATCTTGGCAAACGCCTTATTGAACGTGCCGTGCACGACCGTTCCGTCTTGGATATTGCTCTCGTCGCCAACTTCAATCGGCCCAACGTCGCCACGTAAAACGCACGAGTACCAAACCGAACAGTTTTTTCCGAGTTTAACTTGGCCGATCAACGCGGCCGTGGGAGCGAGGAAAGTCCCCTCGCCAACTTCGGGCGTGTAGCCCAGAAGGGATTGGATGACAGCTTGAGTGTTCATCCTTCGGGATTACATCACGTAGCCGGTCTTCTTGGAACCTATTTCGAGTTCCGGGAACGCTTCTCCGGCTATCCCTGTCAAAAGGCCCTCTTGGAGTTTCTCGAGTTCCTGGTTGAGCACACGGCACTGTGCAATAAACTCTTTCGTACTGAAAAAATGCACTTTCATCGCAAGACTGAAGCTAATCGCTTCGTCCGCACGCACACGAAACGGACTCCCCGGAAGCTCGATCCCCGTCGCTGTCGCCAAATGGAGATGAACAAACTGGTGATGCCCGATGCGCTCAACAAAGTAGCAGCGCCCGACTGTGACCCCAAGCTGCGCCAGAATCTGCTTCGTCACAGCGTGAGGCGACCCTTGCCCGCCTTGCCCGAGCTCCTGGAGAGCCACCGAGGCATCGAGCGGTCCCATCCATACCGGAAGTGTTTCGCCCGAGGCTTCATGTTTCAATAAAAACACGGGTCTTGCGTCGCCCGGCAGGATCATCACGCCCGAAGGCACCATCGTGAGCCATTCGGGCCCATGCGAAGAGACCACGTCAGCCACACCGACCGACGTCTCCTCCGCGTTTGAGGAAATTTTAACTTCAGGGGCATTTTCCGTTTTCGTCACGGCCGTTTGTGGCACCGCCCGCTTTACCGGCGGTTTCCGCGTCCGAGACTTCGATTTTTTTGCCGACTCGCGAGACTTCACTGTCACTGCAAGAACCTGCTGGTATCGCCGCGCTCGCCGGAAACAAGTATTTCGCCACGGCAAACCGAAGGGAAAGCCTTTAGGACTTTCACCGGTACCGTTTGTCCGATCAAAGACTTATCGCCATAGGCAAATACGAGTTTATTCTGCGTTGAACGCCCTTGGATCTGCCCTTCGACATCCGTCGTGTTTTCAAACAAGACGTCCAAAGTCTGCCCATCAAGAGGTTTTGCTAGTTCAAAACTGATCTCTCTTTGACGATCTAGGAGCTTTTGCAGACGACGTTGTTTTTCGTCTTCTGAAAGCTGGTCTTCGTAGCGTGCCGCTTTGGTAAATGGACGCGGGCTATAGCGGAAGGCGTAGATATTCTCGTAGCGAACTTCTTCTAGAAGTGTGTACGTGTCCTCATACTGCGCCTCTGTTTCACCCGGGAAGCCGACGATCAGATCAGTCGTCAAAGTCACCCCTGGGATGCCTTCGCGAATCATTCGGACTTTATCCAAGTACTCTTCGCGCGTGTAACCGCGGTTCATGCGCTTAAGCACTTCGGAGTTTCCGCTTTGCGCCGGCAAATGAATGTAGTCGCAAATTTTTGAACGATACTTGGCCGAGATATCAACCAGCTCTTGGTTGAAATCTTTCGGGTGCGATGTCGTGTAGCGAATGCGTTGAATTTCGGTATCTTCAGCCAACGCTTTTAGCAATTGACCAAAGTCCGCGCCACAGGTGCTCTTGTAGCTGTTGACGTTTTGCCCGAGCAGCGTGACCTCTTTTACACCACGGTCCGTAAGCGTTTTGATATCTTTTAAGAGCTCTTTCATATCACGGCTGCGCTCGCGCCCACGCGTGAACGGAACGACACAGAACGTGCAGAAGTTGTCACACCCCTTCATGATATTCACGAAGGTCGAAACACCTGGGTTACGAACCATCGTCTCAACGGAATACGGCCTATCGTTTTCAAATCGCGCCGAGACCTGCTTTTCGCCAGTTTGATAAGCGCGCATGACGATCTCAGGAAGCTGATCGATCGCATCGGTGCCAAAGACGAAGTCCAAAACCGGAATGTCTTTTAAAAGCTTCTGCTTTTCTTGTTGAGCCACGCAGCCGCCGACGCCGATCTTAAGATCGGGGTTTTTGGCCTTCATTTCTTTGTATTTGCCGGCTTCCGACCAGACCTTGTGAACCGGTTTTTCACGAACCGAGCAGGAATTGATGATAATCAATGACGCCTTGTCTGGAGATTCGACAGGTACAAAATTCACCATCTCCAGAAGCGAAAGCATCCTCTCGGTGTCATTCTCATTCATTTGGCAGCCATAGGTGGATATATAAACGCCCCGGCCGCGACCCAAATCTTCGTTCATTTTGAGGCTTTACCCTTTCGCTTTGAACTGCTTCGCGTTATAGTCCCGCCGTCCGAAACAAGTCAAACCAGCCAGAAGGAAACGGCATGACACCTCGCAACCCGTCGCAAAAGAAATGGACCGCTCTCCCATCGGAATTCCGCGAGAAAGCCGCTCAGGTCTTTGCGCAGAACTTCATCCGTGAGAGCAAACAAGGTTCTTTTCTCATCGATGGCAGGATTTATCCTGGAGAGGTCGTCATGCGAGCCGGTTATGTTGAAAACGGCCGCCTCAAACAAACGAATTTCGAAGTCTCACTCGACACTTCTGCTGGGGCCTCAGCTCCGAACTCCTCCGTCATGGATAAGCTCTTCTTGGGAATCGATGTTTTGGGGAGCGTTTTTGAAACGCATTTCGAGCATCTTCAAGAGGAAGAAGCTGACGAGATCGAATACCCAATGGCCTGGGAAGAGTACGAGTTTGATGACGCCAAAGTCTTCCTGCGCTTCTCGACCGTGAATACGGCTCTGGAAGAGGCTGCCGATCGTCTTCTTGGCGAAAGCTCTTCACCACTTTTCCAAGACGACTCCGAGGTCGAAAACCCAGACGCACTGGCGCTGGCGACGATCGACACTGATCTTGCGCAAGACGTGAGCCGCGCGATCCGTGAGGGCCGTTATAAGCCACAAGGCCACGAGGCCATCGAGCCAACCACCGAAGACCTGCACTAAAAGAATCTTTCCGTGCAGACGCACGGAAAGCAGCACCACCCAGAGGGTGGTGCGACGCAATCCGACCGACGCAAAAAGTTTCAAAGCCATTTGATTCAGATGACTTGGCAAGATGCCTACCGTTATAGCATCGCCAGTTTGTTCAAATGGAGGGACTTTCGGTGACCAAGTCGCAAATACCGAGCTTAATACCACGAATGGTGCTCAGCCTATTGGCATTCCTTGCTTTCGGAGGCCTCTCTTTGAAAGCTCATGCTCGCGATCTCGAGCTCACCTGCGAAACTGAACCGCGCTTTGCCGCGCATCAGATTGCGCAAACGGCCCGCGTTCAATTTGATGACGCCAAGGCCCGCACAGGAGCGCCGACGACGGTAAAAATCGACTGGATTCAACCGGATCGAACCAGCCGCTTTGGAGGCCTTGCCGCCGAACGCAAGGTTCGCTGGAGCGGGCTTCTCATTCGATCGATCGAATTCTCTATTAGCCCGAAGGTGAGCTTCGAGCTGCTCTTTAGCCCAACGGATGACATTTACGTCGTGCGCCGAAAAACAAATGGGCAACCCGTCACCGAGCTGCCCTGTCGTATCGAACTATAACCACGAACGATCTATAGCCACGAACCGTACGATTTATTTCGGCGCGCAGCTGCGCGCTCGAAAGCTTCCGAAGCGCTTGCGCGATATATTAGAACCGGTCGTCTTCCTCGGAGCGAGCACCGCCGCCGCCCGAATCAGAGACGCGCTGGATCTCGAAAAGGTCGGATTGCGACTCTTCGTCGTCGAATTCCGCTTCAACCGCCGACTCGTCGATCTCAAGCTCTTGAATCGCCGCCAGAAAGTCTTTTTCGCTACGCAAATCCTTCTTCAGGATTTCCAAGAACTTGTCTGGGTAACGTGCCGTGAGCTCCTCGATATAACGCTCAAGCTTTCCTTCTTGCAGGATGTGACGACGTGTTTGGATGTTCTTCCACAAAAGAATGTAGTGATAACGGCAGTACGCATCGACTTCCGCCAGACGATCGCAATCTTTTACGCGGCAGTAACGCCGGCCTTCCGCATCGGTTAAAACGACGTCTTCAGCCTGTTCAGGCTCTTCCACGACAATCGGTTTCGTGTCGACTTTTGCCGTTTTGGGTTCGACAACCTTCGCCGCTTTTTTGTCGAGCTTCGTGTCGGCCTTTTCCGGCGCCTTTGCGACCTTGCCAGGCTTCACCGGCTTTGCCGGAGCAGACGCCTTTACCGCGACAGCTTTTGCCGGAGTTGTTTTTACGGAAGAGGCTTTTACGGGAGCCGCTTTCACAACAGGTTTAGCTGGCGCTTTGGCCACTTTGCCTTTTACGGGAGCCGCTTTTTTAGGTGCCGCCGCCTTCACCGGCTTAACCGCTTTCACGGCTTTAGCCGCCTTAGGCGCCGCCTTTGCTGGCGCTTTTGAGGCTTTTGCTGGAGCGGCTTTTACCGCGGCCTTTTTTGAGGCTGCGGCTGTCTTTGCTGGTTTGGCAGGCTTGGACGTAGGCTTCGACTTTTTCATAGGGGCCCAAGCTCTCTCATTTTCCCAGCCCTTGTCAAAGCTCTTATCGAATACGAATCACGCCGCGCTTCGAGCGCACGATGATTTGCCCTTTTGGTGTGCCATCAAGGCGTGCGACGACCGATTTCGGCCCCGTGACCCGAGGCACTCGAATCGATTCGGGCGCCTGGATGATCCCGTCCTCCGACGAGAGCCTCAAAAGCGCCCCTGTTCCACCCGGGGGCTTTACGGTAACCGAGCCATCATCTGTTTCGACCGAAACATCGGTTTCTCCAGCCAGCTGGAGGTTAATGGCACCATCTTCCGTCGAGCCGCGCACCGCACCGTTGAGTGCCGTGGCTGCAATACCACCTCGGCCATTTTCAAACTGAAAATCGCCGTCAATTTTATTGAGATTCAACGAACCAGCTTTTCCGCGATATCTGAGTTTACCCGTCAACTGCTGCACCGAGGACTCCGCCGCAAATGCAAAAAGTCGTACGTCACCCTGAACCTGGGACAAGCTGGATTTCCCACCGTGAATTTCAAGCTCCGCATCCCCTTTGTGTTTGTTGAGCTGTAGCTCACCGCGGGTCAGCAAAACACGAACACCACCGTCACCATCGGAAAGCAGAACCTTGCCATCGCTCATCGTCACCGCGAGAGAGTTTTTCCAGCCATTGGCAATCACGTTGCCTGAGTGCATGTGAATTTCCGCCGGTGTCGACGGACTTTCTATGTCGAAACTGAGTTCAGGGGCGCCTGGTTTAGCCAGGGCGATATAGCCTTGGCGCGAGTCAGGCCCTTTGATCTCGACAAAAACCGTCGAGCCCTCGCGGCGAGTTTGAAAAGAGATGGATTCAAAAAGCGCGGTCGTTTCACCCAGTTTGTCATTGGTGACTTTGCGTGCGCGAACCACGGGGCTTCCCGTTTTGCCACCGGCTTCTCCCAAAGGGATCAAGCGAACTTGACCGCGCACTCCGGAAACAACCAGGCGATCACCTTTTGTGATCTCTAGAGGGTAGTCTTTAAACTTCACCTCGCGAGCCGCTTCAGCCGAAAAACCGCTCAAGATGCAGGCAGCAAAAACTAGAGCTGCTGCTCGAAAATCCATTCGCTTCTCAATTGTCATCCTGATCGTCCCCCTGTTTCAGAACTAAGCCTCTCAATTTTTCTCGAGACTCGCAATGTTGGCGACAAGTGTCATCAGGTGACGGACCTCACGACTTAGTCGAAAACTTTCCGGCTTTCGTGTTTTCTCATCTGAAAGAGGAGAGTTTTATGTCTACATCATCTGTATTCATCACCGCGGCAGTTCGCACCCCTGTTGGCGCCTTCCAAGGAGCGTTCTCGGATGTTCCCGCTCCACGACTCGGGGCAGCGGCTATTCGCGAAGCTCTCGCGAAAGCGCAAATCAAAGGTGATGTCGTCGACGAAGTCATCATGGGCGAAGTTCTCACCGCAGGCGTTGGCCAAGCTCCTGCCCGACAAGCAGCTCTTTATGCGGAACTTCCAAACTCGGTTCCTTGCCTCACGATCAACAAAGTTTGCGGCTCTGGTTTGAAAGCTGTGATGTTGGCGGCCGATGGCATTCGGCTTGGCAACACGCAAGTCGCCATCGCCGGCGGACAAGAGAACATGACGCTTGCTCCACACTTGCTTCCAAAGGCCCGCACGGGTTTTCGCATGGGAAACACGAACCTCATCGATTCGATGATCAACGACGGTCTTTGGGATCCGTACAATAACTTCCACATGGGCGTGGCCGCGGAACTTTGCGTGAAAGAAAACAGCTTCACACGCGAGCAACAAGACGAGTTCGCAATTAACTCGTATAAAAAGGCGCAAAAAGCTCAGGTTGAGGGTTACTTTAAAAACGAAATCGTCGGCGTCGAAGTCGCTTCGAAAAAAGGTCCTATTAAATTTGATCAAGACGAAGAGCCTACGAAGACTGATTTTGCGAAAGTGCCCGGCTTAAAACCAGCCTTCGACAAAGCTGGAACAATCACGGCTGCAAACGCATCGAAGATCAACGACGGTGCTGCAGCTTTGGTTTTGATGGGCGATGCCGCACTTAAAAAACATGGCTCAAAACCGCTTGCGAAAGTGATCGGCTACGCGCATCACGCTCACGATCCAAAATGGTTCACGACAGCTCCTGCCGGTGCGATGACAAAAGCTGTGCAAGCAGCTGGTCTATCGATGAATCAAATCGACCTTTTTGAAATTAACGAGGCATTCGCGGCCGTCACCATGGTTGCGATGAAAGAACTGAAGCTCGAAGAAGCACGCGTGAATGTTCACGGCGGTGCTGTGGCGATCGGTCACCCGATCGGTGCCTCCGGAGCTCGTATTTTGACGACGCTCGTGCACGCCCTTCACCTACATCAAAAGCGCTATGGCCTAGCGACTCTTTGTATCGGTGGCGGCGAAGCCGTAGCCCTTGTTGTGGAGCGTGTATAGTATGACGTCGAATTCGCACTCAAAGATCTATCAAGATGCCGCTAGCGCTCTTCAAGGTGTGAAAGATGGCATGACGATTCTTGTTGGAGGCTTCGGTCTCTGCGGAATTCCTGAGAATTTAATTCTGGCACTTCGCGACTCAGGCGCCAAAGGTCTCACTTGCGTTTCCAATAACGCCGGCGTTGACGACTTTGGTCTCGGACTGCTCTTGCACACGCGTCAGATTAAAAAAATGGTTTCAAGCTACGTCGGCGAAAACGCGACATTTGAAAAGCTTTACCTCTCGGGCGAACTCGAACTCGAATTCTGCCCCCAAGGAACACTTGCAGAACGCGTTCGCGCTGGGGGCGCAGGAATCCCAGCTTTCTACACTCCGACAGGTGTCGGGACTTTGGTTGCCGAAGGCAAAGACGTTCGCGAATTTGATGGTCGCCCTTACGTGATGGAGCGTGGGATCACAGGTGAATTTGCATTGGTTCGCGCTTGGAAAGCCGACACATTTGGAAATCTCATTTATCGCAAAACGGCTCGCAATTTTAACCCGATGATGGCAACTGCTGGAAAAATCACGGTTGCGGAAGTCGAAGAAATTGTACCTGTTGGTGAACTTGATCCTGACGAGATTCACACCCCTGGAGTTTACGTTCAGCGAATCATCAAAGCTCCGAAACTTGAAAAGCGTATCGAACAACGCACAACCCGACTGAAATAACGAGGCGAAACATGCCACTAACACGTGATCAAATTGCCAAACGTATCGCCAAAGAAGTTCAACCGGGTTTCTGCGTGAATCTTGGTATTGGAATTCCCACTCTTGTTGCCAACTTCATTCCCGAAACTATGAATGTGATGCTGCAAAGTGAAAATGGACTCCTTGGAATGGGCCAGTTCCCATTGGAAACAGAAGTCGATGCCGACCTTATCAATGCCGGCAAACAAACTGTAACGGCCGTGAAAGGCGCATCATTTTTCTCGAGTGCCGATAGCTTTGCGATGATTCGCGGTGGACATATCGACCTCACGGTTTTGGGCGCTATGCAAGTCGACCAAGACGGTTCGATTGCCAACTGGATGATTCCTGGAAAGATGGTCAAAGGCATGGGGGGCGCGATGGATCTCGTCGCCGGTGCTCGCCGTGTGATCGTCGCCATGGAACACGTGGCAAAAGACGGTTCACATAAACTTATCAAGAAATGCACGCTGCCTTTGACTGGCCAGAACTGCATTGATCGAATCGTATCCGACTTTGGCGTGATGGATGTTGTGAAAGGACGCGGATTCCGCTTGATCGAGTGGGCGCCTGATCTGACTCCGGAAGCCATCGTGAAAGCGACAGGTGCGCCGGTGGAAATCGCGCCTGATGCCAAGCCAATGTCCTTTTCATAAGGGAGTGCCCTCTATGCGAGCGCAAACACGGATCCTATTGGTACTATTGGCGACTGTCTTTGCGTCTCCGAATATGGCAATCGCGCAAACATCGACGAAAATCGCCGAGCCGGTGGAGATAGCCAAACTTCCGAATGTGATTTGGGGGTTTGATTTCTTAGACGAGAACAACGTGCTACTGAGCACACGTGACGGCCAGATCCACCACCTCAACCTCCCAAGCCGAAAACAGCGCGTGCTTTCGGCCAAACCCGAAGTCGTGGCCAATGGCCAAGGCGGCCTTCTTGATCTTCGCATCGTGAAGGATGGCGACAAAACGTTGGTTTATCTGACGGCCTCCGTGCGTCCTTCGACGGGCACAGAAAAGGAGAAAAAATCCAACACCACGACGGCGGTTTTGCGTGGTGAATGGACAGGCGGCTCTGCAGATGGCGACCTGAAGTCTCTTGCTCGCATCTTCGAAGCCGTTCCAAGCGTCGACTCGGCCCTGCACTTTGGTTCACGCCTGGCGTTTCACAAAGACGGCTCACTCTTTATGACTCTCGGCGAACGTAACGAGCGCGAGCGCGCCCAGAAAGTCGATCAGCATTGGGGCAAAGTTCTCCGCCTCACGAAAGACGGCAAGGCCTTCCAGCAGACGTCTCCCATCAAAGGGGCTTTGGCGGCGGTCTACACATACGGACACCGCAATCCACAGGGTATTGCGATTAGCCCGGAAACAGGCGATGTCTTCGTCAATGAACACGGCCCTCGTGGCGGTGACGAGATCAATCTCTTAAAACCCGGAGCGAACTACGGCTGGCCTCTTGTCTCCCACGGCCGCGAATACTGGGGTCCAAAAATCAGCGACAAAACAGAGCTTCCGGCGGTTGAAAAGTCGCTGAAGTATTATGTTCCATCCATTGCACCTAGCTCGATGCACATCCTGAGCGGAAAGAAATACCCCGCGATGAAAGGTGCCTTACTGCAAGGGGCGCTCGTTCTTCAGCATCTCAACATCGTTCCTCTGACTCGAAAAGGAGATCAGTGGGTTCTCGGCGAAGAAAAGCGACTCTTCGAAAAACTTGGCGAGCGCATTCGCTCCGTGAACGAATCGCCAGCGGGCGAACTCTACTTCGGAACCGACTCCGGCCGCTTTATGCACTTCCGGCTATAGGTGTCGCTACGCCCTCCGGGCTGCGCTGCTTTCCGTGCAGGAGCACGGAAAGATTGGAGAGGTGTCGCTACGCCCTCCGGGCTGCGCTGCTTTCCGTGCAGGTCCTAGGTCTCGCTGTTTGGCATTGTGGCCGAGATCACTCCCACATTTCCTCGGCGACCTGATAGCCTATTTCTGGTTCTCTCTTAACCGAGACACGGGGCTTTTTAACATTGGCTGATCCGAAAGTTCTAAAGAAGGGCGAATACTTGTTCAGAGAAGGCGATGCTTCTCTTGCGATGTACGTCATCAAAACCGGAAAACTTGGAATTTTGAAATCCAAAGGGAACTCTGAGATCTCACTGGCCGAACTCGGGCCAGGCGACATGGTCGGCGAGATGGCGTTTTTCGATCAAAAGCCAAGATCGGCATCCGCACGGGCGGTCTCCGACACCACCGTTATAGAACTGCCGTTTAAAGCGCTTAATGCTCAATTTAAGACGTTTCCAGAATGGTCGAAGGCGATCATGCGAACGGTGAACAATCACTTAAGAAACGCCAACCAGAGAATCAAGGCCTTGGAAAAATCGGAAGAAGAATCCAACGCCGTCTTCCCGCCTCACACTGTCACCCGACTCTGCGCGATTCTCGGCACCGTTGCAAAAGTCTACGGAGAAAAGACTCCCGACGGATCGGGCACGCTCGTGCCGCCAGGCACTTTGCGCAAATACACGATTCAGATTTTTCAGCAGCCGACCAATAAGATGCAAACCATGCTCGAGGTTCTGCAGGGGCTCGGGCATCTCAAGGTCGAGGAACTTGGAGAAGGTCGCCAGCGCATCACTGTCTTTCAGCCAGATTTTCTGATCCGCTTTGTCGACTTCTACAACGATTTTCTATTCAAGAGCGAAGACAAGCGGACCTCTATCGAAGAAAAAGAAATGAAGGCTGTGAAAGCGCTTCTGTTCTACGGAAAAAAGGCGACTCCCAACGAAAAAGGCGAGGTCAAACTCAACCTCACGCAAATGCAAAACGATTCGATGCGAGATCTCGGGGCGCTTTTCAATGTCGACGACGTCAACTCGTTGGCCGAAAAAAAACTTGTCGGAGAAAAATTCTCTCTCGAAGGCGCTCTCGGCATGAGTTTCAACTTTGCCGAGCTTGAGACCCAATACCCGTACTGGGAACTCATTCACGCCTGCCGCAAAATCACACGCACCTAAGCACTTAACAAAACGCCTTGTCGGCAGCGTGCCTATCGATAGCGCGTTGGAAGCTGCTCTGGCGAAAGCCTTCGGATATCCTCACGGCCGATCGTGTAAACACGAAGCGCATTGGTTGTTCCACGCTCCAGCACAGGAACCCCAAGCGTGAGGATGACCTTGTCACCTGGCTTCACGAGGCCATACTCCAAAAGAAGCCGCTCGATCTGCTGCATAGCCTCGTCTGACGAGTTATACGGATCGATCTTCAATGTTTGAATACCCCACACGAGCTCAAGGCGGTTCAGCGTCGGAAGAATATGAGTCACCGCGATGATACGAGCTTTGGGGCGATAGCCGGAAATGATAGTCGCCGTCTTTCCCGAAGTCGTTAGACACACAATCGCTGTGGCATTGAGCTTCATCGCCGTCAGCGCACTGGCCGCGCCAATTCCATCGGCGACCGATGAGAACTGTTCATCCATGCGCATGTCATAGAAATAATCCCCGTTGCGCTCGACCTCGACAATGATGTCGTGCATGGTCTGAATACAGCGAAACGGAAAACGTCCGCTTGCCGATTCAGCAGAAAGCATCAAAGCGTCCGAGCCATCCAAGACGGCGTTTGCGACGTCCGTGATCTCAGCGCGCGTCGGACGCGGGTTTTCGGTCATTGAGTCAAGCATCTGCGTCGCCGTGATAACAGGTCGACCTACTGAATTACATAGCTTTACAATTTGTTTTTGAATTTGCGGAAGCCTGGTCTGTCCAACTTCAACCGCCAGGTCCCCACGAGCCACCATAACTCCGTCGGAAAGACGAACGACTTCTTCGAGGTTCTCAATCGCTTCCAACATCTCGATCTTCGCTACGATTCTTGCCGACGAGCCCTGTGCTTGAATCAACTCCCGCAGCTTTCTAATGTCGTCACCACGACGGACGAAACTCAAAGCCACGTAATCCACACCATGTTTGAGGCCAAATTCGAGATCCTTAAGATCCTTCTCCGTCAGGCAGTCCACCGAGAGTTCGCCACCGGGAACGTTCATTCCTTTGCGGTCCTTTAAAACACCGCCGTAGATGACCGTGCAGTGCACTTCATCGCCGTCGACGGCGTCGACACGAAGCTCTAGAAGACCGTCATCCAGCATGATGCGTCCGCCGACACGGCTACTTTGAGGAAGTCGCTTAAAATCAGATGGGATCAATCCTGGTTTACCCAAGACGTCTTTCACCGTGATGACGACTTTCTCACCTTCTTCGATTTCGATAGCCCCGTTTTCAAAACGGCCGACACGAATCTTAGGCCCCTGAAGATCTTGAAGAATCGTCAACGGTGCATGCATCTCTACTGAAAGAGCTCGCAAGTCTTTGATCACCTCAAGATGATCTTCGTGACTGCCATGTGAGAAATTCAGACGAGCCACGTTCATGCCGGCGGCAATCGCTCGTCTTAGATTGTCTTTACCTCGAATTGCAGGGCCAATAGTTGCAACAATCTTCGTACGGCGATCTGCCAGCATTTTGATGTCCTAGCTTCTGTTCTATAAACTTCGCCGAAGCTCGGCGAACTTCGGCGTTTTTTAAGCCTTCGGTTTTTGTCGCGTCATATTCACGAGGGACTCCTCATGTCGACGCTTCAACCCATCAAGCTCTCGCCGATGGGATTCTTCAAGCTTCGCAATTCTATTCTCAAATTGGGAAGCCTGACGCTGCATTTCAACACTCTTTTGTTCGGTCAAAGCCTTCTTTTCGCGCTCGGCGATCGCGTTTTGATTCTTCAATAGAGATTGCTGTTCAGCCTTTAACCGGTCGACCTCGTTTTGATGCCTTTGATTGAGCTCCAAAAGCTTTTCTTGAAACTTCAATTCCCGCTCATTGGAAGCCTTCGAGAAGTTTTGAAAAATCAAACCCTGGTCACGCTTGTTTTGTTCGCGAATCTCGCGAAGTGAGGATTCAAAGTTCTCGCGATTGGCCGAAAGCGAATCGTTATAAAAATCTTTGAGATACACTTCTTCACGTTGATTCATATCTTTAAGGCGCGTTTCACGGTTCATGACCTGAAGCTCTTTCGCGGCGATTTCTCGCTCGTGCTGCACCTTGGTGTTCCCCATGTGCTCCTTGGCCTTAGTTCTCTCCATTTCGATCTTGTCTTGGAAATTACGGTTCGAAGTCATCAACTGCTGATCCTTTTCCCGAATCACATTCGAGACGACCTTCGCATTGCGCGCGTTGGAAATCTTCACCGTCTCTAGACGATCTCGTTCAAGAGACTCGATATTCTCGCTCATCGCGGCACGTGTGTTACTCACTTCACGGTTTTTCTGGCGATTGAGACTCTCCTGCTGCCGTACGAGCTCGTTCTTCAATCGGCGATTCTCAGCACCGGCGGAATCAACCTCGTTTTCGATCCGATCCTGAATAGTATTTCGGAAAGATTCACTGCTAAGAGAATTGGCATCCGTATGTTTTTGAAGCGCTTTCTCATAGCGTGCACGATTGTTCTCGATTCCGTCTTGAAACTGCTCCCGCGCATTTTGAAGATTGCCGGCATGTTCGGCCGACTGATTGCTAAGAGCTTCCATATGGACCTTGGAAAGCCGCTGTTCTGTTCGTCGTTTGTTATTTTCCAAATCGCCAAGCTGGCGATCTTTCGACGTCCGCATCGCCTGATAATCACGCTGAGCCTGATCCAGTCGGCGATCACGATCCCCACGAACGATTTCCATTTCTTTTTTATGAGCTTCGTTGAGTTTCTCGCGCTGACCCGAGATGGACTTCTGGGCTGAGTCACGAGTTTGGTTCAAACCCTCGAAGTAGTCGTTCTGACTTTTTCCTAGCTGAGACTCATACTGCCTCTTTTGCTCGGCCGCCTGCCGATCTTTGATCAGCGAGGATTTTTCCATCTGTTGGCGCATTGTATCTTCGGTCAGCTTCTGCTTTTGTTCGGCTTCGACCGCCGCTTTTCTAACTTGGTTTTGATGAAGAGATCTTAGGTCTTCGATCTCTTTTTGGTAGCGCATGTCGCGCGTCGAAATCGCTTCGCGAGTTCTTTCACGAAGATCATCCATCTGACGACTATGTGCTTCTTCCATTTGCCGAAGTTCCGTCTGATGAACCTCGTTTAAACGTTTGATCTCTTGAGAATGTTTTTTTGCCTGATCAACATCACGCTCTTGGTAAGTCTCACGAGCTCGACGCAAAGCTTCGTCCTGCTGGGAACGTTTGTCAGCGGAACCTACTGAAGACATGAGTTCTCCTCCATGAGAAATCGTCCAGAGAAAACATAGCAAGTGTCTATCAAAACACCTGAAAGTCCGCCTCGTCGGCCGACACCCATAGAATACATCAAGTATCGATTTTGGCTGAAGAAAGCTCTGGCGATTCACTTAAAAGGCCAGACTTAAGGCCTGCTACCGCAAAAGACTTTGAAGGATTTTATTCGACCGACAAGACCTTGCGACGAAACATCGCTCGAATTTCACGGTCTTCCGCTTCTCGCTTCGCCGCTTCACGACGTCGTTTCTCGGCCGCTGCCTCTAGCGAGGCCAGTTTGCGGTTTACTGCGTCTTGGTGAATCTGCGCCGCTAGTTCCGCAGCTCCTCGCTGCAACACGAGGATCTGATCCACTCGTTCGGAAAATTTCTTTTTCTCGCCAGCAAAAAGCTTGGCCTCTCGCACCACTTGCGATTCGAGATCCAATGGAAGCGGAGCTCCCACTTCATACCTTCCGCTGCGACGATCCGGCTTGCTGAAGCGAACTTCCATCCCGGAACCGATCCAGCCCTCATCGCGCCCGCCGGAAAAAAGCTCCACCTTTCGACTTCCCGTATTCACAACCGAAATGCTGTTGTTATAGCGCTCGACAAAAAATTCGCCCTCACCTTGTACTCTCGCCGCCTGTTTCCAGTTGGAAGAGCTGGAAACCAAAAGCACGGTTTTTGCCGCCAAGCCCGCCGTAGAACCCGCTTTCGCAGGATCCGCCCCATCCCCTGGTCCGACACGCACGAAGCCCTCAACCAGGCGATAGCGATCGGCGGCCTCGCGAATCAAAATCGTGTTGTCGCCCACGGTAAGTACTCGGCCTTCTGACTTCAGAACCAGCTTTCTTCCTTGTCCGACCCGAAACGAACAGGGATTCACGCTGGGCGCCGCTTGCGTCAGACAGCCTTTTGGCTCTTCCAGCAAGTCGGACGTGTACTTGAGGCCATCGGAATCATAGGAAACCTCACGAAGCTGAACGCGCTCCGCCGCTTTCGCCGTGGCGGCCGCAAAGATCGCCAGGGCCACAATGAAAAACCGAAGCATCATATATCCACGGCCTTCAGAGAAAGCTCAGCTTGGCGCTTGAGCTCGGCTTGGCTAAAGTTTTGGCTGATCGAGCGGTAGATCTCAGCCGCATCTTCGATGCGATCTCGTCGCTCATAAATTTTCGCCAGACGAAGCAGTGAAAACCCAGTTAACTCACTCTCTGGATACAAGCGAATCATCTGTTCGACAACTTCGATACAGGCCTCGTAGTCCTTGGACTGGTAGTAGCCCTCAACCAATAAAAAACGCGCCTCTGGACCATGAATCGAGTCCGGATACGATTTCAAAAGGCCTTCTAACCGAACATTCGACTCATGATAATTATGAGCACGAAACTCCTCCTTGGCGCGCTCCAGGAGGCTTGATGCACGCTCAAACTTCAAAGTCTTTGAAGAGGAGTTCACGACACTTGCGATGGTACGCAGCTGATAGGTCTTCGATGTTTCCGGCAGACCCTTTAATAGGCCCGGCAGATTCTGAGCAATCACTTCGCGTGTTTCTTGATTGTCCTCTTGCGCCAAACGTTCCCGGAAGTAGGATTCCGCAAGACGCTTTTCCGCCAATTGCAGACGTTCACGCAAAACCTCTGTTTCGGTGTGGTCTTTCAAAACCGATTCACGAAGCCCGAGAATCATCAGGCAGATGATTAAGATCGTCGAAGAAAAGAGTGCTGGAGAAAGTCGTGCCATCCCGAATATTTATCGGACGTTCTTCGATCTTTTTTTAAACTTAGAACAAGGCTGTCTCATCATAAGACAGCCACATCCTTATCCTGGTCCAATATCTAGGTCAGATTCGTCGATTTACATCACATCCGGAGCGCGAATCGAGAGTTTCGCAAGGCCCTCGTGCAAGACCGCCTGGGTCGCCGCCACCAATGCCATTCGAGATTCCTCGATCTCGGCCGCCTCTCCCAGAATTCGATTGTTGTGATAAAAGCGCGAGAACACACCGCAAACTTCGAGGAGATACTGAGCCAGAATATTTGGACGGAAGCCACGGAAAGACGCTTCCAGAATTTCGTCGTACGAGAACAACAGGCGAATAAGCTCACGTTCGTCTTTTTCGCCCATCACGCGTGCCGGATTCAGTTTCGGCGGCAGCCCACCGTTTTTCTCTGCATATTTTCGCAAGAGGCTCTGACAGCGCACATGCATGTACTGCACATATGGCCCGCTATCGCCTTCGAAACTCAAGATCCGATCCCAATCGAACTCGACGTTTTTCACACGGTCAAAAACGAGATCACCGAAGATCACGGCACCGACACCGACATCCGTCGCGATCTGCGTACGCTCCGCCAGCGAGAGATGCGGGTTCTTTTTTTCGATCAATTCCGAAGTCCGCTCGATCGCTTGTTTCAAAATGTCTTCAAGGAAAATGACGTTTCCTTTGCGAGTCGACATTTTTACGCCGTCTTTAAAACGGTAGAGACCAAACGAGATGTGGTGACACTCTTTTGCCCACTCAAACCCCGCAAGTTCCAGTACTTTGAATACTTGTTTAAAGTGCAAGGTCTGATCGACCCCGACCACGTAGAGGCAAAGATCCGCGCCAAGTTCCTCTTTGCGATAAATCGCAGAAGCGATATCGCGCGTCGCGTAGAGCGAAGCACCATCGCTTTTTCGAATCAAGCAAGGCGGCATATCGTCACCCATCGGGACAACCATTGCACCTTCGCTTTCCGTCAAAAGCCCCTTTTTCTCTAAGAGATTTTCAACAGGCTTTAAGCGATCGTTGTAGAATGATTCACCACGAACAAGGTCATGTTTAACACCCAAAAGGTCCCAAAGCTTTTGATCTTCCACCAAGGTGATGTCGACAAACATCTTCCAGATTTTCTCGATCTCTTTATCACCCTGTTCAAGGCGTTTAAATACGAGCGACCCTTCGGCGTCCAACGCAGGGTCTTTTGCCGCCTCGTCGTGGAATTTCACATAGAGGTCAAACAAGCTCTGAAAGGGCGCGTTTTTGAAATCGTATTGATCGCCCCACTTTTGATAAGCCCAAGCAAGCTTCCCGAACTGAACTCCCCAATCGCCTAAGTGATTCAGCCCAATCACCTCGTAGCCTTGGGTTTCGGCGATGTTGCGAATCGCCTGGCCGATAACAGTGGCGCGCAGTGTACCCACGTGCATGGGCTTTGCGACGTTTGGCGACGAATAGTCGATGACGATTTTTTTCCCTTTTCCGTCGGCAGAAAAGCCCAACTTCCCCTTGGAGTCGCGGATCGCCGCAAACAAACGATTCTGCAGAGCAAGGCCTGAGAATGTGAGATTGACGTATCCACCGACCGCCATCGCCTTTTCAAGCCCCAAGTCTTTGGCGACCTGATTTCCATCAATCAGGCTCTGAAGATGCGTCGCGATTTTCAGCGCAATAGGTGGTGGTCCCTGTCGCATGAGTTTCGCTAAGCTAAAGACCGGAAACGCTAAGTGACCGTGCTCAAGGTTTTTAGGCTGCTCCAATACGTTTTCGAGTTTTGCGACTGACACGGCCTCGTTGTCAGAAAATTCCGGCGGCAAGAGTTTTCGCAACTCGTTACTCAAAAAAATAGCGGTCTGATTTCTTAGTTGTCGCAACATTTAAACACCGCTCCCTCGTACATGCGCTTGTTCGAGTTAGAAAATATCAGAAGCCTTGACGATAAACCAGACCGAACCTAAATACTGGCGCTCCAGATCTTGCGAGGGGGGCCCGTAAGTGAACAAAGCAGAACTCATCGATAAAGTCGCATCCAAAACGAAGCTCACAAAAGTTCAGTCGGAAGACGTGATCGACGCCGCTCTTGAGATCATCTCGAAAGCGGTCGCAAAGGGTGACGAAGTGAAACTCGTGGGATTCGGGACATTTTCGATGACGTCGCGTCGCTCACGCACTGGCCGCAATCCCAAAACGGGAACAAAGCTCGTTATCCCCGCTGCAAAAGTGCCTAAATTTAAACCAGGCAAGGACTTCAAAGACCTCGTGAAGTAGGCTCCGGTTCGCCGCTCTCGGGCCGCACGGAAATCGCTCCGATTGCGGTCTTTTGACGCGCCAGCTCGGCGATTAAGTCCGTCAAACCATCACTGGCGACATCACGGCTGGCGCCGACACCGCTCTGAAATTGATCTGCGGTTTCTTTTAAAACCTTCGCAAGCCCCATGAGGCGTTCGACCTCTTCCGGATAGGCCTGCTCGCTTGCTTCGCGGCGCCCAAGTTCCGAAACCGACTTTTCAACGGCCGAAACTTTGGCTGTCCACTTCTGATAGAACTTCCCCCAAAGATCCGCCCGCGAACGAAGCTGCCCATAGTTCAGCCCAAGATCGCGCGCCAACACATCTAGCTCCTGAGCGGCATAAAAAAGCACCTTCTTCTGAGTTTGTAGCTCATACGAATGCTCTCGCAAGTGGGCTTCAAGACGATCCAAAAAACGCGCATCGCGTTTTCCGACAAAAATATCCGCCTTGGCAACGGTCTCTTCTCCAAGCCCAACCTCGACCGTGTAGGAGCCCGCAGGCAGCGCCAATTCCTTTAAACGCACTGTCGGAATCTCGCCACCTTTGCGAGTCACAGAAACGGTTTTACGCACATTGAGACTGCCTAAAACCTCTCCCACCCGACCACGGAAAGTCACCGCGACCGGCTTGCCAACTGGAAGCGCACCTTGAAGCAAAATAGAAGCATCCGGCTCTTGAAGCTTAAGCCCAACTATTTCGACTTCCAAAACCGGAGCACTTGGAGGTGCTACAGGCGTGGATGGCGACACTGCGTCCGCCGCAACTGCGGAAGCCTCCGCCGGTGCCGAGTTCAAAGCCTCCGGAGCCATCGCGACACTTCGGTCGACCTCTGGAGAAATCAAAGGCTTCGCTTCCACAACCTGTCGCTCCACACGAATCTTCGGCGTCGTCGCCGCGTGCAGAACAAATGTTCCCGCCACGAATGCAAAGCCAGCCGCACTTGCGTAACGCCCCCAGCGCGACCAACCATCCGTAGGCTCCGATGCAATCGCCGGCTCTTTGGAAACCGCCACATAAGGCGCCTCCTGAGGCTTTGGGCCTTCGTAGTAAGCCGTATGAGACGAAACATCGTCTTGATCCTCGCCCTGATCAAAGTCCGCAACGGAGCCATTGGATCGCGCCTCAACACCTGCGACACTCGACTCGTCGTCAATCAGCTCAACGGCCTGCGTGAAGACGCCCGATTGCTCAAAGCGATCTTCCCACGGAACGCCGGCCAGATCTTTGCTCGATTCCGGTGGCGAGCCAAAAGCTTCCGAACGCTCCGGGCTTTTGGCCGCGGCCCCACCGACAGCGAATGCCTCTTTGCCAAGATTAAAAAAATCGACAGGCGTGAGATCCGTTCGCATATGCGGATTGACGGAAACGTGAAACTCTTCGCTTTCAAAATCCCCATCATCTTCCAACAAAACAGAGGTGATCGGATCAGGCAGCGGCGGTGGCACGTGCGGAGTTCGTTCGCGTGGCGTTGATCGACGATCAAACTCCCGCAAGTCTCCAATACGCATCCACTGCGACATCCCGATATGCCACGCATACTGTCCAAAGTTAAAGGCCCCGCGCTTTAGACCCTCGCGAATCTGCTCGGTCTTAAATGGTCCCTCTTGAAGATATGTACTGCCGTGCGGTCGAAGCACGATCCAAGCGTGAGCTCCACCAGATCCCGCCTCTGTACCATCGCTTGTGGAGTTGGCCGAGTTGGAGGGGGTGAAGTCCGGAAGGTTCGCGGCCGCGCGAAAGGCCTTCGCCATTTCTGCATCCGCAGTTTCCGGCTGAAGTTCGCTGAACATAGAGGCGGGGCGCCACTCATCGTCGCCTTCCCGAAACACAAGATCAAGAGGCTTGAGACGCTGATCGCGCACCATCGCGCGCATGAGATCTGTCGCAAAAGGACCTTCGGCCCCTTTGGTTGAATTGATGTACCACGCATTTACTCGAGACATCCGTGTCTCCTCCAAGCGTTGCTAGATCAAGCGTTGCCGGACCAAGCGTTCTTTAGACTCTTTCCAGACTCTCTTCAGGCTCACTCTAAATTCTCTCTCGGCGGCTACGTAGCGGATACACCGACACCTGTTCCAAAGCTGCGTGTCGTGAGGCCCCGTCGCGTCCTCGCTGAGAGATCGACCTTCCCTGAGAAAGCGGCGCGATCTCCGTCCCAATCGCTCGCGCCAGTCGCTCGACGATTTCATCATATTCCCGACCAAAATCGCGGGACAAGACATCTGTCTTGAAAAGTCGAACAATCTCCCTTCTTGAAATCTTACGGGCATGATAGGCGGCATACAATCTTTCTCCCATCATACGCCCCAAAATTAATGCGGCTTCGAGATAACTTGCCGACTTCTTCGGTTTCACAAGAGTTTTCCGTTTGCGACCCTGATGAAAATACACGAGCTCCGACATGCGCTGATCAAGTGCCAAACGCAGCGCTTCTCGACCTTCGTCCGTAGGTGGAATCGTCTGAAGCGATGTTCGCAGATCCGTAAAAGTCTCCGCCTGACGTTTGTGATTCACTTGTTTCGAACCAAAGTAAGCTAGTGCTTCGACAAGAATCGCCGCGTGAAAGTCGCGAGGAAACTTCCAAAGCTCACGATCGCGCCCACTCGTCTTCATCTGTAAGAACTCGCTCGCCAAGTGAGCCGCATGATTCACCGTCGTCTGCGCCAAGCAGCCCACACCGAGACTCGGAAGCATAAAACTCGCGCCCTTCATCATCAGCCGTCTCGCGAAGTCTCGCTCACGCCCCGCATGAGCCGACTCAATCTTTCGCCAAAGTGTAGCGTCTTGTGCCGCATAAACACTTAAACCATCCAACATCTTCTCGAGCTTTTTTCCTGGCTTACCCTCTTGCGACGGCAGGAGTTTTAAATCCTCTGCAATCCAAGTCGCTAAACGCTTCACGTGATCTGTCGGGTCAAAGTCCCCTTCGCCGCCCTCCGCCTCAACCCACTCAAGCTCAAGCGTTTGGTCGAGATAAAGAAGATAGCTTTGCCATGGAACCCACGGTGGCGAACTCAATACACAAAATCGTGTCGGTCCCGAGCTTGAACTAGGCGTGTTGTAACGAATGACATCCACCGAGTGCTCCAAACCCTTTCGCGCCAATTGAAAGTAGACGGACTCCGTATTGATATGGATCGCCACTTCTCGAAGCTGCCGCGCCACTCGCCGGACTGATTTAAACTGCCTTCTAACCAGCTCCGGCAAATGAGAAAGATGAAGCTCTCCGATAACGACATAGATCAGTGCATGAGGCGAATTAAGCATGATGGCCCGCAAGGCCTTCGCCGTCACAACATCTTGACGCTGCAATCCCCCTTGGCCCTCAGTCCGCTTCGCCTCAAGGCCAATCGCTTGCACGCGCCATCCACGCTTTTTCGCCAGCTCCAACAAAGCCTTGTAATTTTCGTAGGGAAATCCCCAGCGCTCGTCCCACTTGACGCGCATCTTCAACTTCTCGGCGTCGATTCTTCCAGCGAGGTAGAGATCGAGATATTTCTGCGCTCGCGGCTCAAAACATTCGAGCGCCAAAACAACCGGACGCTCGGGCGCTAGGTGCCGCAAGATTTTAAAGTGTGTCCGCTGAGCCGGTCCATGGGCATGAAAGTCTCCGCCGTAAACGATATCGGCCGACTCCACCTCGGCCATGATTTCAGATTTTGATGAAATGCGGTAGCGCCCTCGAGCCAGAAGACGGGCCTCACGTTCGTAGTTTGTCAAATCCGCAGGCATTTTCCCTAGCCGACGGCCGACCTCCTCCTTCACATTTTTCAGCAAACTCTTCCGGGCCTTCAACCACTCGCGATCCATAAAATCATTGTGTAGATTGAAAGCCTTGCCATCAACTGCTGAATCCGGTCTTATGTTTCGAGCTACACTTGAAGCGAGGTGATCATCATGAGCAGCACATCCACAAACCACACCCCGTCCAACGTCTCGCCTGCCGCCCAGAAGAATATGAAACTGATGGCGGCCGGCGCTGCAGTTTTAGCCATTGGCTTTCACGGCTACCTGCTAAAAAGCCACTACGACCTCCGCTACGGCGAAGCCACAGGTCAGCTTCTTTGCGACCTCTCTGCGAAGCTTTCCTGCTCTGCCACCAGCGCCAGCACATGGTCCGAGCTTCTCGGGGTCCCTATGGCGCTTTGGGGACTTCTTGCCAACCTCGCCTATCTGACATTTGCCGGCTGGGACCTCGTCACGGAGTCTGAAAATCGTGATGCCAACCGCACCTCACTCCTGTCGGTCGCGACTGTTCTCGCACTCGCAAGCGTGGTCATGGGTGGCGTCTCGGTTGTTGCACTCAACACGGTTTGTCCGTTTTGCGTCGTGACCTACGTTCTCTCTGTCTTTACAGCTGTCGGCGCATTCTTAGGTTATCGCCAGGGCTTAACTCCTAAACTTAAAATGTCACTTCTATGGGCGGTTCTCGGGTTTGGGATCTCCGCCTTCATTCTCAATGATCAATTCCGCACGTCTTATTCCACGCGCGGAGGAGACGCGATGGCAAAAGCCGCTGTCTCCGAATGGAGCCAGAACCCGACCATTGAAATCGCGGAAACCGACCCCCTTGCGATCGGACCAAGTCGCGCGGATGCTAAAATGACAATTGTCGAATTCGCCGACTTCCGCTGCATCCACTGCAAACTGGCCGCTCCGCCATTAAAAGCTTTCACAGCCGCTCACCCCGACGTGCGCCTCGAGTTTTATTCGTGGCCTCTGGACGGCGAGTGCAACACTTCGATCCAACAGCCAAACGGTGCCTCGTGCTTGCTCGCGCGCACGGTTTGGTGCGCACGAACAAAAGGCGACAAAGGTTGGGAGGCCCATCAAGCTGTGTTTGAGCGCTTTGAAGAGTGGCGAACAGCGGAGAAGATTCGCGAGCTACTTCCTTCGCTTGCGGGACAGATTGGAATCCCAGCCGAAGACCTAAAGTCGTGCGCGGATTCCGCAGAGGCCAAAGCGGCCGTCGAAGCTCAAGCGCAGCTCGGCACGTCGCTAAGCCTTCGCGGCACTCCCGCGATCTTCGTAAACGGCCGAGTGCTTCCTGCTGGATCTTCGATTCCAGTACTGAACGCCGTCCACAAGGCCATCAAGGAAGCGAAGTAAAACGGCCGCTTAGCCCAAGTTACCTAAAGCTTTAATTTATCAAAAACGAAGTCGACGACATGACTCGTCGTCGACTCAAGAACCGTGTCAGCCGCCGGAATTACTCCGCCGGTCATCTCTTTCACAAATACGATGAACAGCAGCACGGAAACAGCATAGACCACTGCTTTTACGACCCAAACCGTCGAGCGCACGTCCTCCATTCGAACTTCTCGCTCGATCACTTCGATCTTAACCAGGGTGGCTTTCAAATCTTCAAAGTGATGCAGAGCTCTTTCGAAAAGCTCTTTTTGTTTCGACATGTTGAGCGCATTCCATCCAGGAAAACTTCGTTTCGTACGAATCGCCTGAATCAACTCAATCGCATACTCCGCATAACGCTCGCAGCGCTCTTTGAAGTCCGGATACTCGGGCTTCGATGACATGTATTCATTTAAACCCGAGATCGCCTTGTCATACTTTTCTTCCACGACCGCAGACAAAATCAACTGACGAAGACTGTCAGGTGTCGCACCAATCCCACCAGCAGAGGCGATACTGGCTCGCATCTGCGACTTCATCGAGGAAATCACTTCTTCTTTTTGTGATTTTTCCGCGATCTCAACGAGCTCGGATTTCACTATTTTTGCTGCACCCATCGTTCTACCTATCGGTTTTCGCCCTCCAAGCCTTGACCTGCGTCCAGGAACGAGACGTCGAACACTTCAAAAGTCCAGGTCCTTAAGCACTCTAGACCTCGGTCTAATTGACCAGACTCGACTCGCCTGAGAGCCTGAAAACAGCAGCTCTTCACGGACGAAGAGGAGGACAATGGATCCAGTCAATATTCCCCTGCCCAATCAGATTCCCCCAGCGCCCAAGCTCGACGAGCTACCCGCTCGCGTTTTGCACACGGCGACCGTCGAAACTCTGATCGACTACTCGGAGGATCTGGCAAGCCGTCTCAAAGTGCATCTCCGTCGCGGAAGCCAGCTCGAGCAGCAGATCATCGATCTGGAGATTCAGATCACAGACTCCGAACGCATGCGGGCCGCGCTTCAGGCGCAAATCGAAATTCTGCGGGAAAAGGATCGCTCGATTTCCGACAAACACCACGCTAGCGAAACTCGCTTCCAGCGTGTGAATGAAGAACTCAACCTGTCCAAGATCGAAGGCGCAGAGCTTCAGCGCCGCTTACAGGAACAAAAGCGCATCGGCGAACGCCTGCAAACCTATCAGCGCCGCGTACGCCGCTGGGTACAACCGGGTCTCGCAGCTCGCGAGCGCCAAACGGAAGACCTGCGTTTAAAACTTCTCGACCAAGAGGCCGAGATCCTACGCCTGACGTCGGCCTGCACCAATCTTCGCGACGAACTTCAACACGTGAAATCCGAAGCGGACCGCCGTCTCACGGCTGGCGAACGCGATCGCGCACGACTGGTCGACCAATATGAAAAACGCATTCAGACGATCGAGTCGGAAAACACGTCGCTTCGTTCCGATCTCGTGAAAGCCCATGAACGCGTCGCCGTTCTCGACCACTCGACAAACGAAAGTGCTCGAGCAAACAATGAGAAAGTTTTCTTCGAGCGCCGATCCGAAGAACTAGAATCTCAGCTACGCACAGAGACTTCCCGCCTCAAGGGCGCGATGAACGACCTCGCTCAGGAATGCGCAACCCTACGTGCCTCGGTCGAAACGGCTCGCAAACAAGCCGACTCCGCAGAACGCACACGAATCGAAGCCGAAGAAGCACGCATGAAAGCCGAGACTCAGCTGCGAAGCCTTCGTGAAATCTGGCAAGAAAACAGCATTCGCATGCAAACTCTCGAAAGCCAAAACGAAGCCCTTGAGCAGCTAAATGCCGAGCTTTCCAAAAAACTCACGGCACAGCGCGAATCCAATCGTGTCAATGTCGCGGATCAAGCGTTGGAAAAGGTTGGTTTCGTCGAAGACGACAGCGCTCGTCAGGCAAAGCTGAAGAAGCTCGATATCATCTTAAGTGACCTTGAGATGAAGGCATTTGGCATTCAGCCGCCGACGGACAGATCTCCGTCGCCGTGATCCGACGCTTCGTCGGCCAGTTCTTCTGTTAAAGAAATATAGTCTTGCTGAGACGCTTCCGATGGAGGCGTCTCATTATTTGGTGCCGAATAAGAAAATCCAACCAATGCCGAATCCAAGTCCGGCAATATCGGCCGCAACCGAAGTGGTGTCGCCGCCAGGACCATTAAGAAGTCCGCGCTAACACCGCAAAATCTGACATCGGTATCAGGACGCTGCGCGAGCGCATGCAATGCTTCCAAAAAGCCCCTTAACCCCATCGAGCCAACAAACGAAAGCTTTTGAAAGTTAAACAACACAGATTTCCCAGGAAGCACATGCCTGCATGCTTCACGAAAAAGCGCGACCGATTCGGTCTCAGTACGCCCTACAAGATGAACGACCAAAACCGATTTTCCGTCGACGACCACTGTTTGAATTGATGCTTCCATGTCGATAATCTTGATTAAGTTTTGCTCGGCAAGCAAAGCCCCTGAGGACCAGATTTCATGAATCATCTCGACGCATGTCTGGCGGTTTATCTAAGATAAGCCTCACACACTATGAGCTCAGGCGAATCGAAACGGACCGGAAAGTTAAGCAAAGTTTGGGATGCCCTCAGTTCACCGATGACGATCGGGATCGTGATCACATCGGCGATGACGTATCTAGCGATTCGCTTTTATGAGAGCCAGCACCACGTATCCGACATCAAACAAGGTTCTCTGATCGGCATCCTCGATCAGATCCATCGCAAGACCATCGACTTTCGCCTGATCACGCGCGGAGAAAACCACGGAAGCGATCGTGTCGCTATCTTATCTATCGACGACGCCTCTATCGAACGAGAAGGCCGCTGGCCCTGGCCGAGAGAAAAAATCGGCAAACTGATTGAAAACGCCGTCGACGGCGGTGCCAAAATCGTGGCGTTCGATATCGTCTTCTCCGAGCCGGATCCAAACTCCGCGATTCGCGCCCTAAGAAACGTCCAGTCCGACTTGCGCGGACTAGGCAATCGCGATCTTCCAACCATCTCGGCCGTGTCCGAACTCATCTCCAGCAAAATTCGAGTCTCCAATAGCGATAAAAATCTCGCTGAAACCATCGATCTCTATTCGGACAATGTCGTCATGGGGTCGTACTTCGACATCGAAAGCTACAACGTCGGCGAGTCACTCAATCCGTTTCGCGATCAGTGCATTGACGCTCACTACGGCCGCTACTTCGAAAAAAAATACTGGCTCCCCCACAAGAACCAAAAAGCCGCTTTATTGCGAAAAATCGATCCTTTTATCTCGGCGGAACGCTCGATCCCACAAGAGCTTATCGAAACACTGGCCAACTACATGAGTTCCTTGGACGACGACGCCATTAAAATATGGCTTAAGTCGAACTCTCAGGCTGCCACCAACATCCGCGAAGCCCTCCGCCTCATCGATATCAATCTGCCGGACAACTCGGAGTCCCCGATCATCTATGGCTCGATACTGGGTGATACCGACATCATATTCTACGTTCTCGACCAAACTCCCGAATTAAAGAGTTACGCCAACGCGTTCATGATCAATCAGATCATCGACACGGTTCTGACTACCTTAACTCCAGCCCAGCAAGCCGACATTCGCGCCATCATCAATCGCGTGCTGAATGAATATTGTCGACGCTTCCTGACGGCAGATGACGAGCTTCTCGACCACCAGAAAATCGCGAGCCTACTAGGCGTCGAAGAGGTGGACGAAGCCACTTTGGATACCATTTCCCTGCAAGAGGCCTGGAAGAAACACCAAAAGAACCACCCGGCAGCGGCTGCATCAACAGCGACGGCGGCTTCTTCGGAGCCTCTTTCTCAAGCCATCGAACGCTGGAGAGCCGCCACGCTTCCTCACTCAATGAGAAACTACGAACGTGCGTGGATCAGCACCGGCGAACTCGCGCGCAAGACCAAGCACACCGGTTTCTTTAACGCCGACCTCGATCCCGACGGAACAGTCCGTCGGGCCATGTTAATCGCCCGACGCGGCAATCACTACATCCCGTCCCTGGCGCTTCAGACATTCCTTCTCGATCGCGGCTACAATGCCGAATTTGAATTCACCGCGGAACGCGCGAGCGCGCGCAACAAGCGTGCACGCAAAGTGATTCAAAATTTTTCCATCACAAAGCCGAATAAGGAAACCTCAGGGGAAACCAAGGTCTTCGATATCCCTGTCGACCAAACAGGCCGTATGCTGATCAACTACGCCGGTCCTCAACAGATGTTTCCCTACATCAATGCCTCATCACTTTTGCAAAACACCGATAAACTAGAAATTTCCTATCGCGCCACAGACCCGGCTTCCGGCGTTCGAGGTACAAAAAAAGAACTCGTCGACAAAAAAACTTTCCTCAAAGACAAACTTCTCATCGTCGGCGCGACCGCTATCGGAGTCTACGACCTTCGCCTGACACCGTTTGAGGAAAACTATCCGGGGGTTGAAACCCACGCCAACACGCTTTCCAATCTCTTAACCGAAGACGCCAAAGCTCAGGGGCTTTCGCTAAATGCCAATCAACCCGGTTTTTTAAAGATCCATCCCGCCGAAGAGTCATATATGTGGATCTTTATCTTGGTCGGCGGCCTGTTAATGGCGGCCGGCCTTACCTGGTTTGGCCCAGTCGCCGGCCTCGGGCTCACCGTCTTCGGCCTTTTCCTGGTTTACGCAATCGACCGTTATGCACTCTTCGACAACGGATTTCTCGTAAATGTCTCGATTCCGATTTTCACGATCTTCTTTAATTTCGTCGGAATCACGTCCTACAAATACTTCACCGAAGAACGAAAGAAACAAGAGCTCAAAGGCACGTTTGCCAAGTACGTTTCTCCGGCCGTCGTCGACGAGATTTTGAAAGATCCAGAAAATATCGAACTCGGCGGAAAAAAGGTCGAACTCACCGTGATGTTCTCCGATGTGCGCGGCTTCACCACGATTTCCGAAAAGCTTGATCCACGAGCTCTTTCCGATCTGCTCAATAGCTACCTCACTCCGATGACCGACTTGGTTTTTGAGACCAAGGGCACTTTGGATAAATATATGGGTGATGCCATCATGGCGTTCTGGGGAGCCCCGATTCCTCTAGAAGACCACCCAAAACGAGCGGCGACCTGCGCCCTCCTCATGCTCAAAAAACTAAAAGAGCTCCAAGCCGAATACGCACAAAAAGGCCTGCCCTCGATCGATATCGGAATTGGTCTTAACACCGGCGACATGAGTGTCGGGAACATGGGTTCCAACACCGTACGCAGTTACACCGTCATGGGAGACGCCGTAAACCTGGGCTCTCGCCTCGAAGGGATCAACAAGGAATACGGAACCCGTATCATCATCAGCGAATTCACTCAGAAGCGGGTTGCCGACGAGTTTGTTACGCGAGAAGTCGATTGGGTTCGAGTCAAAGGTAAAGCACAGCCGGTTCGCATCTTTGAACTGATCGGAAATCGTGCACCTGGGCCTTTGCAGGCCGACCCAAATCTCCTTCGACTGCTTCCAGATTTCGAGCTCGGCTTTAAGCTCTACCACGAACGCCATTTCGCGGAAGCCCGCCAAGCCTTCAATGCCGCGCTAGAGATCAAACCCGACGACGAGTGCTCGAAACTTTATATCGAACGCTGCCAAGAGTACTTGGAAACCCCACCCGGCGAGGATTGGGACGGCGTCTATACGATGAAAACAAAATGACATCCAGCCAAAGGCCTCGGTAGGCTTTTTCCATGCTCATGCCTAGGTCCAATGGCGCGCGCACCGGCGTGCATATCGTTTCTCTCGCGCTACTGGTTTCCTGCTTATCAGTTCTCGTTTTGTGCGCTTCAAAGGCCTACGCAGTTTCCTCCACGAAACTACTCACCAAAGATGGCAAGGCTGTCCAGATCATCGCCGAATCTATGTTTGGCGATTACGAGCGCCAAACCGTCAATCTCGTCGGCAACGTTCAAGTTTCGTTTGATACCCAAGTTTTGCGTTCTGATCGCGTGATCCTCGATAAAAACACCGGCCGCTTTGTCGCCGAGGGCAATGTCATCATCGCGTCTCCAACCGCCTATGTCGAAGGCTCGCGAGCCGAGATCTCGTATGAAGATAACACCGGCCTCATCTACGATGGCTTCGTCAAATCCGGCCAAGTTTTATTCCAAGGTAGTGTCATTCGAAAAACCGGCCCAGAGACTTATGTTGCAGAAGAAGCTTCTTACACGGCTTGTACAACTTGCCCACCGGCATGGAGCTTTAGCGGCTCCCACATCGACGCGGAGATCGGAGCTTACGCGTACATCAAGAGCGCATGGTTCTACTTAGGAGGCGTTCGGTTCTTCTGGCTCCCTTATCTGATCGTTCCTTTGAAAAGCGAACGACAAACTGGAATGCTTTTTCCTTCGTTTGAATTTCAGCGCGAATCTTTTGGAATCGCCCTCCCTTTTTTCTGGGCCATTTCCCGCAGCCAAGATCTCACGATCACGCCAAAGTTCTACCTAGCACTTCCAAACTCCGAGACCCCCAGCCGCGATCCAAAATTTTTGTTCAATTACCGCTATATCTTTTCCGAAGAAAGCGGCGGCGAAACCAATTTCGGCTTCGGTAATGACAATATTTTCGCCTCAGACAAAAACCTTCCCAACAAGCCCGGCTCGGATAGATCCAACCGTTGGTTTTTTAGCCACGATCATCTCTACTCTTTGCCCGGCGGTTTCATCAATCGCGCCCAGCTTGGCTTGGTATCTGATCTTCGATACTCACGAGATTTCCCCGAAGAGATCAAAGGCCTAGGGGATCCTGCACTGGAAAACCGCGTTTCTTTGACCAAAAACTCCGAAACACTGCACTCCAGTATCGAAGCCGCCTACTATGTAAACCAACTCAAGTCCGACCCGCTTGAAGGAAACTCCGACAGCGTCCATCGGTTTCCCGAGATCCGCCAATCCGGCGTCGATCGAAGCCTCTTTGGTTCTCGGATATTCTTTCGTTGGGATTTCAACTACGTGAACTTCGCGCGCGAAGACTTCTCGTATGACGACGTCATCGTGTCGAACGCCTCCCCACCGCGAACAATCGATCGAACACGAGGCGCTGGCGGAATCGGGAGCGGCGTTTACGATCCCGACAAAGACCAAATCCGAACAGGCCAACGCCTTGACCTTCGCCCCGAGCTATCGGCTCCGGTTCGAATCGGGAAATACTTAGATCTTCTTCCCACACTCCAGTTCCGCCACACTCAGTATTCCTTCAATGTGAGCGTTCCGGACGGCACGGCCTTCGACGTGATTCCGACTCGTCAATATATCAGAGGTCGTTTGGCGCTTCGAACTCAGCTCTCACGTGTTTACGATCTCTCGGAAAATGAGACAGAAACGGAAATCAAATCCGATGCTGCAAATGCCGGAATTTTTCAATCCATGCAGCCGCCACCTCCGATTCGTCGACCCGAAAAAATGAAACACGAAATCGAGCCCGAGATCTCCATCTCCGGAATCCCGTGGCTTCAGCAAACCGATTCGACTTTCTTTGGAGATAACTCGCTGTCGCCGATTTTCGTGGAAGGCCAACCCGTTTCCGACTCTGATTTCTATTCAAGCAAGCGTCTGCAGTTCGACTACGAAGACCGCATCACGAGCCGCAATATCATTGCGGCTCAGGTTCTCAATCGATTCGTAAAAAAGACCTGGAACGGCGACACACCCTCGTATCGGCAAATCGTTCTTGTCAAAAATGGTATCAGCTATGAATTCGACAAGCCCAACCGCAACGCAAACGCAAATCTCTCGGATTTTTACACGACTATCGACGCGCGTTTCGCCAATTTCGACACCAACACATCCGTTCGCTACTTTCCGCTTCACCGTGTGTTTAACACCTCTTCGCGCGCGGCCGTTCGCGATGCAAAAGGCAACTTTCTTCAGCTCAGTTTCTCGCAAAACTTCCTGATCACCGAAGCCGTCGAAGAAGCCTACGAAAAGCGCGAAGAAAACATCGGGATCGCGGTCGGCTTCGTTCATCGACACGCCACGATCTCCGGCGAGCTCAACTATCTGCCTTCCGCCTATTCACCTATAGATTTTCGTCTAAAGAGCTGGTCGACCATGCTTGATCTTCGTCCACCGGGCGACTGCTGGGGGCTTCGACTGGCAATTAGCCATATCTTAAGCGAAGAGAAACCTCGCTTCACTTTCGGATTCGACTACAAATTCGGCGGCACCAACTAGAAGCGGTAGACGGAATAGCTGACTTGGCCACCCTCAAGACCGCGATCGCCGATCACAGGTGCAACGACCAAGCGAAGGTCCATGGGCTTGGTCTCTTGATAGCCAAGCTGATCGCGAATCGCAGCCTCTTCTTGGTTGGGAACTCCGTAAACGACGTAAAGGCCCAGCAAAATTCCCGCATAGAGACCAAACGAAGCACCGCGCGCTACTTTATTGAGATTGTCGCCAGGCTTATCAGAAAACGCGAGTGTCGCAGCCCCAACAAGCGTCCCCGCCAAAACACCATAGCTGCAGCTCATAATGAAATCTCGAAGCGGCTCGGCCTGCGCCCTTTGTGGAGTCAGAGCCACCATCGCCGTGGAAGAAATAAGAGCCGCAACAATCCATGCCTTCGAGTATCTGAGAAGCTGTTTCGCCATACTGGCTTCAAGCTTAACTGATCTGGAGAAAGCTTTGAGTCAAAATATGGGAAGAATTCGAAACCCTACGCGATGCATCAATCCATCTTCCCGCACCAACAAAGCCAAACTCAGTCGTGCACCCGAGGAGCTTGCCTCCACGACACGAGAAATCTCGTCTTGAATCCAATAACTCGCTCGCCAAAGCCGCGCTCTTTGCCGATAGCTGAGCCCCAACGCCAATCCGTCCGGCCAGAGACTGGATTTCACTTCGACAACAAACCACTCCTGTAAGTTCGGACTTCGGATCAAGAGATCCACTTCCGCATACGGCGTCTTAAGTCGTCTCGCGACGATCGAAAAGCCCCGCGCCCTTAGCCAATCGATGGCCAAAAGCTCGGTCTCTTCACCACGACTTGGTTTTCTATTTGTGCTAGCGCTGCAAGTACTCTCGAACCCCGCCAAATGTCTTTCGATGCACTGGCGAAGGACCATACTCTTTGATGGCCGTGCGGTGGATTTCCGCGGCGTAACCCTTATGCCCTTTGAATCCATACTGCGGGAACTCCTGATCAAGATCGATCATCAGACGATCCCGAGTCACCTTTGCCACGATCGACGCCGCCGCGATGGGAAGAGCGCGCGAATCACCCTTCACCAAAGTCGTTTGCGGAAGCTTCGACCAAGCAAGAAACTTTTGAATCTCCGACTTCACCGAACACGCTTCAAAAGCCGGTCCCGCAAACGGAAGCTTTTGATTGCCGTCGATCAAGATATGTCCATTTGGAAGTCCGAAGCTCGTGACTTCAGGTCGGTCGTGATTTTCCACATTCACAGCAAGACTCACTAGCGCTCTTCGCATGGCCAAAAAAGTAGCCTGTAGGATATTGATCTCATCGATCTCGTCACTCGTCGCAAAACCGAGCCCGACGAAGCAGTGTTCGACAATGACATCGGCAACCGCGTCACGTTTCTTTTCAGAGATTTTTTTTGAATCCGTCACGCCGGCCCGTTCAAGTATCTCGACCGCGTGTTCCGGGATGATGACAGCACCGGCATAAACCGGCCCAGCCAAACAGCCGCGACCAACTTCGTCGACACCGATCACGGGTTGGTCCTTCAGTTCTCGCCATGGAAATATCTGATTTTCGAGAGAGACTTCTAGGGAGTTTTCTTTGACAGATGATTTCGCGGTCTTCGATGTCATCGCGCTATCACACTCGATATCAGAAACGCTCTCAAGTCCTATGCCTCGCGCAATCAAAAACAAAAAAGCCCTCGGATTTCTCCGAAGGCTTTTATTGTTTCTCGACCCGGAGATCGAGGAGACCATAAGGTCATTTCGAAACTTAAGCTTCTGTCTTTGCTTCTTCAGCAGTTTCAGCAGCCGCCGAGTTATCTACCAGGCCAACGAGTTCCGAAGTCAAACGAGCCGCTTTTCCTTTGAGGCTACGGAGGAAGTAGAGCTTCGAACGGCGAACTTTGCCTTTCGCGATAACTTCAACACGATCAACCGATGGGCTGCGGAAAGGGAATGTTCTTTCAACGCCAACACCAGCCGAGATCTTGCGAACTGTGAACGTACGAGTCACGCCTTCGCCTTGAACTTTGATACAAACACCTTTGTAAAGCTGAACGCGCTCTTTGTCGCCTTCGCGAACTTTCACGTAAACGCCAACAGTGTCACCAGCCGAGAAGTCTTGGATCTTCGCGTTTGCGCCAACTTTTTTCATGCCGACTTTGCGAAGCAAATCTGTCTCGCCTTGTGGCTTAGCTGCTTTCGCTTTTTTAGGAGCTTTAGGAGCCGCAGCCGTTTTAGCTTTCGTTTTTCCTGCTGATTTAGATGCTGTTTTCTTTACGGTTTTTGCCATGGCTCCACGTCCCCAATTTCAAAATCGCAACCATCAAAATCGCGACCAATTTTCTGCAAAATCTGCTGTAAGGTACGCGAGGCTACCACGCCCCGCGCAACCGGTCAAGAATGATGCTAACCGCCGACCTCACCGACAAGTGGCGATAATCGTCCGGCGGCGCCCCTTTTACAGGCTCTAAAAGCAGGTCGCAACCCCTCATAAACTCGTCCGTCAGGCCATATCCGGTGCCAAAGATCAAAAATAAGCGGTCCTCCGGCTTGGCCGACTCGATTTTCGCCCTCAGGTCCCGAAAACTCACTTGCGGCACCCCATCTAGGGCTCTGGCATGCGTCGAAACAATTATGGGCCGATCCGAACACCCCTCGTCCCGATTCCAAGCCTCAATTGCGGCCTCCAGGCTCTCGGCTGTCTCCACCATCGTCAATGCTGTCTTCCGTTTGGCGTTGTAGCGCGCTCCCTCGCCCACTCGCCAGTGATCGAGCATACGGTGAACAAACGCCCTTTGATCCTCCATAGGATGGATCACAAAGTACTTCGAGACGCCAAACACCCGCGAAGCTCTGGCGATGTCATGGACATCGAGATTGGTGATATTGGTGGCGACCACGTTCCCTTTGGAGTCGCGGATAGGATAGTGAAGCAAGCCGACTGCGATCTTCATCTTTCGGGCCTCTTTGCCTCTAGTTGAGAGATTCTCACCTCGTTCAAAAGCCCGGCGACATCGCGAGCCACTGTTTCAAGCTCAAGGGCTGCCGACTTACGCACAGCGGGTACCCCTGGTTCGCGAAGAACCGACGCCAGTCGGCCGAGAATCTCCGCGACCAGAGCCTGTGCCTGATCAAAACCAAACCCATGCAACAAGTCTGGTCGACGCTCGGCTGTCACCTTTAACGATTGCAGCTTTTCATAGTAAGAAATCAGCTTTTGATCGCCACACAGCAAGACTCCGGGAACTTCGCGCCCACGCCACGTCTGCGGTCGTGTGTACTGAGCTCCTTCCAGTAGGCCGTCGTGAAAACTATCTTTCACGCTAGAAGTGGAATTGCCTAAAACACCGGGTACATGCCGGGCTACGGCCTCGATCACGATACAAGCCGGAAGCTCTCCACCGCTTAAGACATAGTCCCCGATCGAAAGCTCATCGACTTCATATTCCTCTAGCCAGCGCTGATCAACGCCAGCGTAGCGTGAAGCCACCAATACGATATCCCTACCCGACAGCGCCATCTCACGAGCCACCTGATCGGTGAACAGCGCCCCTCGTGGCGAGAGATGAAGTAATTTGGGCTTCGCCTTTGGCGGTTTATAAGCGGAAAGTATGTGATCCAGACATTTCGCCAAAGGCTCTGCCTGCATCAACATGCCGTCGGATCCGCCAAACACTCGATCATCGACGGCGCGATGAACGCCTTCGCCAAATTCGCGAGGATTTTGTGTCTCAAGACCAACAAGGCCTTTTGCAATCGCCTGTCCCACCAGCCCATGTTGAAAGGCGGACCGAACCAATTCGGGCATGAGCGAGACGACCATGAACTTCATTCGTCCTCGTCACCAAACATCTCGTCTTCAGCCGACTCCGCATCCTCTGACTCAACATCCTCTGACTCCGTATCGCCCGGCTCATCACGGTCAAGCCCAAGCTGAACTTCGATCAGCCCCGGCGGAAGTTCAACCTCAAGACTCTCGCTTTCCGCATCGACACCCACCACGATGGCTTCGACAAAAGGGATCTCGATCTCGTCGCCGCTTTTTACTCCGGGCCGAGCGTCCTTCTCTAAACTCACAATCAAAAGATCTTGAGCGACATTGCTGGTGAAACCAACGACTTGCCCTAAAACTTTGTCACCTTCCACTATCTTGAAGCCTTCAACTTCGCTTAAGTAAAACTCTTCGCCTTCATCGGCCTCGAGATAGCAATCCGGAATGACTAGGAACTTACCGCGAAGCTTTTCAGCAGCTGTTCGATCCGCGAGATCCGGACTCTGAAGAATAATTCCGTTTTTGTGTGGCTTAGCGCCCTTAAGAGTATACTCCGTCACAGCGCCCTTGAGATCGTCCTCCGACGACACGTCCTCTGTCGCCGCCAACAAAAACCCGCCGGTTTCGCGAAGTTCCTCCAACCAATCAGCATGCCCAGCGAAGAGTACCACCCAGATTTCGCCCTTTAGCCCGTGCGCATCTTTCACTCGCCCGACCGTGCGGTATCCGCCTTCCGGGTTCATCGCTTTCAACTTTTCCAACAAAGGCTCGTTCGACATATTTCCTCTAAGGTTGGTCCACAAACTGTTCATAAAGAAAAGGGGCAAGCGATTAAGCCTGCCCCCTCTAGCTTTCGGACTTCGTCAGCGTGAGATTACTCTACGATGTCGAGAACCGAGCGACGATCAAGCTTCGTGCTTGCCGCCATCAGAATCGTGCGAAGCGAACGCGCCGTGCGCCCAAGCTTCCCGATGACTTTTCCCAAGTCCTGTTTATTGACATAGAGCTTGTACATCGTCGTTTGCTCATGGACTTCCTCGACGACTTTTACATCATCTGGAAAATCAACGAGCGACTTTGCCATGAACTCGATCAGGTCTTTCAGGTTCGATGGATCCACTGCCATTCAACACCCCTCCAAGAGAATTAATTGGGCCTATGGCCGAGATTGAAATCTTAAGAACCTTTTTCTGCCATGCGGATCAACGAACGAACGCGCTCGGTAGGTTGCGCGCCATTTTTTATCCAAGTCTTCGTCTTCTCGAGATCGAGAACGAGCTTCTTTTCCTGACCGCGTGGGTTCGGATTGTAGTTCCCGATAACCTCGAGGAACTTACCGTTCAACCAAGCGCGCGAATCAGCGACAGTGATACGATACTTTGGACGTTTTTTTGAGCCACCACGGGCCAAACGAATAACAACCACGTTTTTCTCCTAACCCCGGTTTCCGGGATGCCCCGATACAATGTCCGTTTCCGGACGTTATCGGGCCGCCTCCAGCTTGGTCACCATTGACCAGCGATCTTGGGCGGTACGTGTGAGCCAAAAGGGTTACCCTTTGAGTCATGAAACTGGCAAGTTAAAATCTCTAAACTACGGTCAAAGCCGATTAAAAAGGGAACCGGCCGCCGCCGGGACCTCTAAAAGGCGGCATTCCACCTTTGCCGCCGCCTTTGCCAAACATCCCACCCAAGGCTCCACCCATGCCCATCTTCATGAGCTGCGACATGGCCTTTTGGCTCTGCTCAAAACTCTTGATGAACTTGTTCACTTCCGAAACTTGGGTGCCCGAACCTTTGGCAATTCGAGCCCGTCGAGAGCCATTGAGGATGCGATGATCCTGGCGTTCTTCTTTGGTCATCGAACGGATGATCGCTTCAATACGCTTCATCTCATCATCTGGCTTGGTTTGGTCTTTGAGCTGCTTCATGGCCTGTCCCATACCAGGCAGCATGCCCATAATGCCCTCTAAACCACCAAGCTTCTTCATCATCTGCATCTGCACTAAAAAGTCTTCGACGGTAAATTGCTTGGTCGCAATTTTCTTGGCCGATTCCATCGCCTGCTTTTCGTCGATCACCTCTTGCGCTCGCTCGACCAAGCTCAAAACATCGCCCATGTCGAGGATGCGCGAAGCTAGGCGATCCGGATGAAAGATCTCAAGCGCATCGCTCTTTTCACCAACACCCAAGAATTTAACCGGGATCCCCGTCGTCTCGCGAATCGAAAGAGCCGCACCACCGCGCGCATCGCCGTCGACCTTCGTAAGCACCAAGCCTGACAGCCCCAAGCGCCCATGAAAGCCTTCCGCGACTGCAACCGACTGCTGCCCAAGCATCGCGTCCGCGACCAACAAGATCTCGCGTGGGTTTGCGATCGCTTTTAGACGCTCAAGCTCTTCCATCAGTTGATCGTCGATCTGTGAGCGACCGGCGGTGTCGAGAATCAGAACTTCGACCATGTTTTCCCGCGCCCAAATGAGCGCCTTCTCCAAGATGGCCTCTGGCTTTTGCGAGGCTTCGGATGGAAAAACCGGAACTCCAAGATTATTTCCAAGAGTCTTTAGCTGTTCGATCGCGGCCGGGCGGTAGATATCGGCCGGAACAAGGCCTGGCTTCTTCTTGTACTTTTGACGAATGAAGAGCGAAAGCTTAGCCGACGTCGTCGTTTTGCCGGCCCCTTGAAGACCGACCATCATCACGATCGCGGGGCGGCCATCGCTGGATTTGAGATCAAGCTCCACGGCTTCTGAACCGAGGACACGAACGAGTTCGTCGTGAACGATTTTAACAAATTGCTGGCCAGGATTTACGCCTTGAAGAACTTCCGCGCCGATCGCTTTCGCGCGAACGGCATCGATAAAGCTCTTCACCACTTTGAAGTTCACGTCGGCTTCAAGAAGGCTTAGGCGAATCTCTTTGATCGCCTCTTGGATGTTCTCCTCCGAGATCTTCGACTGACCGCGGAGTTTCTTAAGACTTCCCAATAACTTATCGCTCAATGAATCAAACATGGTCCGAAATTCATAACGTGGCCCATGGGGGTTTGGCTAGGCCCGAGTGCGTGTGGCTCATGGCTTCCCGACACGGTTCCACCATGTAACCAAAATGTAGAGATTTCGAACCTTTCCAAGCGCCCTGAGGCTCCAGCTGAGCCCTAAAAGGCCCTGAGGGCAAGAAGGCGGTCAGATCTTACCGCCCTCCCCTGGCCCATCCCTTGCCCCTAAAACCAGCTCTTGAACGTACTTGGAGGACTTATGTTTCAGTTTGGAAAACTCGAACGCCTTGCTCTTGGAGCCTTTGCCGCCACCCTCTTGATGCTCGCAGCGACAATCGCTCTTGCTCGCCCCGCGCTTCTCATGCCCAACGGCGAAGAGTACCACGAGGTATCCGCTCCGTTTCGTTCGGTCTTAAACTGCACGAATTTAGATGATTCCAGCGACGTGGTTCGCACAAGCTTCATTTTGGAGATCACTCCAAGCGGGCTCGTCACAAGCGGCGCTGTTCACAACGAAAAACTGGGAACTTGCTTCTCGGACTCACCTTCTGCACCTCAGTCGATGGGCTTCTTGAGCGCGTATGTTTTCACGGCTGGTGGAAATACCTGCAAAGCGACCGAGGGCGATGTTTCGTTTAGCTTCATCCATGATACACGCCTTGGCACGGGTCAAACAGCGACCCTCACTGTGAAGGACGTGAACTACAGCTGCCGCCGCTAAGGCAACAAAAGCAGTTTAGTAACTTTGCGAAAGCCTCCGGTGTTCGACCCCGGGGGCTTTCGTGTTTCAGAAATCTTTCAACGCTTTTCTTCTCTTCATTTCGTTCGGACTTTCCATAGGCTACTCTTTTCTTTTGCCGAACGATTCAGAGGCCTCATCAAGAACCGCAAAAGTCGACCCTCTCTCGATTGGTCCACTTTCACTGACTCCAAAAGAACTCGAAGATACTAATCAGAGTCTCGCCGAAGCGTTCTTGTACCGAGACAAAGACTGTCATCTTTCTTTAGAAAATCAGCGACTCACGTATCTTGATCCCACCGATGTGCCTGCGGTGGAGGCTCTTTGCGAAAAACGCGACAAGCTCATCGTCTACACGCCCAAACACTCGACCCTCGTCGCATGTGTCGGCGGTCAGGTGGCTTGGACCGCTAAGGCCGCAATCGGCAGCAAAGGCCTTGGAAAGAAAAAAGAAGGTGACCGCAAAACGCCGGTTGGCACCTACTGGTTAGGTTATCCACGCAAGTCGAACCTCTTTGGGATCTTCATTCCCGTGGGCTACCCAAACAAAGAAGAGTTAAAACTTGGTTATACGGGTTATGCGATCGGGATCCACGGGCCGATGCGGATTTTCACCTGCCTTCCCAAGAAAGGCCTCGAAAAAAACTGGACCGCCGGCTGCCTCGCGGTCGCCCGAGACGAACAAATCCTTAACATTTCAAGCTGGGTTCTCGAGAATTGGCCCGTTCAACTGGAAGTACGAGCGAAATAGTCTCGCCTCAGCTTAAAACTTGGTCGACGTAGCGAGGACTCGTGTTGTAGCTCTAGACGTATGTTCGAGCTCACGCGATCGGCCCTTTTAAAAGACCTCCAGTTTGAACAAGAGCGACATCCGGCAGCTTTCTTGGCCGCTTCGCTACACGAAAATGTGCTCCACGATGTCCTTGACCTCGCCCCTTCCGAAATGACTTTCGAAGGCGTTTCTCAAAAGGATCTCACGACTCCACTCTCCGAAAAGAAGATTCACCGTCTCGAGAAAGTCCATAGCCGTGATCTCCTAAAGTGCTATTTGCGCCGACTCGGCGTCAGCATCGACTCGCAACTTCTGTTTGATGTGACCATCGACTGCGATTTTGAAATCTGGAGTCCGACGATGCAGTTCATCGGGTGCTCGCACGGGTTCATGCGCGCTTCGAGCTATAGCTTCCAGGACCTGGCCGAACGCAATTGGTCTGAGCTCTTTGCCAGAGAGCCGCAAATCCAGGGACAAATCGTGACCGCAATCTCTTGGCTCATGCAAGATCCTCGAAACCGACGCTACGTCACGGGCGTCACAGACTGGCATTTCGTAAAAGAAACTTCGGCCCGCGGTCACGCCATCGAAATTCGTGTAAAATCGGGCGGCATCGCATTTGATCCAAACGGACAGCCGCAGGCCATCGTCGCCGTCACGCAGCTCCGCTCACCTTCGCGCGCTTGAGACCTGATCGAAGACCTACCTCATGCGAAATCTCCGCTAGCATTTCGGCGTAAAGATCGACGGTCAATCGGGCGTTGGCCAAAATGTCTTCTTGATCCGATCGCGGTAAACTTTCGACCTGGTCCAAAGCGCGTTCAAGATGCTCGACATCCTCTCCGGCATGAAGCTCGAGAAACTTGGTTGAGCCATGCGCCTTGGCCTCCTCAGTCTTCTCTTCTCCACAAAGCACGGCGAGCGCCTCTAGAACAGAGATGTACCCCAAAAATGACACCGGGTTTCGATGCTCGATCCAATAGTACTGTGTCTGATAGAGAGCCGAGGCCGTGGCTAGCTCGGGGTAATCTTCCAGTTTCGCGCCGATCGCCGCAAGATCTTGTAGCAAAAGACGATCGTGCGCCCTTTCTTCTCCAAGATGAGAGATGCACCGCAGATGATACTCGGGCCGATTGACTGATCGACCACAAGAAAGCGCAAGCAGCGGCGCAGAATGCCTGACAAAGTAATACGCCTGAGCCAGCCAAAATGCGTAAACTTCGCGTTCTCGAAACGAAACCTTCGCTGCTTCGTTTTGCAGTTTTTCAAAACACTTTACTAGTTCATGCCGCATTTTTAATTCCTCCGAAGTCATTCCGTTCAACCTGAGCCACATCTGAAAACATCTCCGCCAACACGACCCGTTTCGTCTGCCAGAGTTCTTCTATCGCTTTCTCCACGACTGCAAACCGATGCGCGCCTATCCATTCTTTGCGACCGAGCATGACTCGACACAGAATTCCGTGCAGAGAGATTTCCGCGAACCCACGTCCGCCAAAATTCATCGCGATTCGATCGGCACCGACATCAGTTCTTGAAAAGCCGATCGCCATTGAATGATCGGTCGTGCGAAACACACGAAAAGAAACGCCCATCAACAAATCAGCGATTTGTACTTTTCGAAATTTCGCTCGGTGTTCGGGATGCACCGTGACCCATTCGATGGAAAACATTTTTTCCTGGCTCTTTCGTAACTGCTCCAGAATTTCAAGCGGCAGCGCATGAAAGTACGAACAGTCGCTCGTCCCAGGAAGCCCCAGATGCCGCGAGTTCAGAAGGCAAAAGCCAATCGGCGTGTGCCCCTCGTGAAGAATCATCGCGGCTCGCGCGGCGAAGAAGTCATCGGCCCTTAAGTCTTCCCCGGCATTCTTGAGAATCGCGGAGTAAGTTTCCTTCCACAGGTCGATTACGTTGGAAAGCAGTCGAACGTCGTCAGATGACAACGCTGTAAGATTTTGAAGATTGATACACGTCAGTTGCATGGGCGAACGACATTCGGCGACACGACAAAGAGTAAGACTCTTCCAACAACACCGGTCTCTCCGTAAACCGCCAAAGCCCTTCCCACAGCTGGAATACGGGTACCCCCAGAAGAAGTGGCTCCGAGTTCGCGACCGAGATCCTCGGTCGACCAACCATAGCGCTCGACGGAAACCTTCCAGCGCGTACATATTTTGTCGAATGCGATCTTTACTGCCATGCTAGCAGTATCAGTGGCACCAACGCGAATTCCCGAATTTAAGATTTCCGCTTTACCGACCTAAATCGAGTGCCGAAATCTAGAGCGAATAACCGGGAGTTCCTTCTCTCACTTGCAAAATACTCGTGGCGAAATCCACTCCTGGGTTTTCTTTGTTAGCCCAATTGAGATCCCATATTTGTTCCATCAAAACGACCGGATGGCCGGCGGCATCCTCAAACACGCGAAGCCCGCCATTTAGATTTTTGACCGGCTTACCCTCTCTATCACGTGGCCAACGCGCGACCGTGAACGGTGTTCGAACAAGTTTGACGTCAAGACCGTATTCGTCTTCTAGGCGGTAAAGCAAAACCTCAAACTGAAGCTCACCAACGACACCGATAATAGGATCCTGCGGACCGACGAAGGGATCGATGAAGAGCTGAATAGCGCCTTCTTCTGAAAGCTGTTTTACGCCTTTTTGCAGCTTCGTACGCTTCATGGCATCGCTCACATGCAAACGAGCAAAAAGCTCTGGCGGAAATTTGGGAATGTCTTCGAAAAGAAGCTTCTTCCCTGTGGTGATCGTGTCACCGATTTGAAAGTTTCCGGTGTCGTTGACGCCGACGATGTCTCCCGCGAACGCTTCATCCACGGTCTCCCGCTCTTGGGCGACAAACTGATTGGAAAACGCCAAACGAACTTCTCGATCAAGACGCATATGATGCACCTTCATTCCACGCTCGAACTTGCCGCTGCAAATGCGAACAAACGCGACACGGTCGCGGTGCCGTCGATCCATATTGGCTTGCATCTTAAAGACAAACCCAGTGAAGGCAGCATCAAGCGGCTGAACAACGATCTCGGACTTGGTCTTTCGCGGTCCCGGTCCCGGCGCCCAGTCTTTGAAGAGATCCAAAAACAAATCGACACCAAAATCTTGTTTGGCGGAGCCAAATGTCGCAGGGCTCAGTTTTCCATCCAAAAAAGCCTGATGATCAAAGTCACCGAGAGTTCCATCAATCAGCTCAATTTCTTCTTTAAGAGCCTGCAAGACTTCTGGACGAATCGTCTCTGCGAGCTTGGGGTCGTCAAGACTCGCCACGGGAATCGGTGTGGTGTCGAGATCGCCGTCCTTTCCTTGGTAGGGATAAATCACCTTCTTTACCCGGTGATAGAGCCCATGAAAGAGCCCACCTAAACCAACCGGCCATGTCACCGGCCAGCATGACATCTTCAGCGTCGTTTCGATTTCATCGATGAGCTCAAGTGGCGCCTTCCCCTCTCGGTCACATTTGTTGATGAAAGTGAAAATCGGAATATTGCGATACCGACAAACTTCGTAGAGTTTTTTCGTTCGTTCCTCGACACCCTTTGCGACGTCGATCAACATCACGGCCGAGTCAGCGGCGACAAGCGTGCGGTACGTGTCTTCCGAGAAATCTTTGTGGCCCGGTGTATCGAGCAGGTTCACACGCAGCCCTTTGTAATCAAACTGCATCACGCTCGACGTGATCGAGATTCCGCGCTGTTGCTCAAGAGCCATCCAGTCACTGGTCGCGGCCTTCGTGCCTTGCTTCCCCTTGACCTCACCGGCCTCATGAATGACGCCCCCATTGTACAAGAGCTTTTCTGTGAGCGTGGTTTTGCCGGCGTCCGGGTGAGAAATGATGGCAAATGTACGACGACGTAGGATTTCGCGATCAATCGGGTTCTTGGCGGAATCGGAGCTGGGACTTTGTGACTCAAGCATAGGGTGTAGGACTAGCAGATTCCGCCCAGAAAAGGCAATTCTCCTTGGTCGCCAGTGGACATTCCGCCAAATCTCGGGTTATTTTTTAGCCCCTATGATGCCGCCTGTGCCTCGTGCAGAAAACCGAATCGAAGTTAAGACGTTTTATCACTTCCTCACCCTCTCAGAGGACGACGTAACACGCGTCAAAGCCGACATGGAGGCAGCGGCCGAACGGCTGCACATAGCTGGCCTCGTCATTCTTGGAAAAGAGGGCCTCAACGCGACAGCTTCGGGACCTAGCGAAACCCTTCCGACTTTTCTAAAAGAAGTCGGAAACATGCTTGTTCCTGGTTTTGAGTTTTTCAATGTCAAAACGAGCTGGGTTGAGCCTGGCGAGAAAATCCCTTTCAAAGGCTTTTTGGTCAAAGTCCGCCGCGAAATTGTCACCTTAAAGCGCCCCGACATCCTTCCTCACGAACCCGGGTCCAACACTCACATTTCGCCGGAGGAGTGGCACAAAGGCATTCAAGATCCCGATGCCATCATCATCGACACTCGGAACACCTACGAAACCTCCATCGGCACATTCCGTGGAGCCATCACACCAGAGATCGAAGAGTTCTCGGACTTTCCAGAATGGCTCGATCAAAATGTGAAAGACAAAGCCAAACCCACCTACATCTTTTGCACGGGCGGAATCCGTTGCGAAAAAGCGATCGTCGCGATGGAAGAACGTGGCTTCACAAACGTGAAACAGCTAGACGGTGGAATTTTAAATTACATCGACCAGTTTCCTGCCTCCAAAACTTCGTCACTTTGGGATGGCGAATGTTTTGTTTTCGACAATCGCATCGCGGTCGATGGCGATGGGCGTGCAAGTCAGAAGTACAGTGCTTGCCCTCATTGCGGCCAACCGGCCGACCACTCGATCTTCTGCGTTCGTTGCGACAGCCCCGCCGTGCTTTGCGACGACTGTTACAACAAAAAAGCGGAAACGGGCTCCGAGACCTGCTCAAAGAACTGTGCGAATCAATGGACTGTCCATCCCGGCAGAAAAGGCCGTCCTCAAATCCTCACGCCTCCGACCAAACGTGTTGAATAGAAACTATCCGCCTTGGCTAAAGGCGACTCTCGTGATTTTTTGGCTGGCTGTTCTAAGCCTCGCTCTCCCAAAGGAGCCTATCGATCCTTGGGGTCTCATTTCTGCGCGTAAAATCACGCAACTGGTTCTTGTGATGGTGACGATTCAAACTTTGGGCGGTGCTTTGAGCCGAAAGATCGGGTCGCGCGCGGGAAGCTTCATCAGCGGTTTCATGGGCGGCATCTTTTCCAGCACGGCGGTGACCGCGCAGATCGCCCGAGCCAGCTCCAAACTCAGTGACGACGAAAATCGCGTGGCGGCGCTTTCCCTTCTAGGAGCGATACTGGCGCAGCTTTCGCTAGCATTGGTCATTGCCATGGTTAGCCTTGAAGGCCACGCGCCCCAAGTCCTTGCCTTGCTTCTCACACCTATCTTGGCAACTGCTTCACTGACGGTTTTAAGGTCGAAGAAAGTAAAAGTCGAAACCTCGCCTCCGGAAACTAAGGATCCGTTAGGTGAACTTCTGGATATTGCGAAGCTAAGCCTGATAATCGTGCTCTTCATCGCTCTGGCTAAGCTTGCGCAATCACAGTTTGGCGAGACTGGCCTTTATGCCCTCACGTTTCTGGTCTCTCTTTTTGAAGTTCACGGCTCGATCATCGCCAATCTTCAACTGCACGAACGCGGTAGCATGAGCTTTGAGATTCTGGCTGGGCTTATGACCCTGGGGCTGATCGCCTCGCTGGTTTCAAAACTTGCGATCGTGCTGGCAATTGGAAATCGCTACCTGCGCATCCGAATGACCGTCTGGTCGGCTCTCCTAGGATTTTCCATGGCGGCCGGATACTTCATCAGCCGTAGTCCGTTTTAAGCGAAGGCTAACTACGCTTCCGGTTTGTCGAGTTTCAGAATCCGTTTCCGATATTGATACCGAATAAAGAAGTACGGTTTCCAGAAAACTCGCGCGTAAAAGACCCGAATCAAAAAACGCATAGTCCAAACCCGCGTGTAAACGAAAACCCGTAGAATAAAATACCACGTTCGGTACAACACCATAGGTGCAAAGTTCATCAGCTTGCCAGTCGCCGAAAGAGTCATGTCTGAAATATCGTTTGTACCTTCCCGCTCGATTCGAGTGATTTGCGTCATCCAGTCATATCGAATCGAGTTAAGGTATGTCACAGCCCGATCGCCAATCGACATGCTCTCGTTCTCGATCTTGGCCAACCATTCAGGCGAACGTTTTGTCGTGAGTATATCAGTAATGCAGTGACAATATTGCTTTGGGCAATAAACGGCTTTGGTCGGAAACCGAAATACGCCTTTGCTGAGATAGCCAATCTCGCCACCTACACGGCAGCCAGCTCGGACCACCTGGCCCAGATGATCAATGAAGAGCTGCTCGATTCCTATGTCACACTTCCAGCCGTAGAAATTGGTCTTCTCGCGAGCAATCAGCTCGTTTGGCTCAAACCAATTTTCCTGATCCGGATGATCTGTTCGATAAGCGCGTAATTGGCTGATTGGCATCGCTTCAACCGCGAGTTTTTCTGTATTAAACTCACGAATAGAATTAAATAAAACTTTATCCTGTTCGTCGTTATACTTCGCAGGACTCGTGAACTCGGTACCGAATCCCACCGCGATGGGTACTGACTCGACCTTCACAAAGCCTGGAATCTCGCCCTGCTCTTGTTTTTGTACCAGTCGATCTAAGAAACTTTTAGACTTGGCAAAGAGCGCTGGATTGGGTGGGAACATCACTCGCACAGTTAAGTTTGTTGAGGCCGAGCAGGCGATGACATTCTCAAAAAACTTTTCGTCGCGTGTGAACTCCGGATGATAACTGAAGCTGATCCAATCAAAATACTTCGCTATCTCTTTAAAATACGAAATATGTCGAGTTCCATTTGAAGTCATCATCACGACGGCGTTTACGTCTTCTTTTAACCAGCGAACGAGTTCACCAAAGTTCGGCCAAAGTGTGGGCTCCCCACCGGTAAATGAAACCATTAATTTGCGATCGTGAAAGTGATCGCGGGCCTGCTGAACAAAGTTCTTACAAGCCTCTAAAGAGAGGTTCTCAAAATTGCCGCCCCAATTGATCTCTGCACAGTAAGAACACTTGTGATTGCATTTATTGTGAAGCAACCAGCAAAGATGCAGAAACGGTGTTTTCCCAGCAGGAAGCTGAATGGCATCAAAATCCGGGCGACTGAGTTCAGACATGGCGTTATTCTAAACGGACCGCGACCTGGTGCAAGGATCCCTGCCACCCGAACATTTTCGCGGTCTTTTTGAGCAAAATTGAGGTTTTAGACCCAATTATATTCGAGTTTAAGTTTGACCATGGGGTTTCGCGGGACTAAGCTCACCTCTCTTACAGGTATCACTTCTGTCGCGGGGTGGAGCAGCCTGGTAGCTCGTCGGGCTCATAACCCGAAGGTCAGAGGTTCAAATCCTCTCCCCGCAACCAATTTAACTCACTAAAATTACTAGCTAAATCGGCGCCGCTCTCGGCTCTTCGTTTTGCATTTTTCCTCTCGATGGTCCACCGATGGTCCACGAGAAAACAAACTCGGTCGCACTTGTCCGCTCTCAGTCGCGCTTGGACACAATCGGAGTAACTGCAAAGATCTCGGCCACGCGCTCGACGGCTCCAGAGATCAAATGCACATACGTCATTGTGGTTGCGATGTCGGCATGGCCGCAGATCTCTTTCACCGTTTTTAGATCGATTCCGCTGGCAATCATCATCGTCGTCGCCGAGTGCCTGAGATCGTGAAACCGAATCGATCGTCCGCCCCAAGCCTTCACGTCGACTAAGAACTGCCGCTTTACGAAGTTTTCGTGGCAGACAGGTTTTCGAAGTTCGTTCATGAAAACCGTCTCGTCCGGATTGATCGACTTAGTTTGGATCAAGCATTCGAGCTCTTCGCGAAGTTCATCGTTTAGCGGAGCAAGCCGCGACTTCTTCGATTTCGTCGGCGCCATCGCAAGTGTGACGCGGTTGAACTGCCGTCTCACTTGAATCGACCTTCCGTCCCGAGAAAGATCCGATGGCCTAAGCCCCCAGATCTCGCCAGCCCGCATCGCGGTGTTCAGTGCCAAAAGGTAAACCACATAGACCCAGCGATCTTCCGAGTCCTTGGGATAAATCCGGTTAGCGAAGGTAAGAAAATCCGCAGCTTCATCTTGATCCCAAAAATCCATCTCGGTCGTCGACTTCTTTAGCTTCCTAAACCCGTTGGCCGGATTAAACGGAATCCGCCGCTGCTTCACCGAAAAGTTCAAGATCGTCGTGAACACTTCGGTTTTTCGATTCACAGAAGCGTTCTCAAGACCTCTGGCTTTTTCTTCCTGCTGATACTTCGCAAGAAATTCTGGTGTGAACTTGTCCATCGTGAGATCACCAAAACGCGGCAAGACTTCGTTAAGAACTCCCTTCACTCGCACCAAGTGCGATGCCGAAAAGCGAAGCTCGCCGTCTTTTAGCCAGTTCACGGCTTCGTCACGAAAAAATCGATTCTCAAACGAACAGCCCTTAAATGGACTCTTTCGTTCTTCTTCAAGCTTTGATTCGAATTCCAGCAAAAACGCCTCGGCATCTGTTCGTCGATCAAACCTTCGGTTGATGCGACGACTGCCGCGGCCATTTTCCCAAACTCGAACCTGCCATTTGGTTTCGCCATTGGCAATTTTCAGTTTTGATATCCCCATTAAGACTCACTCTTCTGGCGTTAGCGTCTAGTTCGACGATTCGCCTGCTGAGTCATCCAGAGATTCAGTGCTTCGGTACTTAGAAATAAATGACCATTAAACTTATTAAAGAGCCCAGGGGGCGTGTTTCGCCGGTGAGGTCTGTGGTGCCAGTCGTAAACTGTGCGCACAGAAATCCCGAGCTCACGCGCAACATCCTGCGCCTTTATCCACCTCTTTCGATTGTCAAAGACCGATGTGGGCACTTGCTCGCTTGAATTTGCCCGAACTGCATCGTCTTTGAAAGTTTGAGTGAGAATCTCATCAAACGCTTTTTCATCAACGACCGAATGACTCTTCAACAACACCAAGTGCTTTTCGTTCTTCATGACTACCACCTCACGACATTTCGTTCGAGCGCAAACTTCTCGAACCGATTGCCTGAGATTTTTTAAAGAGAAAAGCACAAAATGCGTGCGAGATTTTCGCCAGCATTGTTCGGGAATTGAACCCAGCTACCAAGCGCTACCTAGCGGAACTCCGCGGACCTTAGCGATACCCTCTAAGGTCCCTCAAGCTGCCTATTTCCGTTCGAAAAGCCGCTGCAAAATTTTTAAGTTTATAGCAGCCGCGTCGAAAAGATGTAGCCCGCTCGCACTTATCGCTCAAGTTCATCTAAATCAGCCTTCCATCGCTCGATGAAGCCAGCCAGCTTCGCAGCTTCACCGGTGGCATATGGCGATAGCCAACTCAAATCAAAATCTGGCCCACCGGAAGATCCTGTCGGCCGACTTTCGTCAAAGAGAGGCATCATGTTTCGCGCTAAATTAGAAACGCAGTTGTGAAGTTCCATTATTTCTCCAGACTCATCACTTGACTGCTCCTGAAGCGCCAACGTCCTCGACTTCAATTTTGACCCTGTGTGAATTTCGGCTGTCCTGAATTTTTTGTCGTGACGTCTTGAAACTGCGAGGAACGGGATCAGATATATGAGCCGATCCGTTGAGTCTTTCTCGATCAGCCATTGTTTAAAGAGTTTGAACGTTGAATCGCCGCGAACTTCGTTTCCTTCGAAAGCAAAATAAATGAACCGCATTAAACGTTCAAATTCCACGCGACTACCGATTATCACTGCCTGGGTAAGCGAATTGTAGAAGACGTGATTCGATGGCGAGTTCCATCCCGCCAACTTAAATCCACCAGAGTCGAGAGTCGTATTTTTAAATCCGAAATAAGAATTCACGTACTCAATCTGAAGGACTAGATCGAAGAAGTCCCAAAGTAGCTTTGACTGATCTCCATGTTGCAAAAATATTTTGGTCGAGCACAGTGGCTTTACAAACGGACCCAAGTCATATTTGCGTTCGTAGAATGGATTTCGTTCTGACCTGAGTCTTTCTAGAAAAGCGTCCATCCGAGCTGCTTTTTCGAGGACTGACATTGTTGCGAATTTTTCAAGCGAAATGGGTGAGATCATTATGTTGCGTCCTTTGTGTCACTTCGAAGATCTGAACTATTCACCCCTGGCTTCGCTATATCATCCCAGTTCTTCTCAAAACCGAGGGCAAGGCGATAGAAATCGAAAGCGCGCTCATAAAACAATTTCGAAATCGATAAAAGCCGGTTCGCGATGGGAAGTTAAGTCTCTACGAAGCTACTAATCTAAGATCTAGGCCACTTTGAGATCAAATTCGATTTGTTCGTATTCAACTAAAGGCGTCTTCACCGTGCGCCCCGCGACTGTCGAAGTCTTGATTTTAATCGCGCCGATAGATTCGAAAAACGAAACGAGCTTGTTAAGATTCGACACATCCATGTCGAGATGTTTTGCGAGCTCGTAGACCGACTTTGGTTTGTGAACAAGTATCGCCGACAGAACGCTGAGGTTCTTTACAAATCGGTCGAAGTCTTTCTTTGTGTCGAACGCGAGTTCGAAGTGATCGCCTTTGAGGCGTCCCTTGCGCGCGTCCTTCAATGCCTTTTTGAAACTAGAGAGCGATTCGCCTGAGGACTTAATGGAAACAATCAGCTTTTTCATAGTTTCACTCCCAATTTTTTTAGAACCAACTTTTCGAAATCCTCAATTAACTTCTCGTCATCAACGTAGGTATACGAAAACTCTTGATCGTTGACATGAACATGCGGCCCCTTTGGGTGATGATTGTCGAGCAGAACGAACTCACCGCTTTTTAAATCTTTGCAGATCAATCCGTATTTAATGCCGTCTGGATACTTGGAAGACTTCCCAATTTCATGAATAGAAAGCTCGACCACATACCGGCCATGAAGGAAATTTTTAAGAAAAAACCTAACCTTTGCCTTCATGTTGGTATCCTAAAACACATATAGGTAAAATACAACCCATACCACACGTTATTTCGAATATTGCCTATTTCAGCACTCATTTCGTATACACCGCAAACCCATTTCCGACCCGCCAAGAGTTTGCTTTCCAATTCAACGCTTCGCCATCACCAATCTCTTTTCTTACTTCTTCTTCCCCTCCGCATCTCTGCTCCTGACCACCTGCCCTTATTCGTGGAGGGCGGGTGGTCAGGAGCAGAGATGCGCTTCCCGGATTTTAGAAACCAGCAATTTCAACGATTTGAACTGAACACCGTGGACCCAAAGCATCCCACCTCTGAGATGAGCAAAGGGATGCTTTGGGTCCAGCAACTTTTCACGCTTTAAAACCAGTACAACCTTCGGCTGGACGCCGCCTGATTAGAATTCAAACCAATCAATGTTGAGGCAGCGAACCACCTCGGACTTTGAGGGCCCAAGGTCCTTGTAGAGCTCATCTAGAAACGTCGGAATCCGGCGTCGCACTTCTTGGGCTAGTTCGCGCGACAGCGACATTGGCCCCGTGTAGAAGAGGTCACTCTCATTGCGCGCTCGCATTGAATCAACTGCCTTAAGTCGCCAGTTACGATGATGTGACAAAACAAATGGGGAACTTGCTGCGACATGCGTCTTTTGAGGCCCCACTGACACAATGCCAGATTGACTTTGACAGAGGCCAGTTTCGACCAAAAAGTTTACGATCTCGCTCATGGTTGATCGAGAAATACCAAAACGTAGCGCAAGGCTCTCTGCAGTTTGTTTTTCTTCAAGTGCCGATGCATTCCTAACTGCTGAGTAAATCCAATCAGAGTAGAAAGTTGCTTTTGCTGCGTCTGTCATGGCTTCGTCGACCTTGAGTCGCTTAGTAAGAGTTTGGGCGCGACTTTGTGATTCAATGACTTGATTTCGCAAACGAGTTTTCAAGCGGGTCGACCCGGCGCGAGCGAAGTCGACCAGAAGTAAGAAGTGTCTCGCCTCGTCTTCAGCAAAACCGATGTAATCACAGAGATCGTTCGCAAGTTCTAGACTTAGGTTTCGATCCCCTCGCATCACTTGGCTGATCATAGTCGAAGTAACGCCGATCGCCTTCGCCATGCGACTCCACTGACCTCGCTGGGTTACGGACTTCTCTTTCACCCAACCCTTCAAAAAAAGCCGATAATCTAGAAACTCAAAAACAGACTTTAAGTTATTCATTTCATGTATTTATATCATATCATGCATCATTTGATAAACAATTATGATGCTTTTTAACTTTATAGATCTATTGCGACGAGTCAGAGGCGGATATATATGCCCTCACGCCGAATTTGGCACTTCTGAATGAAGAAATTCAGAGACGTCCCAAGGGAGGCCGTGAGGATTATGTCTGGCTTGCAACCAAAGCGCTCTAGCAAGGCGGGTGGCAAGAAAAGATCACCTCATTACTTAACCCTAATGGGCACAAATGTTGCCCCTTGAAGTGGCCGATGGGCCAAGAAATGAGTTTGAAATGAAGCACCTAGCGATAGCGAGCTTAACGATTGCGATGACCGCAACCACCGCTTGTTCCAATTGGGAGCGATCAGGGGGCACTGCTGGCGCCGGTCAAGGCGTGATTTCAGCCGGACCACCGCTTGCACAAGGAACGGTTGACGGCGGCGGCGGGAATTCGGTTTTACTGTCCTCTTCAGTTCTTGAAGTAAACAGTGTAATGGACCGGATTAAGGAGCTAAGTAAATCCCCAGCATATTTCAATGTATATTCGATTGGCGACGACTGGAAGTTTGCTCGAGAAAAGAAGTATCAAGTTCTCCTCAGGGACGTTTCAGAAAAAGCATCCCAACTACTGCTCAGTCTTGTGCTGAACGACAAAGTCGTCTTACAAACGGACGCCTGTACCGACCCCCACTCTGGTGTGCCTCGCGACGGATCCGCACATGGAGTTGGAAAAAATGGAACAATTTGTTTGAGTACAAGTCGTCTTCAGCGAATTCCACCTGGCGAACTAAAAAATCAGATATTGGCACTGCTTCTTCACGAGGTTGTCCATCTCTTAGGTTATGGCGAACATTTCGCCCAGTATGCGCAAGACTATTACTTGCGAGATATTGCAGGTTCGCTTGACGTCATTGGTCTAATTAACTGTTCTCAATGGCACCAATCCCCGTACTCGGCGCGTTGCATGTTGGGAAATAGGCCATCACTGAATCCACAGTATGCAGTTAGTCCAGATCCACAACTTGCCAAACTTGAATCAATTAAAACTTTTTTGGATCAAAAAGGAATCAGCTGCAACTCTCCAGATGGTAGGCCACTTACCTGGGAAGAGTTAATAAAACGCATTGCAGATCCAGATTCTCGAACGAAATTCGGATTTACTGACCTACCTCTTTCTGAATATCGCACGCGCGAATACATGGAACTTATCAACAGGCTCATGAGGGATTCACTGGCCTATGGGCACCATTTTGAGACTCCAAAACAATCTGTTTTGGAAGAATCATTCTTCCCGAAATTCAAGATGGGATGGGCTGATCGGGCGATCAAGATCGATCAAATACTCGCTGAAACAGCAGCGAAGTGGGCTGCCTTTTACCCAAACAGCACCTATGAGGAGAGACGATTTAGCGCGTGTCAGATTGATAGCTTTCGTGAGCGGTTAACCTTTTTCAGAAAACTCGAACTCGAAAGGGACTCAAGCATCCAAACTGTGCTCGAGTTCGAGTGATCATATACTTGCTCAACTGTTTTCGCGCCCTCGATGGTCCACCGATGGTCCACGAGGGGTCGAAAAGGGTCGTTTTTCGTCGTCATCCGTCGCACTAAGAATCCACTGGAAGACTTTGTTATTATTAATAAAACGAAGAATTTCAAAAACTTAGAAAAAGCACCTGAATCTGCTCATAACCCGAAGGTCAGAGGTTCAAATCCTCTCCCCGCAACCATTCTTCATCTAAAAAAAGACTGCTCCCAAACCAACATCACGAAAACACTAAAGACTCCTACAGGTCCTATATTTGATCTGGGTCTTTCATCGGTCACTTTAAGTCACTCTCGGTCACTTGTGCTGGCTGCCGCCAAGGCTACCAGTTGGCTGCCAAGATTTCTCTTGGCTGCCAAGGTTCCGAGCCGTGCAGGGGCTTGCTTTGAACCAACGCTCTTCGGGTTACATCGTCGCGTTGCGGTTGTTTGCAGGAGGCACGAAATGCTCCCGCAAACAAAGCAAAACGACGAGCTACTGCTCGGCTGCCAAAATCTCGTTGGCTTCCAAGCGGTCCTCGCGCGAGAAGCAGCGGTTTCCCAGCCATATTAACTTCGCCAAGGCGCTTCGGTGACAAAGAACAACTAACCGAAGGAGCACTCATGTCTACGAAGAAAGCAATTTCCGGAAAAGGAAAAGCGAAACTCTGGTGTACGGTTCGCGTATCGAGCGACACCAGAAAAGCAGCAGAAGCCATCTTGAAAATTGCCAACGAAAAACCCAACGGACGGAAGATCAAACTGCACGAAGTGATACAGGCAGGACTTGAATTGATTCAGTCCCGCCACATCCAAGAGTTACAGGAGAAGTCGCTCACGCACGAGGATCGGAAAGAGATTTTGCGGCAGAAGTACATTGCGACTCGCGGCCCAATCTCAAAAGACGAATTTACGGGATTCATGATGACGGCAGAATTTGCGACATTTCTGACGGAGCAGAATTTTGCTGTTTCTGCGTAACTCTAGACCCGCCGACTTTCACCACGAGTTGGTGGAGGTCGGCGCAATTCGAAATTAGAAAATATGGCGATCGGATTAGCGAATTAGTATTCCGTGCCCTCATAGGTCGCGTAGCGCCCGTAGCAACGGTAGCCATTTTTATCTTTGTGTTCGTTCAATTTTGAGCTTCTGGTTTTGCGGCGAAACTTCTTTCCGCACGCACTGCAACTGTAAACGTAAGTTGGGCCACTGCTGGTGCGCCGACCGTAGGTGGACCTGCTTACATTCGATTTACGTTCGATTTGGTGAATCGGTAGATAACCGCTTGATGTAATCTCGACAACGTACCTGGGCGTAAATGTATTTTCAGTCACGGTCACAGACTCAATTCGGTCCCAACGATAGCTGCGTGTTTCGCCGTTATCTGAGCGCACTGCGCGGAGCAAAAGGTTGCCGTCAGAACTTCGGGCAAGCGAATATGGTTCAATGAAACGATATTCTCCTTTGTATCCGAGTCGCACTCTTAGCCGGTTTGCTGCTGCAAATCGGATGCGGTCCATGTTGGAAGTTGCGGCACCCGGAAGTACAAGCGTCGCAACCCGCTCTTGCACAACTTGTGCTTCCTCTTCGCCCTGATCGGCCACGCCAATGGCTTCAAGCTCCTCAACCTCTTCGCCTTGAATCCAATCGAGAACGTGCGGCAGTTCGGTCAGAAAACTCTGAAAGTTTGGAAGCACGGGGATTTGGTGTTTGAGCTGGTTTTCCCATTCCGATTGGAGAAAGGCGCGATTTTCGTGAGTCTCCAAAATTGCAATCGTCGGAACTGGAATGCCGCGAAGCTGGCACTTCTTTTCAAGCGTCGTTTTAACGGTCGCTCTATCGGGTCCAAGATCCATGCGACGATGCAGGTGGATTACGTCATACAAATCTCTTGGGCGCAGGCGCTGAGCCAAGGCTCTTACTTTTTCCGCAAAAACTTCCTCATAGCCGTATGAGAGCGCTGAAATCCCAGTTTCGGGCCGATCCGAGTAAGGATGCTCAACCTGGCGCTCGACTGGTGGGAGCATTAACGGTTCATCAAGGGTAAGATCAATTTTGATCCTTTGCATTTGCGCCAAGCCCACGTTTGGCCTTACGGGACCGCGATACTTAATGCCGCCCTGGATGGAGAGCGAGCCGCGTGGGTTCTGGAAGATTTCAAACTTGATTGATTCCTTCGGAAATTCCATGCCAGAGGCTTCGAGCACCCGCTCAGACACTTCTGAGAGAATTGCGGTCAATGACTCAACAGTGGGCTGCTCGGTGCCGCGATAACTAAAATCAAGGTCTTCGGAAAACCGATAGGTCTCGAAGTAGCACTTCTTAAGGCACGTTCCTCCCTTGAAGACCCAATCGGTCTTTGCAACGGGATGCTGATTGATACCCCAAAGTAGCCATCCGAGCGCGTAGTCTTTTTCAACGACAATATTCGTAAGGAGAACCTTCGCCGCGACTTCGCGAATTTCGTCTATCGTAATCATTTGGCTCCCACTGACTTCTTAAAGCCTTGCGGCACAAATAAGCCCCAAAGGGTAACAAGCGACTTCCCAGGAACAGCAGGATCAAGCTGTGAGTAGCCCGATTTGATCGCACGGCGGAATTTTTCAATGGATCGCGTTTCACTGGGCCAATTCTGGCTGAACACAAATCCAAGGCGTTTGAAAATCGCGGTGTTCTTCATCTTTAGAGAGTAATCAAAGAGAAGATCAATATTCTTGTGCGAGGAGCGCATATAGCGCTCCAGCATGTCGATAGCCATACGAATGCCGCCGACTGTAGCGGGGTCATTAAAAGCATCCACGATTGTACGCGTGGGGTCAGAGACTTCTACCTTTTGATTTTGCAACCATTCGGTTTTTGTTCCGAATAGGCGCTCTTGCTTAATGGTCTTTACAGTGAATTTTGCGCCGTTGAGGTCGAGCTCTCGCTCGTCCACTTTCTTAGTAGTGAAAACCATCGTCGAGCTAAAAATCTGCTCGGTCAGATCCCAATGTTCCGCCGCACTCCAGCCGCCCACATAGCAGGGCGAGAAGAGTGCTTTTGCGAGTACCCAAGGTTCGTCAGCCATAACTTCGGAAGTCTGTGACTGTAAGGGTACTGGAATATAAACCCCGCGCTTCACACGTGAGAGCCAGCCCTTTTTGTTCCAGCGTGCAAGGAGTTGGGCGGCCTTGTTTTGCTCGATTTTTAGCGCCTGGGCTGCGGCTCCTGGGGTGATGACTGAGGACTTGGCCTTCAGTACGATTGAAAGCTGGGCTCGCTCCTTTTTTCCTAATCCCGCTATATTTGACTTCATACTACATATTTTGTAGCATTTTTCGCTTGAAAGCAAAATAATTCGGTAAAAGATGTAGTTTTAGTGTCTCTAAATGAGACTGAGATGAGAGAAGGCCAAGAGGCGGCATTTCCATCGGAAAATGCCGCCTCTTCTTCATGGCTCAATTGGAAAAAGCGTAGACCTGGCCGTTTGCGCGAATGAAAGAAAAGTCACCACTCAATTCGAGATCGCGGGCGTAAGCTTCAAAATTGAAATACCCGCGCGCCCACTCTGGCAACTCTGCGAGCTGCCCGGTTGATTCAAGAAGATAGTCAGCAAATTCCTCTTTGGAATCATGTGCGCCTTGCCACTGCTCCAGAAATCTTTCTTCGAGTTCATCGCTTTCGATACTGCGGCCGTCCTGCGATTCATACCAAAGGCCGAAAGCGTCTCCGTGATCTTCAATCAACTGTGCGATGATGGAGACTCGGGAAATATCAGGCCACTCGCTCAAAGAAATTTCGCCAAAGCCTTCGTAATCGTGGACGGCCCACTCTTCGGCTCCGGCTTCGGACGAATCCCGAAGCATGGATGAAATTTCGGACATGATTTTGTCCGCTGATTGGTCGGCATCAATCCACTTTCCGAAGAGAGTACCGGCATTGTAGGAAGCCAGACACGCGACATAGATACGAGGGGTCATTTTATTCTCCTTTTCGATTTCAGGCCCAATTGCCCAAAAAAATTTTTTCGCCAGCCGCCCTTACGCCCCTCCTTGGAGGGCGGGGGGAGAAAAATGGAGAACTCCGGCGCGTCTTGCTCGGCCGCATTTTAGGCCCGAGAGGGCCATTTCAGATGGGAGTGACAACTTTAGTTGGCGCGAGGCTCTGAAAAAAGCGGTCGAATTTGCAAGGCGTGACGGATTCGACGAAATATTCCGAGACAAGGTCGCATGGATGCGCACTTGACCACTTTGCCCAAAAAGGAAAACGCCCCGTAGGTCACACAGACCTACGGGGCGTGAGGGAGCCATTAGGCTCCAGCAGGAGCCGCCACCTGCCCGTTTTTCACCACAGCCTGAGCGTAAGCTTCAGAAGCTTCTTGCTTCATGGCCTGGATGTCTTCGAGCGAGACTACCGTTCCGTCCTTCTTGGTATAAGGAATATCAAGAAGATACTTGATGAGGTTGACGCTGATGAACGCGGGCACCCCGCCTTTCGAGACGATCAGGGTTTTCTTGTCTTGGGAGAGTTTCACGTTGGTGTTGATTTGGTTTTTCATAATTTCCTCCGTTAGTTTGGGCTCCAACCATTTGGGGCCTTCACAAAGTGAATCAGGCTCCAATGGTGCAAGCCAGAGAGCGAAGGGCGACAGCTCCCACGCCGTAAGCGTACTCGCGGCGTCGGATGTGACAGGAACGAAGTGGATGGCGCAGCCGAGCGCAGGCGTGGAAAAGAGCTGCCGCCCGTAGCTATCGACAAACGACAATAGGAGGAATCAAAGCCAAATCACCACCTGATCGGGAATTCCGACCGGACTGAAAATCGCTTCAAACGTCTCGACAGGAAAACGCCGCGGCCGTCGCGCTCACTCAACAAAGCAGTGATTCTCCCTCAATCCAGACGAACGTAGGATCGCTATGCAAGCATTTTGGTCCCTGAGCCGACCTCCTTCATGGGCCTACACGGCTTGCGGGGCAAAAGGAGGTCGTTCATGGACCAAAATTCAAACTACATAACGATAGAAATGAACCTTCGTCTTCAGATGTTATGTCGAGCACCACATACCATCTGTTATGGGAAGCGCTGGATTATGTGGACTGTGCTTGTGATCAAGCTAATTTCAAGCCTTTACAGCCATTTCACTCCACATAATCCTGATCCTGCACTTCCGCCATCCGATCTGCCAAGCTATAGCCGTCCTCGGGAAAATCGGCGCATTTGCTGATGGTCAGCCGCCTCAGTTTGAATGCTGATAGGAGCGATCACCATTTTCAACTCCGAGACACCCACCACACGAGAGAAGCTCCGAGAGTGATCAGGACAGTGATACAGCACGGATCATGAAGCAAGGTTCCAAGCATCACCACTCCTCTCCTCGGATTTTCAAAGTGCTCAACTTGCGCAACAGGAGAGAGTCTTAATGTCCTTATCAAAGGTTTGTGCCGCGAGCTTTACGGCTTCACCGAGCGTCAGATAGGGATGAAACATGCTCGCGATATCGGTGAGTGGGATTTTGTAGCGAAGAATGAGGCTAAGTTCCATGATGAGTTCCGACCCTTCGGGTGCAAGGACGCGCGCGCCGATTAGTTCAGCCGTACCGGTTTTTCGGAGAAGCTTGATAAAACCGCGAGTATCGCGGGCCGCAATGGCGCGAGGCACATTATCGAGGGTCAGGAGAGAAACATCATATTCGATGCCTCGGCTTTTTGCCTGCGCTTCGTTGAGTCCAACGCCGGCAACTTGGGGGTCGCTGAAAATAACCCAAGGAACGGTTTCGTAGTCGGCACTTCGGATGTTTCCGCGAAAAGCGTTTTCGCTTGCGAGATTTCCTTCATAGGCGGCGACATACACAAGAGCCGGGCTATCTAACACGTCACCGGCTGCAAAAATGTGGGGCTGCGAAGTTTGGCAGAAAGAATTCACGCCAATTGTTTTATTCGGCTTCAGCTCGACGCCCGCCGCTTCAAGACCAAGACCTGCCGTATTTGGCTTTCTTCCAGTTGCGACCAGAATTTCATTTGCTGTGAGGGTAAGCGCTTCTCCGCGACGTGATATTTCAATGGATAAATCTTTTCCTTTTCGTGCTACCGAATTTATCAGCGCATGATTGAGGATTTGAATGCCTTCGGCTTTAAGATAGTTGCCGAGTCCTTCTGAAATCTCTTGATCCTCATTGAAGAGAATTTCGCTTCTCTGAATAATGGTAACTTTTGACCCAAGCCTCGCAAACATTTGGGAAAGCTCCAAAGCGATATATCCGCCACCGAGAACGACGATGTGCTCCGGTAGTGATTTGAGTTCCAGTGCGGTTGTGCTTGTAAGAAATCCGCTCTCCTTAAGCCCAGGAATATCTGGAATGAACGGCGAGCTTCCGGTTGTGATGAGAAATCTTTCGGCAGAAAATTTCTTTTCTCCCACCTGGACGGTTGATGAATCAATGAATTTTCCTCGTCCATGAATCAACTTAATGTTCGGATTGGCCTCGATGATAGAGCCGTACTTTGCATTTCTAAGATGTGATACAAGTTCATCCTTTTCCTCGACAAGCTTTGTGAAGTTGAGTCGCGCCTGACAGGGTTCAAGTCCTGTAAATGACGAATGCTCTATCCGATGTTTGGCTTCTGCTGCTCGAATTAAGGTTTTTGATGGCACACATCCGACATTGACACATGTTCCACCAAGGGTTTTTTCCTCAACTATGCCAACCTTTTTTCCAAGCTCCGTGGCCTTGATCGCGGCAGCAAATGCCGCTGAACCCGAACCAAGTATCAGAAGGTCAAACTCCTTTCCTCCGCCGCTCTTTGGCAAGCGCTTAGATTTCTCAGCGGCGGCCAAACTGTCCTGCGGTGACGTCTGGCGCGATAAGATCTGAGCCGAATATCCGGCATTTTTAATTGCCTGAATTAATTGATTCGGATCGGCACTGTCGCTAGCCTCGATGCAAACCATTCCGCTCTTCCAGTCAATGTGGCAGACCCTGATGTCTTGCACGCCCCGAAGAGCCTCTTTAACGTGGGACTCACAGCTTCCGCAGGTCATTCCTTTCACCTTAATTTCAATCATCGTCATCTCTCGGCCATTCATGGTCTTGCTCCCTGGTGAACTGTTGTTGATTGCGGAGGCTCAGAACTAATCGGCTCAATCACAACAAAACCTTGTTGCGATGATGGCCCAATGGGTAATCTCCTGTTGAAGAGATTTTCTAAAAATTGAACTCGTTGGTGGTAACAAAATACGGACGTCTCTTTGCCAACGATAGCCGCCGAGTCCAAGAACAACGGAACTTCGGTCAACAGGTATCGTGCCGCCGATCTCAGCATTTCGTGAGTTAAAACGGTTTCATCGGAGACTCGTCGTTCGAGCACCCAGCGGGAAGCCTCCACGCAGTCAGATTGAAAAGTAGGATCGTTTTCAAAACACTTTTGCACTTCACTATAAAGTGCGACATATTGTGCGTTTATAGAAAGGGTTTCCCAGTTGAGCACCATGGAGCGGGCTTCGGCATCCGAAAATCCAGCGGAAGCTAACGCTCGCTGGATCTTATTTTGGAGATACTGGCACTGACGTCTGGCTTTCCACGCTGCCTTTTCCGCCGTGTAGCCCAAAGCCTCAAGCGTATAGGCAGATGGAATATCTGGCATAAAAAAGTGCATTGAGCGAAAATGACCCCGCCCCCATTGCGCCAGCTTGAAAATCCGCTCCTCCGAAAAATAGCTATTAAAGGGACTGATGCCAAAACAGACGTGATCGCGCCGCTGTAGATTATTGCGGCAGTTTTCCGAAAGCGGCGTCGTCCTCATTGAACCCCCATTATGATTTCAAAACCCAACTACATCTTGCACGGATTGGTATTCGTCTTGTCCCAGTACGCTATGTACCCCACGGCGTCTTTAATCTTTTTTGCGACTTTGCAATCGGTTTCCTGTCCGCGATAATTTTCCTTTGAAAACTTAACGACCGCATGACCAATCTTGTTTTCAGGGTCGGGCGAGTTGATGTCAACTTCCACGACCAGATTCTCTCCGGGCTGAAGGTTTGCCTTTGCCTTGATCGCTTCGATGTCATTGACGATAAGATGACCGAAGAGAAGGCCGAGCGCGAAGAGAAAGCTCTGGAGCGCGAAGCCCAGCGCCAGGTGTTCGAGGCGGAGCAAGCTGGAATGCTTTGGACGAGACTTCTCGACTTCTACGAAAAGGAGGTTGAGAAGCAAATCAAGCAAGGCACATGGTCGCAGCGACAACCGTGTTTTCTGGATTCCATGTCGAGTCTTCGGCGATTTACCGAAGGCTGGAAGGAGTTCAGGGCGGGAGACATCTCTCCCGCCGAAGTAACGAAGCTTCTCCATAAGCTTGAGGCTCAGGGGCTTGCCGGTTCAACACTGGTCAGGTTCTTGGGCGACCTGCGCAAAGTCTTTGATCTGGCACTTTTGAACGAGATCAAAGGGATTGATCGAAACCCGACAAACGGCGTTTCGATCAAGAGCCGCAGGCGTAAGCGAGACGAAGTGTTGAGCCGCGATGAGATCAAGAAGCTGCTGGTTTATGCGAAACTCTATGAACCGCAGTGGTACTTCATCTGGTCGTTTGCGGTTTGCACAGGTCTTAGGAATGGCGAACTCTTTGCGCTGAAGTGGACGGACTTTGATTTGGATTCTGACCATCCTCTCATCCGGGTGTCTCGCTCCTACAACAAACGGACGCGGGAATACAAGGAGACGAAGACCGGCGAATCCAGGGAAATTCCGATCTGCGGGCCGCTTCTTGAGGTCATTAATGAGCTTAAGAAGTGGCACTTGCACGAAGTTGGCCGGACCAACAAAGGAGAATCTGAGTTTGTGCTACCCCGCCCGGGGCTCTGGCAAAATGGCTACCAAGCCAAGGTGCTCAGAGAGTTTTGTAAGGAGATCGGGATTACGCCGATCTGCTTCCACTCTCTTAGGGCATGTTTTGCCACAGAGCTTCTCAGGCGAGGGGTTCCGCAGATTAAGGTCCAAGCGGTCGGCGGATGGGCGGATATGAAGTCCATGACCCATTACGTTCGGCTCTCTGGTATCAACGTCAAAGGCGTTACCGACGCCCTGGATTTTTCGAGCCCCGAGGCTCAGATCAGTCCAAGCCGCACGATGATGCAGGCGGTAGGAGATCACTACCGGCCAACGGAGGAGGACTTGAAGGGCGCAAACCCACTTGCCACGAGAAGGTTGCACCAGATATGAGTAAGACAGTCTTTTTAACTGAAGACGCGGGGGTTGGCTGCCAGGTGGCTGCCAACCGTCCTAAGTGGTGGAAACCCTTAAGGACGCGCCCCCGCAACCAATTTCACTTTGAGAATCACTCGATAAAATTGCAGTTTCAATCGGCGTCCTTCTCGACAGCCGTCGAATCCTCTTGCAGGCTTGAAGCAGCGTTCCCTGTTCAAACCGAAGGATTCGAAAACGATGAAGGCCATGGTCGACTTTGCAGAGAAGTACGTTCAGCTAACGGATGACGAGAAAGAACTGCTGACTCGCCTCGCACAAAGCTCTTGGCAAGTCAGGACATTCAAAAAAGGCCAAGTGATCAAACCGGCTCAATCGCCGATGTCTGACGCCCTTTTCGTTTTCGAAGGCGTCCTGTGCGTCTCTTTCCTGCACAACGACGAGATGATGATTTCCGAATTCTTTTTCTCTGGAGAGCCCGTCATTCTTCCTCAGCCGGACTCTCACCTTGAAGTGTTCTGTCTGCAAGATGCCAAGATCGGCCGCTCTTTGACCGACGACGTGGAAAATCAGCTACAAACGTTTCCAAGATTTGAAAGGGTCTGTCGGCTTTTTGCGGAAGACCGCTTAAACCAACGCTCTCGGTTTAGCGACATGCTGAAGAGCTCATCGCCGTTGGAAAAATACGAATTTGTGTTCACGCATCGTCGTCACCTGATTGAGCAAGTGCCTCATCGACTATTGGCCAGATATCTCGGGATCACACCCGAGACCTTAAGCCGAGTACGCCGTCAATTTGCGAAAGTCGAAATTGATTTGAATCAATGAGGCTGCACGTTCTGACAATTAAGATCTTTTCATAACGCTTAAAATAAAAGGGGCGATATGAGACTGATCGTATTTTTCTTCGTGGTTTTGTGCACCTCCAACTCCCAGGCTGGGATCAAAGAAGGCGCCTTCTTCTTAAGTAGCTCGGCCTTTATGCTAATGAATCTGGATCAAGAAACTAAGGAACCGCCTCGATTTGCCCAACTCAATTTGGGCTACCAGGCGTCTTCGCGGGACACCTTCTCGATTGAGCTGATCACTTGGCGCTACTACAAACCACACGGTGCGCTTTGGGAGACCTCCTCGCCCTCCCAGGCATTTCCGGGCCATGTGACAAGTCACGGTGCTGGCTTGGCGTACCAAAGGTTCCTTGGCTCTTCGTCTAACTTCTATTTAGCGATACATGCGACTTGGCTCCGACAGGAGTACCACAACACGGCAAACAATCTTAGCGATTGGGGCTATCAGCTTTTTGCGACATTCCGTGCCGGCTACCGATTTGAATGGTTCGATGGAAGGCTATTCTTAGAGCCCTCGGTTGCAGTCACACACTGGCCCATCGAGACCGGCATGCCACCAGACTTCCAAGCCCAAGAATCTAAGTGGTCAAAGTTCCAATTCGAACCTGGCGCCCACTTTGGCATTACCTTTTAGCTGAGTCGGCTATGCCCCGCATAGACAACAGGACTATCGCCGCAAACATAGAAAACAGATATTTGACTAATGTTTTCATCCCGATAGTCTAACGACTGCCTCAACGACGTCCATCTTTGAAAACGACGAACGAGCCTTCCATGATATGGCCAATAGCATCTATCTTTGCTCTCATGTTGATCGCGGCAGTCGCGTCGGTTCTTATATTTCGCCCGAAGCAAGGCTACTCATCCTTAAAAGCAGAAAAGAAGATCGATGGTGAGATTGAACGAATCGGACAGTTTAGCACTGGTACGCGACGCCAGAATTCGTTTGTTCTCTACCTTAAGGGACACGATACACCATTTTATGCTCATCCAAACTTCGGGAAAGACTTCTATTCCCCATCGGCATTCACGCCTATGAGCGAGGCCCTTTCGCTGACCCAAATTGGCGACCAAGTCGAGATCGAAACCACGGCGTTGAATAAACCAGATGGCAGTTCGGAGCAGCTCATTCTAAAATTCACAAACTCGGGACTCGCGAAGAATTAAGTGTCTCAAGCCCGAACGAGAATCTGTGAAGTTTGAGTTGAAACCCGCGAAAAGTGTCGATTCCCCATACATATCCCACCCTAAAAACCAAAATATGACGTTCTCGTAACATTCTGTCGAAATTGTCGAAAGTTTGTAGACCCACGTTCCGGCTCGAAGCTTTTAATCTGAACCCATCCACACGGAGGTCCCTATGAGAGCTTCACCAACACCACCGAAAGGTCTGAATAAAAACTTGGTGCTGACGTTGGCTTTAACGTCGGTTTTCGCTGCCTGTACGCCATGGATGATGGGTCCAAGCGAAATCGCTCCTGAGATCTCTCCAAATACCGAGGCTGACACGACGACTGGTCAGCTTATGTCGGCCTTTGACGTAAACAAGTATCCAGTCACAAAAACAGTCTGCGATCCGTTTGGTGACACACCAGACCCCCGTTCTAATCAAGGCGTCAAAGCCGAACTCTGGTGGCTTCCGAAAGGAACGGCCGCACAAAAATCTGTCGGCGGCGTTATCGCAAACGGAGTCAAATCGGATCGTGATTTATTCTTCTCGCAGCTCAATGTTCCAACCAGAATGTTTGACCTTGGGTTTGCTAGCGAAACTGGACAAGCCGTGAAGTCCGACTCGGGCGAGACGCTGATCGAAAACTTCGCTCTTCGATTCAAGTCGATTCTTCGCCTAGCACCAGATCAGAAAGCAGGGCTTTATGAGTTTGCCTTGCTCTCAGATGACGGAGCCGTGATGAAGCTTCGTGGTCAAGACGGAGTTTATCGCGTAAACGTCGACAACGACGGCGATCACCCGACACGTCTTGGTTGTTCGAGCAACGCCATTCAAATGGGCCCAGAGTCCGAGATCCCGATGAACCTCGAATACTATCAAGGCCCCCGTTACCACATCTCATTGATCGTGCTGATGCGCGAAGTGGCCTCCGGCGCAGATGCCGGCAAAGACCAAGCTTGCGGACTTACCGGAAACGAAACTTGGTTTGACCCGGGCAAGGCCTCAAAAGAGCAGAAAGCTTACAAAGATCTTCTCGCACGCGGCTGGAAGCCACTTTCAAAAGAAAACTATGCGCTCGCCAACGAAGTCATGTTCAACCCTTGTAAAGACGGTGTTGCACCGGTGATCTCAAGCCTTGAAGTCTTTGAACGCTTCAATGATGGGTTTATCATCTCTTGGAAGACCGATATTCCGGCGACAAGCTCCGTCGTCGTGACTGCTCCAGATGGAATGCAATCCGTGACGGCGGCTGACAACGTACTCCGTACGCAGCACACAGTGCGCACGACTGGCCAAATGCCGAATACAAACTACAGCATTCAAGCGGTCTCTATCTCGGCCACTTATGGTCGTACGATCTCACCGTCGTTCCAGGCGGTGACCGACTACTAAAGCGACACTAGATCAGAGGCCTTGCCATTGTTTGAAGGCCCGCAGCGCAGACTTCGTTTAGGTCGCGGATCACGTACTCGGCCATTTCTGGTGTTTTGATGTCGTCGGGCTCATGCACCATAAAGAAGAAACGCCTTAGACCAAGTTCTTGCCACTTTGCGATTCTGAGCGCCCATTCACGAGACCGTCTGAAATCACTTTGATGGAGGTCATTCCCGATAAAACGAAGCATGCTAAAGTCCGAGCTGATCGACATATGAAGCACATCGCGGCGACCCGCCACATCTGTGATCACAAGCCCGATGCGACGTTTTTGAAGGTAGGAAACCAATGCCGGCAAGATACGCCCACCCTCAAACCAAGACGGATGCCTGAGCTCCAAGGTGAGATCGAACTCACTTGGCCAAGCTTGAAGAAAGTGAAATAGCTCCGCTTTTTGCTGATACGTGAAGTAGGGAGAAAGCTGAACAAAGCACGGACCTAGGTTTTCCCCAAATTCACCAAGTGCTTTTAACCACTCAGCCAAAACCCCGGTATTTCTTAACCCGCCAGGATCGTGTGAAATCGTCTGAGGGAGCTTCGGACAAAATAGAAACTCCGATGGAACTTGTGAGCGCCACTGCGAAACCATGGCCGCCGTCGGAATTCGGTAATGAGTCGTGTTAAGTTCGATGCAGTTAAAGTTTCTCGAGTAGTGATGAAGGAACTCGGAGGCTGGCGTTTTCGGTGGATAAAGACGTCCGACCCATTCTTTACGTCCCCACGCTGGCGAACCGACATAGAATCTTGTCCCACTATTTTGTGATCCCAAGCTCGTCAGAAAGTCATGGGTCAAAGGATCTTCGTCGTGAAGATCCCAATTGACGCTATCGACACTCTCAAGCTTACCAAACTCCATCTGCCAAACTCCGTGGCTGGAGACTATAGCTCGATTCTAGCACTTCGCAAGCGCAGCGCGTTCCAAATCACCGACACAGAGCTTAAACTCATAGCGAGACTTGCTAGCATGGGGCTCAAAACCAAACCAAATAGCGGGTACAAAACCCCAGCCGCAACAGGAACACCGAGGACGTTGTAGAAAAACGCGAAGAAGAGGTTTTGCCGGATATTTCTCATCGTGAGTTC
>CAUJGS010000034.1 GCA_963170185.1 Bdellovibrionota bacterium
GCCGACATCAGAAGAAAGCGCGCACGTCGAAGCTCCAAGAGCGGCACTTGCCAAGCCATACCGCGCTCACGATCCGAGTAATAATGAAACTCGTCCATGATGACATCGTCGACCTTGGCATCCTCACCATCACGAAGCGCCATATTCGAAAGCACCTCGGCAGTGCAGCAGAGGATCGGAGCATCGTGATTGACCGATCCATCGCCGGTCATAAGCCCCACACTCTCGGCACCGAAGAGCCGGCAGAGGTTTAAGAACTTTTCATTGACCAAGGCCTTCACCGGACAGGTGTAAACCGAGCGCTTTCCAAGCGCCATGCTCTGAAAAATCAGAGCTTCAGCCACCAGACTTTTTCCACTTCCCGTTGGCGTGTTAAGAATGACGTGGTTTCCCTCAAGCAGGGCCAAGATCGCTTCCTCTTGAGCCGGATAGAGACTGATCCCGAGACTGCCGAGATGGCCTAAAAAACGATCAAGAATCAGATCGCTCGGATTTCCACTGGAGAGTTCGTGGAAATCCGGGATGCGTTGAAGCAGCGAGTTTTTTTCCAGACTGGTCGTTGCGATGTCGGCCTCCGAGGTCAAGAGGGGCGACTGATCCACCCACCGCCACCACCGGTATCATTCTTCGTCGAAATGCGTTCGATTTTCACGCCGTAAAGCGACAGACCGTTGCGACTTTCCGTCCTGACAATCGCCCCTTCAAATTCGACCGAGGTGCGATGATCTTTTCCGATCGTTCCTTCCACGACATCGCCGATCACAAAACCGCAAGACGGCCCAAGATCACGAAGCAGCAGACCAAACTGGTTGTAATTGAGCGTTTCAAACTCAAATCGCGGTTGCCCCGGTTTGCCAGCACTGACTGGCATTCGTCCATTGAAACGAACCGCGATACGAAGCCCGGGTTCGGTCAACATCGGCGTCGCTGTCTCCTCAAACGGAATCTTCTCGATCGAAACAAAACGATCATTTGTCACATCATAGGCGGTCAAGAAACCGCCAAATACGCAGCCCGTGTCGACATTGATGCGATTCGGTCGACGCTCGGGATCCATCTGCGGTGTATGCCCGTGCACAATGATCTTGCCCCAGTTCTCTTGAGTCGAAAGAAACGGTCCGCGTGTCCACAAGAACGTCTCACGATCCACGACCGGGTCAAGATCGCGCAGTCTCTTCTTTAGCGGCACACCTGCATGAACAAAGAAGTGACTCTCGGTTTCATAGTAGAGCTTAAGGCTTTTTAAAAACTCCACATGGGCTTGCGGAACTTCCCAGGAACCATCTGGTCCACCATAGTTTGCAAGCGTCGTCCCGCCCCCATTTAGAATAAAGAGACCTGAACCGACACTTTCCGGTCGTTCAAGAAAATCCAGAAACATCGCTTCGTGATTCCCCATCAACGCCACGACTTCGCAACGCTTCTTGAGATCGATCACCAGGTCAATTACACGTCGCGAATCGGCGCCACGGTCCACGTAGTCGCCAAGAAAGATAACCAACGTGTCTTTGTCGATCGTGAGATGAGCGATCAGGCTTTCCAGCTCCGTGGCACAGCCATGAACATCGCCAATTGCGTATATTTGCCGTTTCATCGTTCTTCTTTCTTTATTTCTTCGATACTACCCGAATCCGCGAGAAGTCTGATACAAGGTCCCGATGCTCAGCCGAAAAACCAGACTCGAACGCGCAAAGTACATTCTAGCTCGACTCGAAAAGCTTTACCCCAATCCACCCATTCCTCTTGACCACTCGGATGCCTATACACTTTTGGTCGCAGTCCTGCTCTCGGCCCAATGCACCGATAAACGCGTCAACCTGGTAACCCCGGCCCTGTTCAAACTTGGAAAAAACCCTAAGCAGATGGCTCAGCAAGACGTCGCCGACGTTTTGGAAATCGTGCGCCCGTGCGGACTCGGACCACAGAAAGCAAAAGCCATTGTGGGCTTGTCTAAAATTCTGATGGAGCAGTACAACGGCAAAGTCCCCGATGATCTCGAAAAGCTTGAAACGCTTCCAGGCGTCGGTCACAAGACGGCTCAGGTTGTGATGGCACAGGCGTTTGGCGTGCCTAGCTTCCCGGTCGATACGCACATTCATCGCCTGGCGAAGCGCTGGAAACTCACCAAGGGAAAAAGCGTTTTAGAAACCGAGCGCGATCTGAAGGATCTTTTTCCGGAAAACAAATGGAACAAACTCCACTTGCAGATCATTTATTATGGGCGCGAGCACTGCACGGCTCGCGGTTGCGACGGAAAGACCTGCGAAATCTGTAGCCACTTCGCGTAAGCCCACGTTCTCGATCACCATCCTCGACCATCGTCTCGTTTCATCCTGGAGCCACCACACCCGGGGCCACTCGACTTTGGTTCCATTTTGGAACTTTTTGCCGGACTTCTGCCTAATCTTAAGGCGATACTTTCCTTCGCATACACTCCAAGGAAGGAAGTCATATGGCGAACCACCGAACTCACCAACGAACTCATAGTTTCGTACAAAAGACAGCTACGCTCTTCGCGGCGATCTCTGCTCTTGCCGCAGGTCTCTCGACAACAGCCGTAAATGCTCACACCGCTGAATCCTCCGAAACCAAAGAACTCTGCACAGGTTTCCTCCCAGCTAACGAGATGAATATTCCCGTTGGTTTCCGCGCCCTCAATGGCGGCGGAATCACGGAAGCCGAATTCAATGCCGTGATCGACCGCGCAGAGCGCCTCTACGCTCCGGTCATCTCGCAAGCCGGCGGCACTTTGAAGTTCAATCGCAAATGGTCAGACGGCACGGTCAACGCCTCGGCACAACAAATGGGAAAATCTTGGATCGTCAACATGTACGGCGGTCTCGCACGTCACCAAGCAACGACTGTCGAAGGATTCGCGCTCGTTGTTTGCCATGAGCTCGGTCACCATCTCGGTGGCGCGCCAAAAGGGAAAAGCTTCTTCGGCTCCAGCTGGGCAACCAATGAAGGCGGAAGCGATTACTGGGCAAACCTAAAGTGTCTTCGCGTCTACTTCGCCGAAGACGACAACGCGGCGATCGTCGCCAAAGCAAAAACAGATGGCAAACTCTCGCCTGTCGCAGAACAGCTCTGCAACCAAGAGTTCACGAAACTAGAAGACCAGCTGCTTTGCATGCGTGGAACACTCGGCGGCACTTCGGTTGCCGGCCTCTTCCAAGATCTTCGCAAAGAACCAACGGCTCCGGACTTCGCTAAACCAGATACCAGCCGCGTTTCGCGCACCAACGACGCGCACCCTGCTACTCAGTGCCGCATGGACACGTACTTGGCAGGAGCTGTCTGCAACGTGGACCACTCGCTCCCAGTCTCAAATACCGATTACCGTCAAGGAAGTTGTGTTGAGAATGTAGCAAAGGTAGGGTTCCGCCCTCGCTGCTGGTTCGCTCCTTAAACAAACGACCGATTGTCGGTCTTCAGTTTTGGTGCTATTCTTCTCGGATGGCCTCGACTCCGTCCTCGAATGCTTCCGATCTGAAATCCATCATTCTCGCGCAACCTCACGCCCGACCCTTTGGTTCGGGCGTTGCTAATTCCAAGTTCGAACTCCCGTCCTCACCGGGCTGGAAAAAGCGCTGGGTCGAGCTTCAACCTTCGCGCGAACTCGCAAGTGGTGAGCTTCTCGACAAATGGGTCAGCCCGGCATGGCGAGCCAGCGACGTCCCTCTCACTTTCCACTCCGACCAAACACCGCTTTCGACAAAATCCATGATGTCGATGATGGATTGGGTGAACGAGGAAGGCGCCATTCTTCAATACCTCTTCCAAGATGGCCTCTGCCTCACGGCAGGCGAACTCCTTCGCCATCCCCGCGGTCGTCAAGTGCCTCGATTGCTTTTGCCGTTGGCCCTTCAGATTCGACCCGAAGTAAATAGCGCCTCGCTCGCTCACCGCCCCGCCAATATGCGTCCGCAGTGGTTGATCCAAAGCGATCAAGTCGTGGCGACGGTTCTCTTGGCCATCGAGCGCGTCAATCGCGGCTTACTGGCCGACGACGACGGCACAGCCCCTGTCGAACTGCTTTTCACGCTGGATGCCGATACATCGCGCCCAAGAAAAGCACTTCGCCTAGAAGGCGTTCACGTCGAAACCGAACAAGAAGCGAAAACCGCGACAGAATCGGCTTCCTCTGCGATGGCTCCGTCCGGCGCCACATCAAGCGGGATCGAATGGGTTGTCGAGTCCGTCGAAGAGTCCGATTACGCCTATCGCGGTCAGGTCACGGTCAAAGCCGCCTCTAGCGGTGTCCCTGATGCTGCGGAAACCTACCGCTTCGACGGCGAGAGCTTTCATCTCGTTTTCCACAACTGGCGAGATCGCCTCGACGGCGTGCGCGCATTTCTCTCTAGCAATATCGGCCCAGAGGCGGCGCAAGCGAAAAACCAGCTCGAACTCCATAGCCACGGCCAGATCCAAGCCCTGCTAGAGGAAATCGAAAGCCGAAAAACAGAAAGCGATGCGCACAAAAACGACACCATCCGAGTCGCACCGCTTTCCGTCACTCTCGAAAAGCAAGAACTCCGTCCGCAAATTCAAGTGACCAGCGATGGCAGTTTCCGTCTGAAGTTCCCCTTGGGAACCAAGCTCGACGAAAAAGAGTGGGAAGCTCACGGCATTCCACAAGCGCTGCATTACGTGATCTATCTTCTGCAAGGCGGCCTCGGCGCGACAACAGGAATCGCCAACACCCAGCTTGCACACAATCGCCGAGGTCCAAAGCGCGAACGCGACCTCAAGCTTCTTCGCCACGTCGGCTTTGCCTCACTGCTTTTCTACGAAGCGAGCTCGTTTGCTTTCGGCCTTCCCGGTTCCGACGGCGAATCGCCAGAATCATTTCTCGAGATGCGCGCACGCTTGTTCCGAAAATTCGCGAGCTTTCTTTCTCGCGTCGATCAAGCTCGCGGCGAAGGCGGCGGGGATGAGTTTGAAAACGACGACATCGACCCCTTCACGACATTTGAAGGCATGGTCTCCGAGGGCATCGTAAGCCTTCTCGACGGCCTCATGAATCAAATCATCGAAGACTGTAAAGAGCGACGCGAAACCCGCCTATTCTTGCCAGCTGGCGAGTTCCGTATCCGTGGACTCTCGTCTCAGGTTATGCGCCTCTTCCGTTCTCTTTTGGCGGATCTTGCGCGCGAAACTGAAGGAGCTTGCTTCACAAAAGTGCGCGCCAACTGGTTTGAGAGTTTCACCAATAAACGAGAAGGCTTTAACCGCGAAGACCTCGTCTTACGCGAAGCCCTCTCCCCGGAGGAAGATCACACACGTGTTTACACACCGGGAATCAACGAACGCTTCATTATTCCAACTTCGAAGCTCCCGCCAAGAGGAGCGCAGTTCTTAGCGCTGGCGCACCCGACAAAGGACTTCCCGGGCTTTGAAATGACGATGGACGGAAAATCCATCGAGCTTGTCAAAGAGGGCGAATTCCGTCCGGAGTTCACCCTCAAAGAGGGTGTTTCCGAGGCAAAACTTGAAAGCCTCCCGCTTGGCAACCGCAAGATCGACTGGTTTGAACTTCACCCTCGTTTCTTCTTCCGAGGCAAAGAACTCTCGCCAGAAGAAGCGATTCGCCTATCGCGCGACGGAATCATCGAACATGAAGGCCGCTTCTTCTTGCTCGAACCCAAAGAGCTCCCGAATCTCAAACGTCTAACTCGCTTCTGGGAAAGCCTTCACGGCGACGGCCAAGGCCTGATGGCCGACAAAAACAAACGCCGGCGTACGGAAGAAACCTACTTCCAGCTTCCGCGCGCGCGTTCGCTAGAACTCTTGGCGCTTCGTGCATCAGGGATCGCGATCCAAGGTGGGCCGAAGTGGCAGGCGATCTGCGCCTTCTACGACTCGCTCGATACGCAGCGCGCACCCCTAACGCTTCCAGAGTCATTTAAAACCACGCTTCAGCCCTACCAAACAACAGGCGTGCAGTGGCTGCTTGATATTCGCCGCTTGGGTCTCGGTGGAATCTTGGCGGACGACATGGGCCTTGGAAAAACTGTCACCAGTCTCGCGTTCCTGGAACATTTGCGCGCCAAGGGCGAGCTTGGGCCAACTCTGGTCTTGGTTCCGACATCCCTCACCTACAACTGGATGTCCGAAATGTCGCGCTTTACGCCGTCGATGAAGTCACATCTCTTCTCGTCGCGTGAGCCAGAAGCGATGCTCGATTTCGTCAAAGACCGAAACGGTGGCGCCGAAGGCGGCATCGTGATTTGCACATACGGTCTCTTACAAGAAAACGTCGAGCTCTTTGAACAAGTCGCTTGGGATGTCGCGGTGTTTGACGAAGCTCAGGCACTTAAGACCATCACGACAAAACGTACGACGGCGGCACGCAAGCTTCGAGCCGAGTTCAAACTCTGTCTCACCGGTACACCGCTGGAAAACCACTACGGCGAATTCTATTCGCTCTTTGATCTCTGCGTTGCTGGCGCCCTTGGCGACCTTCCCGCATTCCGCGAACGTTTCGTGAATCCAGTGCGCGTGTTGCGTGAGGACCTTGACGAGCTCAAGCTTAAGACCAAGCCGCTTCTCATGCGCCGAACCAAATCTCAGGTTATGCATCAGTTGCCGGAAAAGATCGAAACCACGATGCGACTGCCGTTCGACGACGAACAAAGAAAGATCTATCGCGACATCGCAACCAGCTACAATCGTCAGATCCGCGACCAGATCTCCAAAGAAGGCGAAGGCAAGACTCAGCTACAAATGCTCACAGCACTCTTGCGCCTTCGCCAAGTGTGCTCGGACCCTCGCGGCATTCCGGGTGTGAAATACGACAGCGAACCGCCTAAGATCTCGACCCTGGTCGAAGCCCTTGGCGAAATCACATCCGAAGGCTCAAGCGCTCTTGTCTTCACCCAGTTCTTGGCGACGTTCCAACGCATCCGTCATGCACTGGAAGAGGCCGGCATTCCGTTCTTTGAAATGAGCGGTTCGGACTCTCGTGTCGAACGCGAACGCAAGCTTCGCGGTTTTGATGAATACCAAGGCGGCGCCGTGATGCTCATGACGCTTAAAACTGGCGGCGTTGGTCTTAACCTGGTCAAAGCGTCTTACATCTTCCACATCGAACCTTGGTGGAATCCGGCGGTTGAAAACCAAGCGACAGACCGTGCTCACCGCATTGGTCAGACGAAGTCGGTTCAGGTGTACCGCTATATCATCCGCGACTCGGTGGAAGAAAAGATCGAAGTCCTAAAAGACCTCAAGAGCAAACGCTTCGATGCGCTCTTTGGCGAACCAGGCACGACGGCTGTCGAGACCGATGCAGACATGCTTCAAATCTCAAGCCGCCTCAGCCAAAAAGACTTCGAGTTCCTGCTCAGTTAGCGTCGCTGCGGCCTCCGCTGCTCGCCGTGCAGGCGCGCCCCCTCCATAGAAGTCTTTCGATGCCCCTGCATCGAAAGCACGAAACGACGCTTACGGAACGACGATGAGTTGAACGGGCCAGTTCTTGACCATCCATTTCGAGAGGTTGATCACTTGGGTGTCGCGACCAGTTGCGGTACACCCCGCCGTCCAATTGCGAGAGAGACTGCTCTCGACAGCGCAAGGTGAAGCGAAGATTCCATAGCGAAGGGGTCCATGAATGCCAATGGCACTTCCCGTGCGGCCAGCCTTCACGTCGGCAGCATTGGGGTACCCCACCGGGATAAAGATACCGAAACGCTCGGAGACACGCGGAAGCCCCAGCCAGTAATTTCCTACGGGGTTCTTTCGATCCCCTTCTTTTTCTTTATAAAGCCCGTTGGTTCCTATCGACGTGCGCATCGCCATGACAGGCACGCCGTTTTCACAAGCATACAGGCCTTGAGTCGCTCCCAGCCAAACAATCTGTTGATGGCGAGGGCCGGCCGATGTTTGACAGATATTGCGATCGACTCGGCTTAGCACGATCTCCGACGACGCGATTTCATCGCGCGATAGACGACACGAAGAATCCGTTGCGAGATCAGAGCTCTTCAGCGCGCGTTCAACCGAGCGAATGTCCGACGACGAAAGATTCGGCGGCTTCGGATAAGGTTTTTTCCAATTGAGATAGATCTCCGCTTCATCGAGATGCATCTCGGCTTCGCGCTCGACCATCTCCTCCCAACGATCGCCTTCCCAAACGAGATTGCGAAACTCCGCCTCATGAGTTTCTAGAGAAACAAAATCACGAGCATGAGACTTCGCAGGAACTACAACGCAGGCAAGAACAGCCAGAGCCAAAAGCTGAAACTTCATGATGATCACCTCGCAAGATATCTTCTAGGTGATCAGGTTCTCACTTTTAGGGTTTAAGGGGACCTAGCCCCGATCTCTTCTAGCCAAAAGCTCTAGCACCGAGACTCGATGTGCTCACGAAGGGCCGTGAGGATACGCCCCGTTTCCTGATCGTTTGAATCAAGCGACATGCCCTTTGTCCAATCGTACGCCTGTCGCGGCGGAGCCGAACCGAGACCCGGTTTCTCATCAAGAAACCTAGCCGTAATATGCGTGTGAAGACTCGGATCGACATTGCCCCAGGTTTCGTAGTTGGCTCTCGCGGCACCTAGAACCGCAATGAGAGCCTCGCCACACAAAGCCGTATCGATTCCCCACTGCGCTTGCCCATTTCGATCAAGAGCGTTGAGCCCTCGCGCAAGCGCATCGTGATACAGGACTCCGTAAGCCGTTCGCCCAAGTGGCTGAGTCTCGTTCAAACAAAACCATCCCGACTTAAGTCGCGCCACACAAAGCGGCTCCAAACCGGCACGGCAGCGCTCCACCCGCTCTCTTACAGTCATCAGTACGTCGTCTCCAAAGTGAAGTCGCCGCCGGACTCCATTACGAAAGCCTCGTGCGCCTGCAAGATACACTGAACAAGGTCGTCTCTCAGAGCGTGGTCAAGACTCGAGGTCTTCGCCCCGCTAAACTTTCCACCTCGATAGGTCACTTCCATCTTAAGTGAGCCTGCTCGAAGCGGGTCCACCTTCATCCCTTGCGAAGCACAACCTTGAAACCGACCAAGCAACGGAACAAGTTTGGTCTCGGAGTCTCGAAGACCAATCGCCTTCACTCGCACGATCTCATCACGTGAGGTCATCTTGTCGGCCGAAGGAATCGGCTTTGCTGAAAACCCAGAGATGAGACTCGACGCACCGGCTGGCCAACCACCGCCGGAAGAGCGAAGCTGACTAGCCAAGATCGAGTTTTCCCGACGACCGCCCTCACGAACCGTGACCAGAGTCCGATCATCAAACTCGAAAACAAACCATCCGATCACGCTGATCGAATTTGGCTTCACGATAAACCCATCGCGCATCAAGCCCTCAAGGTCCCACACACGCGTGACACCACAACCAAGTCGCTTGGCATCCCAAGTGCCAGGTTTCAGCGTCTGGATCGTCACCGGAGTTTTAGCATCGATTTTCAATAAAACGGTGTCACCCGATTCCCGATTGCGAACACGAAGCCTGCAACCCGCATCACCCACTAGACGTTTTGATCCAACCAAGGTCCATGCGAAGATCACGCCCGTCTGGGATTTCTCGCTTGCGCTCCATTGCGACGGATCGACATCTGGAAACGCTGGCGCCGCCAATTCCATCTTTTCTGCCACCACCGCCGGTGAATCCTGAGGCGGAGGAGCCTCGATGCTTCCATCATTCGAACGTTTGAGACGAACGCTGTTGCAGCCGAGTTGAACAAGACCCATCACAAGAAAAACGCCCATCAGAGCTACTAACTTCGGCATGACCTTCGTCCTCCCTGTTCGTCGCAAAACATCTTAAATCTCTACCTTCAGACTAACCTCCAAGGATTGACCGATCAACGAAGTCGTTCGACGATAAACACGCTATGCGTCGCCAAGCACTGCTTGCCACCTCTATTTGGTTTCTCATGATGTTCACCGCGACAAATGGCTTTGAACTCGGCTTTTGGCCTTGGGTCATGTCGTTCAATCAATGGGACACAAGATGGTACGGCACGATCGCCATGAGCGGGCACGGATTTTTACCTCAGAGTTTCGTCTTCCCGCCCGGACACTCGTGGATTCTTGGAGGACTGACCGACCTCACCTACTACGCGTTTCGCTCGTTTGATATCTACGTCAAATGGATGATGGTGTTTTCCTTCTATGGGCTTGTCCTAAACACTCTCTCATTTGGGCTCTCAAACTGGATTCTCGTCTCCCTTTCCGAGAAGCGCTGGGGACTTTCAAGCAAACGAATGTGGTTCATCGTATTTTCAAACCCGATGGGGTACTTCGCCCTCACCGCTTACTCCGATATGATCTTTCTCTTGCTCACACTGTGCATTCTTCTTTTCACGCTCCATAGCTCGCCTCGCGCACAAGCCTGGAAACTTGAACGCTTTCTCGCTTGCATCTCCGCGCCCGCTAAATCTTTTCTTCTGACGCTACTTCTGGCCGCGGCACCTTGGTTTCGCCTGACCGGAGCGGCATTCGCGTCACTCGCCCTGCTCAGACGTAAGGAAGTCTTAGGCACGGCCGTCGGGCTCGGCGGATTCCTACTCTACTACTGGATTCGCACCGATGATCCGTTTTTCTTTTTGAAAGCTCAACGCGTCTTCCAGATGCCCGAAGGACATTTCGGAAACGGCCTCACCTACGCTGCCTCCGTTTTTTTTCAAGGTCTCAAACTAGAAAACGGCGCCATGCTGATCTCGCGCGACTTCGGGTTTCTTCTCTATTGGGTGGATTTCGGCTTGCTCCCGCTTTCTGTTCTGCTTCTGAGCATCGCGCTAATCACGTGGCTCGCCCGAAGAAAGGAATGGGAGCTGGTTTGCGTCCTAAGCGCCGTCACGCTGATTTCGCACAACCAAGCAATGTGGCGCTCGACCGTGCGCTACGCACTCATGATCTATCCGCTCGCAACATGGATGTGGTTAGAAAAAGAAAGCTTCCTGCAAAAGCTCGCACAGGCGAAGCCGCACTTTAAAAGATTGCCAGAGGTCCTTACCGGCTTAGCTCTCGGGATCGGCTTCGCACTTCAGATCTTCTTCGCGCGGGTTTTTCAGTCCGGAGGCTGGGCCTTCTAACAGCCTTCAAGCCACGAAGCTGACCTCGCATTTGCGCCGTCAATTGCGGCGCATGCTCTGTCAACCAACTGCGGATATAGGGAAGCTCCGTCTCATGATCGAAGTCATGCCCTTTACGAAACTCTTTGTACGTCAGCGGAATGTGCCCACGTGAAAGTTCTCGGATATCTTGTCGAATTTCCCGCGGACGAATCACCCGATCGTAGGTTCCATGCGTGAAGAGCCACGGCGTTTTCCATGCGCCCGTCTCTTCCTTCGCTTCAGGCAAATTCCATCCCTTAAAAAACCCGACGTAACTCGAAACGGCGACCAGCGCTTTGAATCGATCCGGAGAGTTCATCACCAAATCCGCCGCAACCCGACCACCCTGCGAATGCCCAAGAAGCACGATATTTTCCGTGCGAAATCCCGCCGACTTTAGCTCTTCGAGAAGCGCAAATAGTTGGTCTCGAACGATCGCCAACGAAGTCTCGTGTCGAGGCTCGTCGTGCATCCACTTAAAGCCATCAGCAAACCGCATCGGGCCATTCAGCAAAAGAAAATCGTAGGTAGGAATCCCTATCTCGCGCGAGATATCGCGAAACGCCTCATAGCTGTCGCCTTTCCCATGAAAGACGATGCAAAGGACTCGACGAGAGATGGGGTCTCGCGATTGTCCTTTGAGAAAGAGAGCATCAAAAAGCCGCGTTTT
>CAUJGS010000035.1 GCA_963170185.1 Bdellovibrionota bacterium
ATTATTCGTGAGCTCGGGCGCTACTTCACTCCGTATGCCAATCTCTTGCAGTTGAACACGACTTGGCAGTTTTTTTCCCCAGGCCCGAGCCCTATTTTTTATCTCGAGTACAGTTTTCTGGAAGAAACCGCAGACGGCGAAGACTTTGAGACCGAGCCGGAATTGCTGCCGGAGCGTCGTCAGACATTTGGTTACAGCGATAGCTACAATCGTCGTCTTTTTTCGATGCGCTTTTTTTCGCTCAATCAACAGCGTCTGGAGCTGTATCTCGTGCCTTGGCTCTGCAGGCAAAATCCAAAAGCCGTGCAGGTGACTGTTCGTCAGAAGTTCGGACAGATCAAGAGCGTCGAACGTGCGCGCACGGATCGCGAGTTGGAAGACTTCTCGCAAATGGCCGAGCCGATGAATCTTCCAAGTTCCACGCATGCATGTGTCCGTGAGGAATCGACATGATCGCCACGCTGGACAAGTTTTTTTATCGTTTTGCCAATCCGCACGGGGCGGCGCTGTTTCGCATCTTGTTCTGTGCAACGCTGCTTTTGAATCTCGTCATGCGCATCCCTTTTACCGAGCTCTATTACACCGAACTCAGCGGTGTGCCGGTGGAGGGCGCAACAAAGATTTTGCCTCTCTTTCACCAGCCCCTTCTTGAATGGTATCCAAGATCGCTGGCTCAGGCCTATATGATGGAGGGCTTGCAGGCGATTGCCTTGGTGTGGCTTTTGATCGGGGCGTGTGGCCCTGTGGCGTCCAGACTCCTTGCGCTCTTGGCGCTCCTCACGCATGTGGGGCTCATGCAGCGTAATATTTCGATCGTCTACGGCGCGGATATCGTGTCGACGTTCTGGCTATTTGGGCTCTGCCTGATGGACACGACCGAGGTGTGGTCGTGGAGAGCCTACAAACGTAAAAAACAGACGGGTGCCAAGTCGGATGTTTGGATCGAGCCTGTGTGGTCGCGAACGCTTACCTCGGCGGGGCTTAGGATTTCGCAGATTCAGCTTAGCTTGATTTATGGCTACACCGGATTTGAAAAGCTCAAAGGTGGCGATTGGTGGGATCAAACAGCCATTTGGAAGGTGCTTGGGAACGAGCAGTTGATGACATCGGATTTGAGTTTTCTAAAGTCCGTACCGCTTGTGATCGGGATCGCGACTTGGGGCACGGTACTTTTTGAAGTCTATGCTCCAGTTCTGTTTTGGCCCAAAGCGACGCGCCGCTTGGTGATTTTCTTGGGCTTGGCGCTGCACCTTGGCATTGCGGCAACGATGGGGCTTTTCATATTTAGTCTCACGATGGTGTCGGGCTACCTGCTATTTCTTGAATTGGATGATCTCAAAGCCATTCAGCACTCGATTGCCCGTAGATTCGGTGTTAAGCGATTCGTTTCCTAACGGGAAACTATGGCGCGATTTTCGACTCCTCGTCCTGAGGAACTAAAAAACGAGATGGATTTCGAGCTTCGCGAGAGCGGACTTCAGGCCGACGCCTATCAAAAGCTTTTGGATCGTCTTCGGGATCTTCGCGTCGATACGCAGTCGCCATATTTCATGAACCAGCTCTTTTCGGGAGTGCGTTCGGAAGTTTTGGAGATTGAAAAACTGATTTCGGAATCACGCACGACGATGGCGACCTTCGAAGCCAGCGGTCCGTTCACTCTTATCGAAATGGAGACGGTGCGCGCCTTGGCCCGACAAATCGGCTGGGAAAATGCGTACGACGGTGTGGTGGTGCCAGGCGGAAGTGCCGCAAACTTCATGGCCATTCATATGGCAAGGCAGCTTGCCGACGAGGGCTTTAAAACTCGTGGGAATCGGCCACATTGGAAGATCTTCTCGACACGCGAGGCGCACTACTCGTTGGAGAAGGCCGTCTTAGCACTCGGTCTTGGGCTGGACTCCTTGGTGACCGTAGAGACAGATGCGCGCGGTCGCATGAGGCCGGAAAGCCTTCGGCGTGCGATCAGCGATGTCAAAGCCGAAGGGCATGAGCCATTGATGGTGAACACCACACTTGGAACGACGGTGCTCGGTGCGTTTGATCCGATCGACGAGATCATCGAAGCTTCGCAAGGTACACCGGTGCATGTCGACGGCGCTTGGGGTGGACCTGCGATTTTTAGTCCGCGTATGCGTGAGATGGTGAAGGGTCTAGAAAAGGCGGCGAGCTTTACCTTTGACGCCCATAAACTTTTTGGCGCGGATCTTACATGCAGCGTGATTCTCACGCGCCACGAAGGGCTTTTGCTGGAAGCCAATGACGTGCATGGCGGCGAGTACCTCTTTCACGAGTCGTCGGGCGATGAGGACGAACAAGGTCTTGGCCGCCTGTACGACCGCGGTCGCCTTTCATGGCAGTGCGGTCGAAGGCCCGAGATTGTAAGTCTATGGGGACTTTGGAAAAAGCACGGGACTACGGGGCTGGGTGATATCGTCGAAGAAAAACTTAAGATCCGAGACGAAGTCGTAAGCTGGATCGGGTCACAACCGGGCCTTAAGCTTTTGCATGAGCCCGAATATCTGAACATCTGTGTGCAGGTGCAAAAACCCGTGCGTGCAAGTGGTGGTGAAGCGACGGGAAAAGTGGATCGTTATGAAGACGATCCAGATTGGTCTCGTCATGTGCGCCAAGTTTTAAAGCGGGAGAACAAAGCACTGGTGAACTTCTCGACTCGGGAAGATGGCCTCACGTTCTTGCGCCTGATCCTAGCGCATCACCAGCTAAAAACGGATCATGTCACAAAAATCCTTCAATGGGCCCTCGACGTTTAAGAGTCGGCGATCTGGTCGGCGATGCGGACGCCGTCGCATGCGGCTGAGGTAATACCGCCGGCATAGCCAGCGCCTTCTCCGGCCGGATAGAGGCCGTGGTGTGAGACGGATTCGAAGTCTTCGCTAGAACGTGTGATACGAACCGGGCATGATGTGCGACTTTCGACACCGTGAAACTGAGCATCCTCGGAAATAAAGCCCTTCATCTTGGAATTGAACTGTTCCAACGAATGACGAAGTCGCTCGGTGAGATCTTTGGGAAGAATCTGATCGAGGCGCACTGGCACAACACCGCTTGGTGAGCTTGTCGGAAGCGAGGGGCCGTCTTTGCCTTTTAGGAAATCCACGACCCGTTGTACGGGGATCGCGTGTTTCATTTTATCCGGCAGGGCGTTTTTTGCGACATGAGTTTGCACAGCCTGGAAGGCTTGTTTTTCGAGATCGCGACGAAACTTAAGGCCGCCAAACAGGTCTTGGCCAAAACGTTTGGTGTGGTCCACCGAGATCACGATGGCGGAATTGGCGAACTTGCTTCCACGGTTGTAGTTTGACATGCCGTTGGCGACAACGCCGTCAGGTTCGGTTCCGCTGGAAAGCACGTAGCCGCCAGGACACATACAAAACGAGTAGACACCAATCCCGGTGCGATCGTCGTGATCCGCCAGACGGTAGTTGGCGGCGCCAAGTGCTGGATGGTCCCAGGCTTTGCGGTATTGGATCTTGTTGATGGCTTCTTGCGGATGTTCAATACGAAGCCCCAGAGCGAAGCTCTTGCCTTCCATATAAACGCCCTGTTCTTGAAGCTTGCGAATCACATCTTCGGCCGAATGGCCCGTGGCGAGAACGACGTGGTCCGAGTAAAACTCGCGACCGTCGTACGCGCGAACACCGATCACGCGCTCTCGGCGTGCGGGTGAAGTAGGTGTGGGCGAAGTGCCGTGGGAGTCCGTACCTTTTGCCGGCGCCACTTCGGTCAGGAGTTCCTTCATCGGTGTATCGAAGTGGATTTCGCAGCCACCTTTTAAGAGGAACTCCCGAATCTTTGGAATCACCCGACGAATCTTGTCGGAGCCAACATGAGGGTTTGAAAGCCAGCGGATTTCTTCCGGGGCTCCAAACTGCACGAGGCGATCCATGACATACGGGATATGTGGCGACTTAATCCGAGTGATCAGTTTCCCGTCGGAGTAAAGTCCCGCTCCGCCTTCTCCCATGCAAACGTTGTTGTTGGGATCAAGTTCACCAAATCGCCAATAGCGGTTGATTTTCATGATGCGCTTTTCGCCAGGTGAACCGCGCTCGAGTATCACCGATGGGATCCCTCTTTCTAGCAAGCGAACCGCGGCGAAAAGGCCGGCTGGTCCGGTGCCGATGATAAGAGGCTTTTTTCGAGTCGACGGCCACTTAACGGCTTCCGGGGTGTAGGAGGGTTCTTTGGGAGTTTCGCCGTTTTCAAAGACTTCGATCGTGTAGATCCAGTGCGGAATCTGGGCAGATCGACGTGCATCGACGCTTTGGCGGAGGATGCGATGGCTGGAATAGCTTGGGAATCGGCGTTTTAGGACCTCTTTTAAGTCCTCATCAAGGCCGACTTCCAAATCGCGAATCTGCTGACTCATAAGAGGCCAAGTTTAACACAAGTGACATCGGTTGGGTAGCATGGCAAAAGCTAGGGGTATGAGTATGCTAGGTGACTTATTTTTTCAGGCTGTGATGCCGGTCCTTCCAAAAGACGATTTGAGCTATTGGGTTGGACGCATGATGCACGTAAAACTTCCAGAATCGCTCCGAGTTTCTTCGATGAAGGCCTTTGCTGACGCCTATAAGATCAACCTCGACGAAGCTGAAAAACCGCTTGAGGCCTACGAGTCGATCGGCGATCTCTTTATTCGACGACTTAAAGAGGACGCGCGCCCCATTGGCCGTGGGTTTGTTCACCCCTGTGACTCCAAAATTGCCGAGGCAGGGGTGATCAAAGCCGGGCGTCTGACTCAGGTCAAAGGGATCACCTACACAGCCGAGGCCTTGCTTAAGAGTCGAGAGCTGGGTTCGCTTTTCGAGGACGGCGCGTTTGTCACTTACTACCTCTGTCCGACCGACTACCACCGCGTGCATGTACCGTTTGATGCGAGCCTCGAGGAAGTGCATCACATTCCTGGAGCATTTTGGCCCGTCAACGAATGGAGCGTGAAAAACGTCGATCAGCTTTATGCGATCAATGAGCGTATGGTGATGATCTTTCGCACGGCCGAAGGCGAGCGATTTGCGATGGTGATGGTGGCTGCGACGAACGTGGGTGCGATCCGCCTGGCGTTCGACACACGTTTTGACTCGACCAAACGATCCAGCGGAAGAAAAGGCCTTAAGGTTCGTTACGGTCGTGATTCGTTGAGATCCGATCTCGAGCGTGCAAGCGGTGAGTACGAAGATGCCGACCCGATTCACCTTAAAAAAGGCGACGAGGCGGGCTTGTTTGCGATGGGAAGCTCGGTTGTGCTTCTGATGGACCCTGGCCTTGCTGCCAAGCTTCAGCTTTCAAAAGAAAAACTCTCAAGCCTCGTTGGCTGTGCCGTCCAGGTCGGACAAACGCTTTGAGCCGATAAGCACGTACTCGTGGCGCCGATCGGTTTGATGCGAATCGTGTCGAATCTCGCGGTCGAGATTTTTTAGGTTATGCGGGTAAACTAAGACCCGCTCTTCTTTTAGTTGAAGGTGTTTTCCCATTAGCCGCGCCAGGTCCCATGCGACAGGGAAGAAGCCGCCTTCTTTGGTCATCACGTTTTCGGCGACAAACACAGCGAGGTGATCTTTTCTTAGGACTCTTGCGCTTTCGGTGACGACGTCCTCTAAAAGTGCCAGGTACTCTTCGTACACGCGACTGAAATAAAGCTGCCCGGATGCTTTCGTCCATCCTTCGTCGGCGCTTCGTTCCGCGCCGAAATAAGGGACCGAGGTGAGAATCAAATCGATAGACTCTCGCATGAGTGGCATTTTTCGAGAGTCGGCATGTAGGATTTCCGCGTGCTGACTGACGCCAGCTTCCTGTAGGCGGCGATTGCCAAGCTCTACACGGGTCGCCTCGATCTCAAAACCTTTCGTCGTCAAGCCGCGAAGGCCAGAGGCCAAGAGGGTCGTCCCGAGTCCGGCAAAGGGATCGAGCACGGTCATGCCCTCGCTGGCGTACTCGTCTAAAAGAAAGTTCATTTGCGAGACCCAGCCGATATCGCGCCCCTTATATAGATCAAGGACTCGAATATCGTCGGAAAGCGTTGAGGGTTCGTCTTGGAGAAGAATCCAACTAGGACGGAGGTTCATGATGCGTTTCCTGCTAAAAGTATCTGATGGCCGGGGTCCCAGTCGGCTGTGAGGTTTCCATTGGCGTGAAAAACAAATTTGTAGATCGTGTCGCTGGCGTGCAGGCGCTTCATGATTTCGTAATCGCTCGTTTCAAAGACGACCTCGATTTCGTTTTTCCACAAGAAGCGATGGTTTTGATAGTAGTAGCCATCAACTCGTTCGAGGTATTCAAACGCGGATTCATTTTGCAAAGCATGAGCGAGGATTCTCTCGATCGGGACACGTGTCCTCTCGACGTACTTGGAAGTGGAGTTGGTTTTGTAGAGGTCGTGAATTTTGGAGAGTTCGCGAAACACGACTTCTCGTACGCCAAGATTTTGAACCCATGCCAGGTACTGATTGAGATCCGCCTCGTCTGCGACGCCGCCTTCTTGAATCACGCAGACCATTTTTACGGGGATGTAGTCCATTGCAAGTCGAACAGAGCTTTCGAAAACCGCGTTTTCTTTGACCGCGATTCCGTCGCGAAAACGCATGATCGCCTGATTGCGGATTTCAACTGGGCTGTGGCGTGAGATCTCGGCTCGGGTGAGATCGAACTTCTGTAGCGCTTTAAGAAGTTCGAGGGCGCGCTTTCGGGAAAACCCTGTGGCGTTGGAATAGATCACGCGGTCTTCAAAGCGGCCGAACCGATGCTCGGCATCGGTCGCCACATCGAGCACGCCCAAGAGCCAATCCTCATTTGAAGAGGCTTCGAGTCCCGATAGGGAGAGACCTTTTGCTATGTTTCCTACGAAACTGAAAGCTTGGGAGAGCTGCTTAAAATAGTCGAGACCTGGTCGAAGGCTTGCGGAGAGCTGCGTGGCATGTTTGTAGATCAAGGCTTCCGAACAAAACTGGCACCTGGCCGTGCAAGGTTCTTTTGAGGCAAATGGCGTGAAGGTAATGGGACGAGCGACCTTGCGCTCGTCCGATCCAATTTTGTGAGTTTCAATGTTGAGAGCCTTTTTATAAATTTTTGGAGGCTCTCTCGGTGTCATCGCTTCTTATTCTGCGCTTGCGAGAAGAGATCTGCAAACGTTCCCATACCTTTGGCCTTGGCGCCGCCCGCGTGTGAGCGCCATGCGCCGTCGTCCAATTCGGCAGGCGGTGCCAGGGTCAGACGATGTTCTTCGAATTGAATCTCGGAAACCATAACTTTCAGCGTATCGCCGCGCTTCTTATTCTCAAAACTAGAAGCTTCGGTGAGGTCGCGCCACTTCGAGCGTGGTAAGAGGCCTGAAACACCTGGACCAAGGTTGACGAAGAGCCCGTAGGTCTCTTTACGCTCGACCGTGCCTTCGTGAATCGACCCGACAGGGTAGTTCACAGGAACTTTCAACCATGGATCGCCCTCGCCACCGGCTTGTTTCAGCGAAAGCGCTACGCGGAGGCGATCGTTTTCTTCGGACACACGCATCAGGATGACTTCGACGTCTTGGCCTTGGCGAACGACTTCCGCCGGATGTTGCGTGCGTCCCCACGCTAGTTCAGAAATCGGAATCAGTCCCTCGACACCGTCTTCCAGGAGACAGAACGCTCCGAAGGTCTCGAGGCGAGTGATGCGGCCCTTTAGGCGGTCGCCAGGTTTACGTGAAAGCATGAATGCGCCTTCACCCTCTGCGCGTTGAAGCTCGAGAAGCTTTCGGCGCGAGACGACCATGTTGCGGCTTTCAAGCTGCGTGATAATGAAGTCGAAAGTCTTTCCAATATAGTCCTGTGGATCACTTGAAGCGCGAAGGTCGATTTGAGAGAACGGACAAAACGCGCGTTTACCTTGAACCTCGACGCGGTATCCGCCTTTTACGGCTTCTGTGACTTTTCCTTTTACGGGAAGTTCGAGATCATGCG